>CANNHA010000059.1 GCA_947504275.1 Flavobacteriales bacterium
AGAGTTTGCGCGCATTCCCGTTGAAGTAGAATATGCTTCTGAATTCAGATACCGCAATCCAGTGATTTATCCAACCGATGTGGTGATTGCCATTTCGCAAAGTGGTGAAACAGCAGATACTTTGGCGGCGATTGAAATGGCCAAAGACAAGGGAGCATTTATTTTTGGTGTTTGCAATGTGGTGGGATCTAGTATTGCTCGTGCCACACACAGTGGGGCTTATACACACGCTGGTCCTGAGATTGGTGTGGCCTCTACCAAGGCCTTTACCGCTCAAGTTTCTGTATTGTATTTATTGGCGCTTTCTGTTGCCATGCACAGAGGGGTGATGAAACAAGAGCGCCTCAATCGCTTGATGGCAGAATTGAATTCTGTGCCAGAGAAGATAGCAGAAGTTTTAAAAACCAATGACGAGGTAAAAAAAATAGCAGACATCTACAAGGACAGCACAAATGCCCTTTATTTGGGTAGAGGTTATTCATTCCCTGTAGCTTTGGAAGGTGCGTTAAAGCTGAAAGAGATTTCTTATATCCATGCGGAGGGTTACCCTGCAGCGGAAATGAAACATGGTCCCATTGCATTGATTGACGAGAATATGCCGGTCTTTGTTATTGCTACGCAAGGTGCAAGCTATGAGAAAGTGGTGAGCAATATTCAAGAGGTCAAAGCCAGAAAGGGCAAAATCATAGCCATTGTTACAGAAGGAGATAAAGTGGTGAAGGATTTGGCTGATCACGTGATTGAAATACCCAAGTCAGACGACAGTTTGGTCCCTTTGATATCCGTTATCCCATTGCAATTGTTGTCTTACCATGTTGCTGTGATGAGAGGTTGTAATGTAGATCAACCAAGGAATCTAGCCAAGTCTGTAACGGTAGAATAATTGGAATTTGAAAAATTGAAAAGGTGACATCAATGTCGCCTTTTTTTATGGAATGTTCAGATATCCTTTTATCTCCTTTTCATTCAATCGACCTTGGTTGAGCTTCAATGTTTTCTGGAAATAAGTTCTGGATTGTTCAATTAGCCCTTCTTCAAAAAGACAACGACCTATTAGATAAAGCGCATTGATATCATTGGGATATTGTAGGAGAATATCCTCGCAAATGAATATGCAGATTTCAGGATTTTTTTCTTGATAATTCTCAATGGCTTTTTCAATGGCCTTCAAATAAGGAACCCGTTCAGCAATGAAGTATCCTCTCACGCCTTCATTGGCTGGCAATCCAGGAAGGTTAATTTCTTCCTTTACAGGGCGTTCTTTGTAAGGATAAACGCTGTAACCCAGGATTTCAATACATGGATTATTCGGTTTGATGTAGCCCTCTCCAGGTGCCCCCCCATGCTGAGATACATGATTGAATGGACGCACGATATCACGTCCTTTTATAACCAATGGACCATGATCATTTTCAGAATTGGATTCCGCTTTGGCTGGTAACTCTGTCTTTTGCTGTTGATCGGGTGATAAAGTGGATGGTTTGAGCTGTTGATGTTCGAGTTGGACAGTATCGATTTTTTCTTTGATCGTTTCTTTTTGAAGCGAGTCTTGCTGAATTGTGTTTGATTTTAAAGACAACTCTTCTGGTTGATGAACGAGTAAAAATGCCAACAGCGCTCCAAATCCTAAGCCCAATCCCCAACCCAAGAAATGAAACTTGTAGGTACCTTTTTTAGGACTAGGCTTTTCTAAGAATGAAGGAGTTTTGAGCCCTTGGCATTGAGGATCCAAAGCCAAACCCTCCAGCGCTTCTTGTCCAAAAGGATTTTCCTTAAGCCATTGCTTAATTTCAGATTCCCTTTTTGTCTGAGCCATTTGCCCTGAGGAAAATAGAAAAAGCTCGTGTGATGTGGGAGGATTAACGTTCATTGTTTTCTATTTTTTCAAGTGCAAGTCGTAAATTTCTTTTGCCGTTTTGAACATGAGATTTGATTTCATTGAAACTGTACCCAAATTCTTGGGTGATTTGCTCATAAGAAAGTTGTCTTAAAAACAGTGATTCGATGCAATGTTTCTGCGGTGTCTTAAGTGTCAATAAAAGCTCTTCGAGTTGATTGAGCCTGTTTTCAATTTCATGAACGGAGGAGTATTGTAACCTTGAAGTCTCTAGCTGTTTGTACAGCGCTTTGTTGGCGCGTATTTTCATCAGACAGTGAAATTTGGTTACTGTGTGCAGCCAGGCAGCGCCATTTTGGATGGGTTCTTGTGGAATGTGAAGCAACAGTTTTTCAAATATATCCGAAACACAATCGTTAGCATCTTCAATATTTCCCAGGTATTTCAGCGCAACGCCATAGACAAGATGCCCCCAGTGCTTAAAGATTTCTCCCAAAGCATTAGGGGTAGGGCTTTGTTGGTACAACAAAATCCAATCCTCTTGTCTGTGGTTGTTCATTCTAAATTGGCTTTTTGTTTCAGGTAAAACTCTTGCAAATAACTTTTGGTATTGATAACAACAACGCCCCCAGTGCAGTCACCGTAACTTGCAGGAACTCCTCCGGTGTAAACAGATATGGAAGCAATTCCACAAGAAGGTATGTTGGGGACATTTTCTCTCACTTTTACACCGTCGATAAAGTATAAAACACTTCCAGCTCGGCTGCCACGAAAATACAACTCTTCTCCGCGTCCTCCCGTTTTTACATCAGAGAGCATGCCCGCAACAATGTTTTTGATGTTTCCGCCATGTGCGCTGGGAAGGTGTTTCATTTCTTTGGCTGTCATTGTGTGTAAGGTCCCTCCGGAGATATCAATCAGAGGAATGGCTTGCTCTTCAATCACCAAAGCTCTTCCCATGTAACTTGAATCGCTCATGGTAACGTTGACCACTGTGATTTTATCAGGATTAACGATAACGTTGGTTTTGAGAATACTGGTTTTACCATTCATTTGGAATCGAACATTGTAGGTGCCCTGTTCAACACCGCTGATTCGGAATTTACCATCCAGGTCTGTAGCACCGCCATAGGGGATGTGTCCTGCGCTATTCTCGATGGTTACCACCACACCGGGAAGTCCGTCCTTTTGATTGGCATCTTTGACATTACCATATATTTCACCTTGTGTTTGGGCTTGGAGTGTGGCACATAGCCACAACAATAAGCATAGGGTAGTAGTAGTTTTCATCATCTTTTTTCTTGTATGATGCAGCAGCCTTAGCTATTTCACATGAAGATGAAAAATAATTTCAAGCCGCTGATGTATCCGTCTATCTTTGTGTGCAAATTTTACACTCCCCTATGAGTGATGCCATCAAGCACGAGTGCGGTATCGCACTCTTACGATTGAAGAAACCTCTTCAATTTTACACCGAGAAATACGGAACAGCATTTTACGGCCTCAACAAAATGTATTTGTTGATGCAAAAGCAACATCACCGTGGACAAGATGGTGCGGGTTTGGCCAATATCAAGATTGATATTGATCCTGGTAAGAAGTACATCAGTCGCATTCGAAGCAATGATGCGCAGCCCATTAGGGATGTGTTTTCAAAGGTTATGGCCCGCTTTTCAGATTTGGAAAAAAGCAATCCTGAATTGATCAAGGACAGTGCGTATTTGAAGGAGAATTTTGCGTTCACTGGAGAAGTTTTTTTGGGCCATTTGCGTTACGGAACCTTTGGAGGAAATAGTATTGAAAATTGCCATCCCTTTTTGCGTCAGAACAACTGGATGACAAGAAACTTGGTTCTGGCGGGGAACTTCAATCTAACCAATGTAGATGAATTGTTTTCATTGTTGGTGGAGTTAGGTCAACATCCCAAAGAAAAAGCCGATACGGTGACGGCCATGGAGAAGATAGGCCATTTCTTGGATGAGGAGAACCAGATATTGTTTGAACGATTCAAGTCCCAGGGTTATTCCAATGTGCAAATCTCAGATCTAATAGCCAAACATCTGGATGTGCAGCGTGTATTGTCTCGCGCTTCAAGAGAGTGGGATGGTGGATATGCTATGGCGGGTATGTTTGGACATGGAGATGCTTTTGTTGTGCGTGACCCCAACGGCATCCGACCTGCATTCTTTTATGAAGATGATGAAATAGTTGTTGTAGCCAGTGAAAAGACGCCTATTCAAAGCGCGTTTTACGTGGATGCGGATGATATCAATGAAATCCCTGCAGGGTATGGCTTAATCATCAAGAAAGATGGGCAAACATCTTTGAAAGAAATCAGAGAACCAAAGGAGTTAATGCCTTGTTCTTTTGAACGCATTTATTTTTCCAAAGGAAATGACAAGGATATATACAAAGAACGCCAACAGCTAGGAAGAAATGTGGTTCCGGCCATATTGGATGCTGTTGAACATGACATGGACAACACCGTCTTCACCTTTATTCCAAACACTGCTGAAACCGCCTTTTATGGGATGATCAAGGAGCTGGAGGATGAAGACAACAGAAAGAAAATAGAGAAGCTGATACAAGCGGGAAGTGGAATAAACAAGGAAGAAATAGAGAAAATTATTTTAACCAGAACCCGAATCGAGAAGATAGTGTTGAAGGATGTTAAGTTGAGAACGTTTATCACCCAGGACTCTGCACGAGATGAGATGGTGTCTTCCGTTTATGACGTTACCCATGGCGCGGTAGTACCCAATCAGGACCATTTGGTGGTGATTGATGACTCAATTGTGAGAGGAACTACCTTAAAAAAATCAATACTTAGAATTTTAGATCGGTTGTCTCCAAAGACAATCATCATTGTCTCCTCAGCGCCACAAATTAGGTACCCAGATTGTTATGGAATAGACATGGCCAAGATGGGTGATTTTATTGCTTTTCAAGCCTGTGTTGCTTTGCACAAGGAACAGGGATCCACCAACATCCTAGATGTAGTTTACCGCAAGTGTTTGGATCAAAAGGATATGCTCAAAGAACATGTTAAGAATTATGTAAAGGAAGTCTACGAGCCGTTTACCGTTGAAGAGATCAATGATAAAATTGCGCAGTTGTTGACACCATCTGACCTGAGGGCAAAAGTCAAGATTATTTATCAGCGCATAGAAGGGTTGCACCAGGCTTGTCCGCACCATCAAGGGGACTGGTATTTTACAGGTAATTATCCAACACCTGGCGGAAATAAGGTGGTGAATCAGGCCTTCATAAATTACATGGAGGGTCGCAACCAGCGCGCTTATTGACCTATATTCGTGGGATATTGTACTCACGAATGAAAAAGATCAATCTTACTCAGTGGATTTTTATTGCACTTCTTTTGGGCATCGTTTTTGGCGCCTGGTTAAACGTTTCATATCCGCCATCTAGCCCCCTGACAAAGGCAGAAGCTTGGAAAAAAATTTCTCAACAGATGAGTGAGGCTGACAAAGACACCAATGTTGATCTTCAGATTATTGCTAAGGATACACTTTTAACAGCAGAGCAGAAATACGATGCTGCGTTGAAATGGTCGCACGATAAGAAAGTGGATTTGCAGGAGATTGTTGTATCGAATGCCAATAGAGAATCCAAAATGGATGGCACCTTGGCTCAGATTTTAGAAGTGTTAAGCATTTTCACTGAGGTGTTTTTACGTTTGATCAAGATGATTATTGCGCCTTTGGTTTTTGCTACTTTGGTAGCGGGAGTGGCCAAATTGGGCGACCTTAAGGCCGTAGGTAGAATAGGTGGGAAAACCTTGCTTTGGTTTTTTTCGGCGTCTTTGATCTCATTGGCATTGGGTGCGGTATTGGTGAACTTGTATCAGCCGGGTCACCAACTTCAATTGGAAATGCCGGACCAATCGGCAAGCATCGGATTGGAGCATCAAGCCATCACATTGAAGGGATTTGTTACCCATATTTTCCCTTCAAGTGTTTTCGATGCGATGGCTAAGAATGAGATTCTGCAGATTGTCATTTTTGCTTTGTTGTTTGGCGTTGGTGCCGCCTCCATGGGAGAGAAGGCAGATGGTCTTATTAAGGCCATGGACGCCATAGGACACGTGATGCTTAAAATTACCACATTTGTGATGTACGTTGCTCCTTTTGCTGTCTTTGCAGCCATTACGGCCATTATAGCAAAGAAGGGAATCGGGGTTTTGGCCACCTACGCCACTTTCATTGGTGAATTTTACTCTGGATTGGCTCTGCTTTGGTTGATTTTGATTGGTGTAGGTTGGTTGTTATTAAAGTCAAGAATAAAGGTATTGCTTAGTCATTTAAAACAACCATTGTTGTTGGCTTTTTCTACAGCATCCAGTGAAGCAGCTTATCCAAAAATGCTGGAACAGCTGGAGCGATTTGGTTGCAGAAACAGAATTGTCAGTTTTGTATTGCCATTGGGTTATTCCTTCAATTTGGATGGCAGTATGATGTACATGACTTTTGCGAGCCTGTTCATTGCACAAGCATACGGCATTGAATTGTCATTTGGTGATCAAGTAACCATGCTGTTGACTTTAATGATAACTAGCAAGGGAATTGCCGGTGTGCCAAGGGCTTCATTGGTGGTGATAGCGGGAACAGTAGCCACTTTTGGCATACCGGAGGCTGGTCTCGTGTTGTTGTTGGGAGTTGATCATTTGTTGGATATGGGTCGTTCTGCAACCAACGTTATTGGTAACGCGCTGGCCACTGTAGCAGTGGACAAGTGGGAAAAATAGTTGTATCATAATGAAATATTTATATCTTTGTATGTTGTAACCGAAAACAAAAAACAAAATGGCTCAAAAATTTAATGAAAAGGCTTACTTGGCTTCTATTGGAGCAGGTATCCGTGCTCTTCGCAAGAAGAAAAAAATGACCTTAGAGGTATTTGGAGATGTAGTTGGATTGGATAAGTCCAACGCATACCGTATCGAAAGAGGCCGCAACATCACTTTGTTGACCTTAGAGAAAATTGCTCAAGTATTTAACATGAGCTCATCTAAATTGTTGGATAGCGCTATCGAGGTTAAAGAAGAACCAAAGAAAGCTAAGCCAGCAAAGAAGGTTGTTAAACCAGCCGCTAAGCCGGCAAAGAAGGCTGCTAAACCTGCTGCAAAGCCAGCAAAGAAAGTAGCTAAGAAAGGTAAAAAATAATTTTGCTTTTGAATATTGAAAAGGGGGTCATCAGACCTCCTTTTTTGTTTCCGCAGGTTCTGGGAATGATGTAATTTTCTGATAAGCGTCCCAAGATATTTTTGCGGACATCAGGAACATGAAAAGTCCAAATACCAATTTTACTTTTTGAATATCCATCCCCAAAACCCATTTGCTGCCTAAAAAAGCGCCAACAACAAACCCCAATGCAATGGCAAATACGGGAATGAATTGTATGTGGCCTGCTTGGTAGTAATTCACCACCGCAAAAATCCCAACAGGCATCATTAAAACAGCTAGGCTGGTTCCTTGTGCTTGGAATTGATTGTATTGGAAAAAATAAATCATGGCAGGAACCATAATCATACCTCCGCCAATTCCAACAAAACCGCTGATGATACCCGCCAAAAGGCCAATCAAAGCCAACAAGAGAATAGAAGTAATGCCCATTTGATTTTTCAAAAATGAATTCATATTTTTTTGCGGTATTCGCAGTGACTTCGAAGATAATGTCCTATTTTTACCCCACACGAAAATTTTTATGAACTATCCAACAGAATTAAAGTATACCAAAGATCACGAGTGGGTTCGTATCGACGGTGATGTAGCAACAGTAGGAATCACCGCTTTTGCGCAAGGTGAATTGGGTGATATTGTATTTGTTGAAATAGAAACTGAAGGTGAGTCATTGGATGAGCATGCTGTGTTTGGCACAGTAGAAGCAGTAAAAACAGTCTCTGATTTGTTTATGCCAGTAAAAGGAACCATATTGGAAGTGAATGCTGGTTTGGAGGCCAATCCCGCATTGGTCAATGAAGATCCTTATGGAGAGGGATGGATGATCAAAGTGAAGTTGGACGCTGGTGCAGATTTGAGTGGCTTAATGGACGCTGCGGCATACGAAGCTTCTTTGTAACGAATGTTTTCTTTTCTGAGAAATAATAAGGTTGCTCCAATAGCAACCTTTTTTGTTTTGGTCCTTCACTTGGTCCATGTGCCTGGCAACGATGCCTGGGATTGGTCAGATATCATTGGGTTAGACAAGGTTGCTCATTTTGTCTTGTTTGGTGGATTAACTTTATTGTGGCTGTTGTTTCCTTGGCGGGCAGTCCCAGGGAATATTCAATTGTTTTTGGGGTTGATTTCCTATGCCGTGCTTTTGGAAATCATGCAGACCTCGCTGACTGCATATCGATCAGGGGAATTGTTGGATCTATTGTTTGATGCAGCCGCAATAATTGTGGTGCTGCGATTTAGGAATAGATTTATTCGGCGCTAGGTTTGTTGCCTGCTAGAAGTATCGTGTAGGCAATGTACACGACAAAAGCGCCAATGGCCAATTGTAATTTCTGCGCAGTTTCCCAATCTTTATTGACATAAAGAAAAATAGTCAAATAAGACAACGTGGTAAACATTTTTATCGCGATAGAGGCCAGGAACTGGTTGATCCATACTTTGCCAGATTTGGCTTGTGACATGCTTTTAGAAAAGAACCAGGTAATTAATCCAAAGGTGCCAATAAAACCAATCAATGCCCACTGCACGCTTTCAGATAGCCATTGGAGCGGTTGAATGAAGAATACAATAGCGCACAAAAACAAGGTGAGATAAACGGCTGTAATGGGATTGATTTTCATTGCTGTTTCATGAGCGATTTAACAACGGAGTACAAGGATAGGCCGACACCCAGTATGGATCCGATGAGGGTATATGTCTTTCCATTTTCCCCATCCAGATAACGACCTATACCAACAAAGACCAAAATGATAATGGCCATTTGACTGGCCATACCAGCATATCTTAAGAAACTGGTGTTAAACGGCGGCTTTGGCATCCTGAGGAACATCTATTTTGATGTCCTTTATTTTGTTACCCATGCTGCAGTTTCCTGTGAAGGTTGCACCTGGCTCAATAGCCAATTTATCCGTAACCATATCTCCGTCTACTTTTGCTGTAGATTTCAAAGTAAGCAATTGCTGAACCTGAATTTTTCCTTTGATTTGTCCTTCCAATTCAGCGTTTTGACAGGTTACATTGCCTTCAATTTTACCATTGGGCCCCACTACCAAACGACCTTTGGTAATCAAATCGCCTACAAAAATTCCATCGATGCGAATGTTACTTTCACATTTGATATCACCTTTGATAGATGTTCCTTCTACAATACGATTGATGGAAGTTTCCACCGGATTTTCAGGGGTTCTTGACATTTTCATTTTATTTCGGATAGTTTTCTTGGTAAAATTGCTTGTAACTGTCTAAACTTTTAATCTTAAACAACTGAACATAATTCTGTTTGGAAATCAAGAAATACTGGAACTGTTTTTCGTGAATTTCTTTTACTTCATTGGTGTTCAATGCGAAGGTACTCATAAAATCTTGAGCGTCAGCCAGTTTTTTGAAACTTTTGGTCATCAACAATTGGGTCTCAGGATTAAGCATGTTACCTGTTACCGTCAGGTTATTGGATGCGTAAAACTTTTGTGTATAGTCTGCCATGATGGCTTTGTAGCTATTGATATTTGGCGTGCTCAGAGGAATTTCAATGGCAAAATAATGTTCAGCCCTCTCGTCAAATTGGAAATTCACCTCAGCAACGGGAGCTGGTGTGGCCTCTGTGGCTTTTTCGGTTTTAGGAGCAAAAGGCATCAACAGTTCTTGTGCCTTTTCGGCTTCAGGTGAACCGGGGCAATCTTTGATTACTTCTTTTAAAGCCTCTTGGTATTGGTCATTGAGCCCGGCCATGGCGTCAACATACCCAACACATACTGCTCTTAAAATTTTGTATTTGCAAATGAGGTGGTTTGTTGAATCTTCGCGCAGCACTTTATTGCAAGCCGTCATGGCCTCTGGATAGTAGCGCTTGGCGTACAATTGATATACCTCTTCATACCCAGCGAGTTCATTGGCTTTCTTGACCTCATTTTCATCTTTTGCGTTGGGATCTTCAACAAATCTTGCCCATTCCGAGCCTGGATATTTTTGTTTGATTTGATTTCCCCAATGGGTTGAATTACAAGTTGCGCAAGACTTTATTTTTCCGCTTCCCAGTTGCTCTATGTTCCAGTAAGTACGGTAAATCTGGTAATAAGTCAAAGGGGTGTAATCGTTGTCTTTTAATGCAGTGATGGATTTTTCCCAAATCTGAATCGCGCTGGATGGGTCATTCAAATCTTCTTTGTATACCAATCCCGCTTTATAATAACCTTCTTCCCTTCCAACAATAAGTGCCTTCATTGCTTTGTCATCTTTACAGGGCAATGTCAACCACAAGTCGTCTGCAGTAGCTACGCTTTTTTCTGCGCTGTTGTCTGTACTTTCAGTTCCTTCGGCGGTTGAATTGGGCCGCTCATCGGGGATGTCATTCATTTGCGCCAACTTGCTGTTGAGTCGCCAGTTGTCTTTCAATGGTCGTTCATCCCAGTAAGAAATGAACTCCTCATATCCTTTGGTTCGTTGTTCTTTATTATAACACCAAAATCCGCCTGGGATGCTGTTGGCCAGCGCTTCAGCTTGTCTTTCAGCGGCCAATCGGGCCTCTTCAGCTCTTTTGGCTTCTTCTTTGGCAATTAAAATTTCGCGCACTTTTTTCATCTCATTCAGCTGTGCTGGAGGATCAAGTGCGCAAATTCTGGTCAGGCTGTCTGCGTTTTCAATGGCATTGAGATAGGAGACCAATTCAGTAAGGCTTTTGGCTCTTCCTTTGACCTCTTCAATTCTCGGGTGTTTGGGGTCAATCAATTTTTGCGTGCTATCATAAGCACTCTGGGCTGAGACGTATTCCTGATCTTCAAAATGTAGGTCTGCCAGATTCAGGAATGATTTTCCTTTTTGCTTTTTATTTTTTTTACTAGAACGAATGGACTTATTGTACAACTTTTTGGCCTCAGCCTCATTGCCCTGCTCTTGCTCCATAAGGGCAAGCGTGAAATAAATTTGGTCTTTGTAATCACTGTATTTGATGTTCTCCAACATTTCCAAAAGCTCTTGACGGGCAATGAGCGCGCTTGATCCATTGCGGATGGCATTGAGCGCTTTTTTCATTTTGGCTTGAAATTCCAGTTCTGGATTGGGTTTGGAGTCTAGTGTTTTCAGGTATTGGTTTTGTGCACTGCTGTATTCTTCTAGGTGCTCATAAACTTGCCCCAAGACAAAGAAAAGACGTGCTTTTTCTTTTTTCTTTTTGGTTGCGGTTATGGCGCTGTTGAGCTGGTCTTTGGCTTTGTCCCATTTTTTGGTTTTGATGTAAAGCTCAGCCAATGTAGAGTGATAAAACACTTTTGTTTTGGGATCTAAGGCCGTTGGGTTCAATTCTTCTTTGGACAAAATTTGAATGGCCTTGCTAAACTCTTCTTGGGTCATCAAGCTGATAGAGAGCCAAGCGGCACCCATCGCAATGGCATTGGGATCCGTGTATTTCTTGTAAACAAACTGAAACAGTTTTTCAGCTACGTCATATTCTTTTTTGTAATAATGAGCTTTTCCGAGAAGGATGTAATTCTCGTCAATCCATTTGTTGTAGTATGGTTTTTTAATGCTCTTTTTTTGCTCACCTGTGATGGTGTGTTTTTTAATTACCTTTTCTGTTTTGGCAATAACTCTTTCTAAATCTTCTAGCGCTGCTTGAGCGCCTTCGGGGCTTCCCAATGCGATCACAGAGAGAATACTGTCATAGTCTTCTATGGTGTTGGAGCGAATTTTTGTTTCCGCCTGCAACATGGCTTGATCCGCATTGAAGTGACCGTTGTAATGCGCCGTGGTATTGTGGTAGGCTCTGTAAGCAACGCCATCCTTTTTATTGGTGCACGCCCAAAGTACCATCATCAAAATGATGACGGGTAGTGGATAGGCTAAGTTTCTTTTGGTCATTAAAATTGGATAAAACCCTAAAAGTCCAAATTTATTTCATTTTCATGCTTTAATTTGTAGTAATTCTGAAATTTTCAATGAAAAGAGAACGCCGACCAAGAAGGAGAAAATTGCTCAAGAAACTGAAGTCTCGGTTTAGGCTAACCTTGCTCAATGAAAACACCTTTGAGGAGCGGTTCAGTTATTCATTGACACCTATGAACGTCATTGTGATGTTTGGCGGTTTGCTGTTGGTGTTTGGTTTTATTATTTATCTTTTGGTGGCCTTTACTCCATTGAAGGTGTACTTGGTCCCGGGATATGTTGACATTGAGTACAGGGAACAAGCGCGCGATGCCCGAATCAAGGCGGATTCATTGAGCAGGGCTTTGAAGCAGAACCAAGCATATTTGCAAAGTGTGCAAACCATTTTGGCGGGTGATATCGTGCGCCATGCGGTGGATACTTCTGAAATGAAGACCACCAAGTTGGAGTGGACAGAAGCAGATTCATTGTTTGATACTGAGATGCGCAGCAAAAAATCCAAGCGACCGCTGGTATTTTCGAGACAAGCGTTTGTGATTCCTTTAAAAGGTCAGATATTAAGTAATAAAGGAGTAACGGAATACGGCGTAAACATTTGGTCTCCAGTTGGAACCCCCGTCTCTGGTGTATCAGATGGCAGGGTCCTGAGCGTTATGCCAATGGGTAAGCAATCTTACCAAATGGTATTGAGCCACGGCGATGGTTGGGTATCCGTTTATGGAAATTTGAATCAAGTTACGCACCGAGTTGGTGATTTGATTTTTGCAGGTGATTTGTTGGGCAGTGTGGGTGAACCAACCAATGGTCAAAAGTTTCCCCATTTGCATTTTGAACTTTGGCATTCAGGACAACCCGTGAACGCCCTTCCTTTTATTGCGCCATGAAATTGAGTTATGTCCATCAGGGAAAAAATTGGGAGGCCGATTTTTCATCACCACAGGATTTGGCCATTCCACTTTCTGTAAATGGACCTAGAGCTTGGTACGTGGACTCGCCAGTGATTTCTCCTGTTATG
This sequence comes from Flavobacteriales bacterium, assembly GCA_947504275.1. Taxonomy (GTDB): domain Bacteria; phylum Bacteroidota; class Bacteroidia; order Flavobacteriales_D; family Sanyastnellaceae; genus CAMCTV01. Next base: position 12,929 of record CANNHA010000059.1, read on the forward strand.
GAGAATGGCTTTGTGGGTAGCATTGAGCAGGGTGGCAAAGTGAATTTCTTCAATGTTTTTTTCAACCCCCATGGCCATGGAACCCATACAGAAACTTATGGACACATTGATCCAAAGCAATACCCCATTTCCAATTGGAAAGGTCCCTATTGTGCGCATGCCTTATTGATTACAATAATACCAGAAATGGGGGGAAAAGACAGTATTGTCCGCTGGTCACAAATTCAAAAGGAAGTAGAGACACACATGCCTTTGGCGTTGATCATCAGAACACTTCCCAATGGTGATGATAAAAAATCCAGGAATTATAGCAGCACCAATTTTCCATATTTGGAATCCAAGGTAGGCGAAGAGTTAAATAGATTGGGTGTAATGCATTTATTGGTTGATCTCCCTAGTGTAGATAGGGAAGAGGATGGTGGTGCTTTGGCCTGTCACCATGCCTATTGGGGTTACCCGGCCAACATCAGGACAGAGGCCACCATCTCAGAAATGATATTTGTAGACAACGAAATTGTAGACGGTTTGTATTGTCTTTATATACAACCTCCGGCTTTTGCGATGGACGCTGCACCTTCTCGTCCGATTATTTACCCTACTCAGTTGCAACAATAGGAAAAACCAAATAAAACCGGGTTCCAATCTGATCTCTGCTTTTGCACAAAATTTGTCCATTCATTTTTTCCATCAATGCCTTTGCAGTGGCCAAACCCAAGCCTGAACCTGTTTTCTTGGTGGTGAATTTGGGTTGAAAAAGTTGTCCCATCATACTTTCAGGAATTCCTTGTCCGTTGTCTTGAATAACAACAAAAACTTTTCCAAAGTGCTGACCTATGTTAATGTCAATGTGCATATTGACTCCGTCTTTTTTGGCTTGAATGGCATTGGTGATGAGGTTGGTGGCAATGCGGTGCAAGGCATTGTGATTGGCAGAAATGGACACATTTGGATTGCTGACAAATACATCAATGGAACAATCTTCATCTTTGTAAAAAGTGGTTAATGATAGGAAGAATATCTCAGGTGATATTCTCTCCATTTCCAAAGTTTCAGTGCGGGCAAGTTGACTAAATGTATTGGCAATGTTGGCCAACGCATCAATTTGTTCTGTCATGGTTTGAATAAAAACCAAAAGGTGTGATTGAAATTGCGCTTTGTCTTCATTGTCAAATTGCCTTTTCAGGTGCTGCACACGAAGCCGCATAGGAGTCAATGGATTTTTAATGTCATGCGCAATTTGTTGCGCCATTTCGCGCCAGGCTCCTTCACGTTCTTTTTCGGCGAGTTGGTCTGCGCTGATTTTAAGAACAGAAAGCATTTTGTTGTATTCTACAACAAGGTTCCCAATCTCATCTTGGTATTCCCAATGGAGTGGTTCAAAATTTTGCGAGAGGTCAGTGGATTTCATCCGTTGCGCAATGGTTCTTAAAGAACGTGTGATGTACCGGGAAAGGATGAATGCAATGACTGCAGCAACAAAGAAAAGAATGAGGTATGAACCAGAAACACCCAAAAGAAAATCTTTGACATCTTTGGATTCTTCATCAGCATTGGAATAGTCCATGGCAATGATGGCGATGGGGTGCCCATCTATATCACTGAAAAGCCAATAGGCCAAAGTGTAACCTTCATGTTGATACTCGTCAAAAAGAAGTTTTTTGTCATAACCGTTCTGAATGCTTTTCAATATGGGTTGTGGAACAATGGCTGGAATTTGAAGGGAGTCTAGGTACGCACTGTTGTTGGAGATGAGGTATTCACCGCGCAGATCAAATAGTCCGATGAACATTTGGTGCACATCAGCCAACTCACAGATTTTATCCGCAAATTTATAGGCGACACTATCCGGAGACATGTGTCCGCCTTCATGAATCAAGAAGTAGTCGAGAGATGCGCGAACTGATTTCTCTTTACGCTCCAAAGCCTCTTGCTTAAAAGCTTTGTTTTGCTCGATGTCGCTGTATATGGCAACAATACCGGTAACCAAAAATGCCAACGCCAAGATGGCCAGCATGGATAGGTAGATTCTCGTGCGTAATGTGAAACCCCAGAGCATGGTTATATTTTTTTGAAAAGTTGAACGCGCTCAGGTAAATAGCCTAAACGCTGATACCAATCAATCGTGTTTTGTTTAAATGCTGCGGTAGCAACATCAATCTCCGAAATGCCCATCGAACTTGCAAGTGACTCAAGGTATCCCATCAACTCCTCACCTATTTTATTTCCACGAAATTTTTCGTCGACAATAATGGCATTGATACAAATTCGGGGAGTTTCAATGAAGGTTCTTGGATAGGCCCAAAGGAATCCAACCAATTGATTTTGCACAATTGCTGCAAAAAAAATAATTTGCTTGTTTTCAAATAGCGCGGGAAGTTGTTCTGCTTTTTTTTGAATGTAGGCCAATGAAATGACTTTTTCATTTTCATGACCTTGTGTATTTTCCACATACAATTTGAAAAAAGCAGGGTAGTGTTTTTCCAAATTGTTCCAATCCCAATTTTCGATATGAACGTCTTCTTGGCGCATTGCGGAAAGGTACATCAAAAGCTTATCCCGACCAATTCTCCCGGTCTAAACTTCGGTAATTGATGGCCTCTGCAATGTGGTGGGACTGTATTTTAGGAGATGCTTCAAGATCAGCAATGGTGCGCGCCACACGGATGATTCGGTCATAGGATCGGGCGGACAATTTGAGTCTTTCCATGGCTGTTTTAAGAATCGATTGACATGCAGAATCCAAGGCTGCGTGTTTTTTCAGTTCTTGGCTCTGTAAATTGGCATTGGGCATATTGCAGCGTTGTAACTGAATACAACGCGCGGCAATGACTTGGTTGCGGATGCTTTCTGAACCCTCAACTTCTGCGTGTGCTGTTAGTTCATCAAAAGCAACGGGTGTTACTTCAACATGTAAATCGATTCTGTCCAGCAACGGGCCACTGATTTTATTCAAAT
>CANNHA010000060.1 GCA_947504275.1 Flavobacteriales bacterium
GTAGCCTCTATATTGTAGTTACAGGCTATATCATCCGTACAACCCAATACCTCCAACTCATCACAAACACCATCTTGATCTGTATCATTAATACATGTTCCAAAACAATCTACAAAATCACTCTCTGGATAAGTACATGAGTTGTCGCTATCCGTAGCCTCTACATTGTAGTTACAGGCCATATCATCCGTACAACCCAATACCTCCAACTCATCACAAACACCATCTTGATCTGTATCATTTAAGCATGCGCCATCACAATTCAAGTAATCTTGCGCAGGATAAATACAAGATCCATCGTTCACATTGGCCAATGGATCAAAATTACAAGCTGTATTATCTGTACATCCTTGAACATTGCAATTGGGTTGAACTCCGTCACAGTTGTCATCAATTCCATTGTCACAAATTTCTTCGGCCAAAGGATTTACGTTCACATCGTTATCATCACAATCTCCGGCATCATTCGATAGTCCTGCAGAAAGCTCACAAGCCTCAATGACAGAACCAGCATCACCATATCCATCACCATCCAAATCAGCGAAGAAAACTGAACCTTGACCTTCGTCGATGGCATCATTGCAGTTGTCATCAATTTGGTTACATATTTCATCAGCTCCCGGATTGATGAGCGCGTCGTCATCGTTGCAATCTGTTGGCTCCTCACTGTAGCCAACTGGCATTGCGCAAGTATCTAGCGTATTGTTAAACCCTGCGTATCCGTCTCCATCGACGTCAGCATAATAGGTTGTGGCTAGATTTTCATCGATGCTTCCATCACAATTGTTATCAATACCATCACAAAGCTCAGCAGCTGAAGGATTGATATCTGGATTATTGTCATCACAATCAACATCAGCCGTGAATCCGTCGTTGTCCAAATCGTTGTCTGGTTCTGGTTGCTGAAAGCCTTGGGTCAGGATAATATCACCACCTGACAAGGTTGTAACAAACGTTTCACCAACACTCCATGAAACATATGTTCCATTGACGTTTGCGGCATTGCCTGCGGAGACAATTGCCGTTGGTGAAAATGACTGTGCCATCACAACAAAAGGAGTTAAGATAGCAATACAAAAAGCGAAAATATTTTTCATAATATGATGAATTGTCGGCAATTTAATTCAATTTGACCAAATATCAAAAAAAATTACAAATTCCCAAAACGGCCCTTTTTGAAGACGTTTCTCTTTTGCTGTTGGGTTTTCCTAATTTTTCTTTGCTCCTCAATGGGCATCTGAATAACATCTTTACAAGCTTCTGAACAACAATTGCTATAATTCTCCTTGCAAGTTGGGCATTGAATGAATAAAATGTGACAGCCCAAATTGGCGCAATTGGTGTGCACATCAAAAGGAGAACCGCATTGATGGCATTGGGCGATGACATCATCTGAAATTCTTTCAGCCAATCTTTCATCAAATACAAAATTGACCCCCTTAAATTTATTCGACAATCCCTGGCTCTTTGCGTCCCTAGCGTATTTGATAATGCCGCCCTCCAAGTGATAGACATTTTTAAAGCCCAAATGTTTCATATAGGCAGAGGCTTTTTCACATCGAATTCCACCTGTGCAGTACATCACCAGATTCTTCTCTTTATTGTCCTTCAATAAATCCTCTGCCACTTGTAATTCCTCTCTAAATGTATCAACATCTGGTAGAATTGCTCCATCAAAATGGCCCACCTCACTTTCATAATGGTTGCGCATATCTACCAATATCGTGTTGGGATTATCCGTGATTTCATTAAAGGCCTGAGCGCTCAAATACTCCCCCGTATTGGCAGGATCAAAAGAGTCGTCATCCAAACCATCTGCAACAATTTTTTTTCGAAGTTTGACCTTAAGCATATAAAAACTATGGGAATCATCGGCCACCGCGGTATTCAATCTTACTTGATTAAGTGCCGCGATGGAATACAAAAACGTTTTGAGACTTTCGAAATTTACTGTCGGCACAGAGACCTGGGCATTGATTCCTTCCGATGCGATATATACACGGCCTAATACCCCCAATGATTGTGCTTTTTGATAAAAAGCATCTCTAAATTCCGATGGATTTTGAATGTTAAAATACTTATAAAAGGAAACTGTGGTTCTTGGGATGTTATCCAGGGCCATCTGCGCCTTTAGGACTCTCCTGTCCATTAAATTGTAAAGTCTTTTCATATGAGTATAAGCGTAGATTATACAAGCGCAAAACTACACGATGCATCAAAAAAAAAGGCCCTTTCGGGCCTTTTTCATTTGAAAAACTGATTAATATCTGTATTGGTCGTTCTTAAATGGACCCTCCACTGATACTCCTATGTATTCAGCTTGTTCCGTGGTCAAAACCTCCAATTCTACTCCAATTTTGGCCAAATGCAAATGAGCTACTTTCTCATCCAAGTGCTTGGGCAATACATATACTTTGTTCTCGTATTTATCATGGTTCTGCCACAATTCTAATTGAGCTAAAGTTTGGTTGGTGAATGAATTACTCATGACAAAAGATGGATGACCGGTAGCACATCCCAAATTTACCAAACGTCCTTCAGCCAAAACAATAATATCTTTGCCGTCTATGGTGTACTTGTCCACTTGTGGTTTGATGGTATCCTTGGTATTGCCGTAATTGTCGTTCAACCAGGCCATGTCAATTTCATTGTCAAAGTGGCCAATGTTACACACAACTGCGTTGTGTTTCATGTTCTTGAAGTGACGATCAACGATGATTTGGTGATTTCCTGTTGCTGTTACAATAATGTCTGCCTCTGCAATGGCGGTATCCATTCTCTTCACTTCATAACCTTCCATGGCGGCTTGAAGAGCGCAGATGGGGTCAATTTCAGTCACAATCACACGAACTCCGGCGTTCTTCAAAGAATCCGCTGATCCTTTTCCAACATCACCATATCCAGCAACAACGGCTACTTTACCTGCCATCATCAAATCTGTTGCACGTCTCAAGGCATCTACTAAAGATTCTCTACAACCGTATTTGTTATCAAATTTTGATTTGGTCACACTGTCATTGATGTTGATCGCTGGTAACAACAAGCTGCCGTTTCTCTCGCGGTCATATAAACGCAAAACACCTGTGGTTGTCTCCTCAGAAATTCCGCGGATACCTGAAACCAATTCAGGATAACGATCAAACACCATATTGGTTAAATCGCCACCATCATCCAAAATCATGTTCAAAGATTGTCCTTCTGGGAAAGCGTGCAAAGTTTGCTCGATACACCAATCAAACTCTTCCTCATTCATTCCCTTCCAAGCATAAACTGGAATACCGGCAGCAGCAATAGCGGCAGCGGCGTGATCTTGCGTTGAGAATATGTTACAAGAACTCCAAGAAACATCCGCCCCTAAGTCTACCAAAGTCTCAATTAAAACCGCTGTTTGGATGGTCATGTGCAAACATCCTGCAATGCGTGCGCCCTGCAATGGCTTACTCGCACCAAACTCATGGCGCAATGACATCAATCCTGGCATTTCAGCTTCTGCCAATTTTATTTCTTTGCGACCCCATTCGGCAAGTCCCATGTCCTTAACTTTGTAGTTCATCTTGGTTTCAGTTAACATATGATTTTAATTTTATACAAAGATATGGAGTTAAAACGCTCAACAAAAATGGAATCTTTTTGATGGTCAAGGAATTAATAATATCTGACGTTCATATCAGATTGTGGTCAAGCGAGCAACCTGCGCCAATAATTGATCATCCTGCCCGAGATCAAAGACTTCATCCGCATAGACAAGCTGAATTTGATATTATCGCCGCACTTATTCCCATCCCCTGGTCTTGGGATGATATTGTCAAAGACCCCATGGGGAAACCACACCTCGCCAGCGGAATACCAATTATCGGCATTAGTCATTCCAACGGATGGGGTTGCTTTGCCTGGTCTGATAAACCCTTTGGCATTGATCTCCAAACCCCACATCCAAGTATTTTCAGAGTGCGAAATAAATACTGTCATCCCAACGAATTGTCATTTTTAACCAACGATATTGAAGATTCAAGGCATCTCATGCTTTGGTCAGCCAAGGAGGCCATTTACAAGTTTTATGGGCATGGTGTTGATTTCAGCCATGATCTCATTGCTCTGCCTTTTCAAGCAACCGACGATAAGATTTCCATCCAGTATCAATTGGATAAAGTCAAATGCATTACTTTTATTGTCCATTGCTTACAGCAAGAAAATTTTATTCTTACCATAGCCCAAACTTCACATGATGAAAACAATGTATAAATCACTGCTCACTTTTTCTTTCATATCGCTGTATTTTTTTACAACAGGTCAGGATGTCATCATTTGGCAAGAAAATTTTGCAAATGGAATTCCTGCTGACTGGATTAATGAGGAAGCCAATGGAGCCAGCTGGGAATACCGTGGCCCAAACACAATGCCCGACAATACAATAGGCTCTAGGGGGGCATGCACCATCAACTTCATGGGAGAGCCCATGAATAGCACCACGCAAAGCAATGGATTCATCATTTTTGATTCAAACTATTGGGACAATGATGCCCTACCCTGTGTAGCTGCCAACTTTGGAACGGGTCCTGTTCCTGGACCACATTTGGCTCATCTCACTGCGAACAGCATAGACCTGAGCAGCGTTCAATACGCCGCATTGGAATGGGAACAATACGTTCGGTTTTATCAAGGAAACACACGAGTAGAAGTGAGCGTCAACCAAAGCAATTGGTCGCTACTTTATTCCAATATCATTCCATTGGCCTCATCTTCTGCCAATGCAGAGAACAAAAGAATTTATTTGGGAAGCAACATTTGTGGAAACAGCGATGTTCGTTTCCGTTTTGTCTATGAAGGACTTTATTATTTCTGGATGTTGGATGATATCCGAGTCGTTCAAGTTTCCGCAAACGACCTTAAAATCAATTCAACAACTTACGGTGATTTTGATTTCTTAGATCCATCCCACCCTACTGGCTTTGAGTGGATGGAATACAGTATTTACCCAGCACCGATGTCACCGACTTTAAAATTCAGTGCACAAATTGAAAATTGGGGCGGATTAGCTCAAACGGGTTGCGCATTGAATGCCCAGTTGTATTCTGATGCAACCAACACATTATTGTACAATGGAACAACCACTGATCCAATTACGCTGCCCGTTGGAAGTACTGCTGAAATAAGAGCTGGGCAATTTGCCATGGCCCAGGATACAGGAAACTACTCTCTCTATTACCGCACACTTCAAAATGAGATGGAAGCATCTGAAGTCAACAACAAAGACACTGCACATTTCAGAATTTCACCTTGCGTGTTAGCAAGAGATCGCGGCATTGTCAATGCTGCTTATGAGGGGTCTGAACTTTTTTGGAACAATATTTTTGAATTGGGAAATGTTTTTCTTCCCACCTATAACATGCCTGTATCTGCAATAGCCGTTGCCATTGGAAGTAACGCGGATCCTAATGCAACCATCAGAGGGAAAATCCATTCGTTCAATTATGGAGACTCATTGGTGACTCAATTCATGGCTGAAACTCCAATTGTCAGTATCGCAACCAATCAACTGAATGCACTTGGAGAACAGGCCAAATTTCAATATTTAAGCTTTGCAGACACTGTTGTACTGCAAGCCAATACGCCCTATTGGATAACCATTGAAAGTACCTCGGGAACCAACCATGTTCCCATTGCCATGAGTCATCCTGCTGACCTATACACCAGTTGGATTAAGAACAACGAAGGATACTTTTTTCTTTCCCAAATTCCGCTTATCCGCATTCAATCCTGCATGGATACTGGCAATGCCAATCCAGACACTACAACTTACGTTCCCAACATAGATTGGTCGAAATGGGTGCTATTTCCAAATCCTGCAGAAAACAAATTGTTTATCCAAGGTGTTGATTACAATCATTCTTGCCAAGTAATGATTATGGATGTCGCTGGAAAAGAAATTCATGCTGGTCAATACAATCCACAACAAGGAATCAATATTGAACAGCTTCAAACAGGATGCTATCAGTTGATTATCATCGATGAAAACAAAAAGAAAGTCCTTTCGTTTATTAAAAAATAATGGGCATTAAATCCGTTATCGCCAAACCGCTTGCGCGGTGGATGCGGGGTAGAATCCTGCAAGAAGCACTGAACGCCGATCAGAACCAAAAGAATTGTTTGCTTCAATTGGTTCGCGGTGCAAGCCAAACGCAGTATGGACTTGATCATCAATTCAATGAAATCCAAGATTACAATGATTTTGTAGCGCGCAATCCCATTCATGAATACGAGGATCTTTTGCCTTACATAGAAAACGTAAAGCAAGGAAAGAAGGATGTGTTGTGGCCAGGATTACCGATGTACTTGGCAAAAACATCCGGTACCACAGCAGGAGCAAAGTACATCCCCATCAGCAAGGAAAGCATGCCGAGTCATATCTCTGCGGCTCGAAATGCATTGTTGTGCTATATAGCAACCAGTGGAAATGCAGAATTTGTAGATGGGAAAATGATCTTTTTACAAGGCAGTCCCATTTTAGATTATTTGCCTGCAGGAATCGCAGTGGGCCGGCTCAGCGGAATTGTAGCCCACCACGTGCCCAAATATCTTCAAAAGAATCGACTGCCGAAATATGAAACCAACTGCATAGAAGATTGGGAAACCAAAGTAGACACTATCACGCGTGAGACAATGGGAGAAGACATGCGCCTCATCTCCGGTATTCCTAGTTGGGTTCAGATGTATTTTGAACGATTAATTGCACAGAGTGGTAAGGAAGATATTAAATCCATTTTTCCCAATTTCAGTTTGTTTGTTTACGGGGGTGTTCACTACGAACCCTACCGAAAAAAAATGGAGTCCCTCATGGGTGGTAGAATTGACACGGTTGAAACGTTTCCAGCGAGTGAAGGATTCTTTGCCTACCAAGATGATATTCACCGTGACGATTTGTTATTAAATACAAACGCTGGTATTTTTTATGAGTTCATTGATGTGTCGCAATACCACGAGCAAAATCCAAAACGCATACCCCTTTGGGAAGTCAAAGAAAATACTCAATATGCACTCATACTGAGCACCAATGCTGGACTTTGGAGTTATAGCATTGGCGATACTATTAAGTTCACCTCAACCCAACCGTATCGAATCAAAGTAACCGGGCGCATCAAACACTACACCAGTGCATTTGGAGAACATGTCATTGCGGAGGAAGTAGAAAACGCCATGAAGTGGGCACTGGAAAAATTCACTTTCATCAGTGATGAATTTCACGTTGCACCAAAAGTCAACGTAGAAAATGAACTGCCTTACCACGAGTGGTTGATAGAAAGCAATGAAGTTCCTTCCAATAGTGCTGATATTGCGCAATTCTTGGATGAGAAAATGAGGATGCAGAACATCTACTACAAGGACCTGATAGAAGGTAAAGTTCTACAACCCTTGAAAATCACTTGGCTTCCAGTGGGTTCTTTTCACCATGCCATGAAACAAGGCGGAAAGCTCGGTGGGCAAAACAAAGTACCTCGTCTTGCCAATCACCGCAACTTTGCCGATTTACTCTGCCAAACGCCATCTTAAGCCCACATAGCTCATTCTTCCAAAAGCGGGAGCATAAGCAAAGTTGGCGTCCAAGTTCATTGTACCATCTGACCCATCGCTGTACAATACCATGCGATTTTGTTTAAAATTGAAAAGGTTCTCTACACCCAAATAGACATCCCAACGCTCTTCTCTGGCCAATGACACTTGCCCATTGATGATCCAAAAAGCTGGAGACACTTCCGGCTGTTGACCCTCCCATTGGCTTCCCAACAAATTGGGCAAACGTTGACCATCGTTCCATTTGGCTGTCAAATCAAACAACCAACGCTTATCTCCTTCAAACATCTTTGTACTATAGGACAAGTTGGTAAAAAAACGATTCTTGCTCACAAAAGGAAGAGACCTTCTGCCATCTTCATAATCCACCATGTTTTCCACCCACCGATACGCCATTCTGATTTCAAAACGCTTCAATGGAGAAAAGAAAGCCTCCGCTTGAGCTGTAGTAGAAACGCTTTTTCCTTGCAATGGATAGACCTTTAACAAACCGGATTGATCCCAATCCATCACCACTTGTTGCTTGAAATTGGTTTGAAATGCATCAACGGTGATTCCCGCTTTCCGGTAAAACAACTTTGTATCATAAGACAAAACAACACCTTTGTTCCAGGCTTCCTCCATGGGCAATCCCAATGGGTACTGAGGTTGATTGGTCAAAGCTTGAATACTCATCACCCTGCTGCTGGCCAGGAATCCCGGTTGATCCATGATAACATTAGCTGTTCTTCTTCCCAATCCCGTCATCCATTTCAAATGCAGTCCTTCTGCCAAAGTAAATCGCGTGTGCAATCTTGGCGTCAATAAAAATCCAAATAAATTGTGCCACTCTGCTCTTGCACCAGCAATGATTTGAATTTCATCGTGGTGGTTCCATGCCCATTCTGCCATTCCACCCTGAACACGCTCATGTCGATCCCAAGAACCCATAGGGCTGAAATACTCCTTGTATTGATCGTCCAAATAATTCCAACCATAGGTCAACTTGGAATCTTCATTCAACTGAATGGCATGTAGGAATACCAAACGCAGGGTCTGTTGTCTACCTGAGTAATTCTTTACCCCTTCCCAATTCCATTTGGATAATTGTTGCGAGAAAGAAACTTGTGTTCCAATACTCTGCTCCTTTTCATCCGCAGCGTCCGGCTCAAAAACCCAACCATTCTTGGCATCCACATTCCATTTCCATTGGTTGTTATTCATGACAACATTGGGAATATCCAAATGACCTGAGGTTCCTGCTTGGTTGAGGTACTGCAACCCTTGAATTGAATAATCTCCATTAAAGCCATTATCGTTATTCAATGCCGCATGCAAACGTCCGTTGTACTCATCGCCAACAGGATTGTCCAAGAAACCGTCGTGGTTCATGTCAAAGCGACCATTGTTCTTAGCATAATGTGTCATCCAATCCCAGTGAAAATGCTCGCCAGCTTCATGTCTACTCACCGTATTCAACTCATACCTGCCCTGATTTCCTGCATAGGCATTGAGAAAAAACTTTTCCTTCATCTCTGGGCCTTTGTGAGCTACGTTGATTTGTCCCGCGATGCTTTCATAACCGGGCAATACCGAACCTGCCCCTTTGGAAATGGCAATCTCTCTGATCCAGGGACCAGGAACCCAACCCAACCCATAAACGGTATTCAAACCGCGCATGTTGGGAATATTGTCCCCCATCAGTTGCGCATACTTTCCGTCCAATCCCAACATCTTGATTTGACGCGTTCCTGTAATGCCATCAGTATAGGAACCATCTACGCTAGCATTGGTCTCAAAGCTCTCAGATAAATTACAGCAGGCCGCTTTGCACAATTCCTTCTCAGTGACGGTTTGAAACAATTGCGGATCCTTGCCGTGCATGTGTTGAGTCCCGTGTTGATCGTAGATATTTAAACGCTCCATATCCAACCCCTTTAACAGGATAGTCAAATCAACGTTGTTTTTTACAACAACAAAGGCGTCCTCAAAACCGATGAACGAAACCTTCAACGTATCCTGAGTGGGAATTCTGCCAATGGTAAAAAAACCATTTTCATCAGCCAAAGTACCTGCTCTTGTGCCCTTCCAAACAACTACACAATACGCCAAAGGCTCCTTAGAATCTTTATCCAAAACAACACCTTTGACCGGTGTTGATTGCGCCCAACCGGTCAATCCTATCATGACCAGTAGAATTAAAGTCAATAACTTTTTCATTTAGTGGTCCTCCAGAGAACGGTATTTGCAACATCCATGAACCTTGCTGTATTGTTCCTCAGTAGCTGTTGATTTCTCGGTATCATACCCAACTGCATTAAGCAACTGATGCAGCTTAACCTCATTGATTTTATCAGGACGATAAATGACTTTTACTTGGTGTGTGGTTAAATCGTAATCTGCAAAAACAACACCCTTCACATCGATTGCGTTTTCTATTGTTTTCTCACACATTCCACAAACCCCTGCAACCCAGAATTGGGTTTCCACTGTTTTAGGCTGCTTTTGCGCCCAAGTGTTCACTCCTAAAACGATTAGGACTAGAACTAAAATATATTTTTTCATTGATTTTATTATTGTATTATATGACTATTGCTCCAAATAAACTAGGCGCAATGATCATCATACAACAACAAAGAAAGATTCATCAGGTACCGTTTACCTTCCAGAAATGGCGGGGCATGTGAAGGGTGACTGACAAAAAAAGTAGCCCAATCTGAAAATTGGTTATTAACTGAACACTCAAGTGCGACAGGCAAAACAAAATGAGAAACATTTGATGAAGCCGAAGCGTTCGTCCAATCATCTACTTCTAAATGAATGGAGGCTTCATCACAACAATTTCCGATACCCTGGTGGTGATCATCTTCACAGCAATCATCCGGAGGCAAGAACCAAGATTGTTCAGAACCGCAACAACACGCATGAAAATAAACCGTCGGACTGAAGGCAACAGCCAACTGCAGAACGATGATGGTTATGATTTTCCAACGGGTCATGAAACAAAGGTAAAAAAATTAGCCTTAACAATTAAGTTCAGAAGCTCAATACCATTATATCCAAGATTATATTTGGGAAATGGAAACTTTTATTGTTGGCATAGCTGGAGGAAGTGGAGCTGGAAAAACCACCTTCCTCAGGGCCTTGATGAATCAATACACAGAAGGTCAAGTGGCCTTGGTATCGCAAGACAATTACTACAAGCCCAAGGCCCTTCAATCGGCCGACGAGAATGGTATTATCAATTTCGACTTGCCATCAAGTATTGACCACGAGCATTTTGTGAAAGACATGGAAGACTTGGCACAAGGCAAGTCCATCACCAAGTTGGAATACAACTTCAACAATCCTGCTTGGGAGCCCAAACCCATCGTGGTTGCTCCCGCTCCCATCATTGTGATGGAAGGCTTGTTTGTTTTTCATTTTCCAGAGATCATGAACCGTCTGCATTACCGGGTGTATTTGGATGCCGATGTCGATCTTAGGCTCAACCGAAGAATTGACCGCGACGGAAAACAGCGTGGATATCCAGAGCATGAAGTTCGTTACCAATGGGACAATCACGTACGACCCGCTGAGCTTCAATTCTTGGAACCCTACAAACAACAATGCGAGTTGGTTGTCTTAAACGACCACAGCTACGAAACGGGTCTGCAAGTATTGGTAGATGCCATTGAAAAAAAGCTGAATCCATAGAACAAGAAACGGCTCCTGTTGTTTTAAGAGAAAAAGTAGCATGAAAAAGATATTTGTTTTGGCCAATTGTGGCACCTGCCAGCGCATATTAACCGACTTGGGAACCAAGACCAAGGGATATGAAATTCAAGACATTAAAACAGAGAAAATCTCGGCCAAGGATTTGGATGAGATGAAGGAATTGGCTGGAAGCTATGAGGCCTTGTTCAGCCGTGTTGCGATGAAGTACCGTTCAATGGGTTTGAATGAAATGGAGTTGACGGAAAAAGATTACCGCAAGTACATTTTGGAGGAGTACACCTTTTTAAAGCGTCCCGTGGTAGTGAATGGTGATGCCATCTTTGTTGGAAACAGCAAGAAGGTGGTAGAGGCGGCTAAGGCTGGGATGTGATTTGGCGTTTGTATTTGAGTTGATTGCCGTGGCGGCGTTTTTGGTTTCTGATATAACTGTGTAATTTGGGCAAGCCTTCATCGCCCACAGCTTTGGCCCAAAACCCGTCTTGCCATCTAAAGTGTTCTGGAATTAAGTTGTTTTTATTGACAAAATAAGAAGTGCTGCCTTTGACCTGCTTGATGACTTGATCCAAGGGAAACTTTGGATTGAGCAAGAAGAGGCAATGGACATGGTCTTGCATTCCGTTGATTACCCTGACGGGACATCCCATTTTGATAAACTGCTCGTACATGTGGTTGTGAATCGGTTTCTCTTTGTCCAGGTGGATATAGAAATTGCGGTATTTGGTGGCCCAAACAGCGTGGACCCAGATTCTAACGTAGGAGTTGGGCATGGTGGTCTTTTTGGGCAAAGTTATTTTTTGCTTTTTGGATCACCTAAAAACCTTTCCTATAAACTATTGGCTGGTTATGCATGGGGGTTGGTTGCTGATGACACCCCTTTTCCGTGGGTTGAAACCCACGGCCATACCTTGGTAGAAACTCAAACCAAAACCTACGGCCATGGCTTGGTAAAAACTCAAACCAAAACCTATTGGCTGCCTTGGTTAAACCTGATTGCTGAAGACCACGGCCATGGCTTGGTAGAAGCTCAAAATGACATAGACCATTATTCTCTGCTCGTTGTTATTTATTCTTTTCTGCTAAAAAACAAAGCCAAGCTATACTAATTCCAACCATTGAAAAAATCTCGTCCCAATAATCAACACATTGACAAGTAAACCAGGACATTCCGAGCTCAATGAAAATTGGCATTAAAAACAACGATCTGCTCCAATTGAAATGATCAATCAAAAAACAAAAGATGATCGCACCAAAAAGCGATGAGCTATGAAAAACAAGAAACTCGACCTGTGTTTCATGAAAAATCTCTGTTAATTGGAGAACTTCATTGATTACCCAGAGAAGAATTGTTATTTGTATTGCTTTTCTTTTCAATTAAACTCAAATTGAAATCATCACTCACTATCGCAATCGTTTTTACTTCGTTCACAACTTCCTTGTAAGCCTTTTCAAATTCCTTCATTTCTTTTGATTTCGCTTTATCCAATAGAATTAAGCCCACAATTAGACCTACACCATCCACAGTGTAGGGCAGCCATTCTCTGTATTTAGTAAAAAGGCATCCAATACCCAGTATTATCATTACAAGCCCAATGGTCAAAGCCTTGTTTTCCTTCTTTTTTGCCACTTCTAAAGAGTCCAATGCGCCAGAATGCTCAAAGTGATTTTTCAATGTTTCATTGAACAACTTATTTAAAACTGTGAAGACCTTGTGTCCAGAAAGGCCAATAATTTTCATAAAAGTGGTAAATTCTACGATTTCCTCAACGGGTTTTTCGCTGGATAACAGCTTTTGTACACTTTCCGCTGATGTCACAGTTAACTTATTCAATCTTTCAACTAGCTGATCTCGTTGTTTGTTATATAAATAGGTAACCGAATCTTTCCATGAATTCAAAACAACATTAAAATTCGCCCTTAATATCTCATCTTGAATTTGTCCTTCTAACGTTCCACAAAGATGAATAATCGGAATAGACAAATACGTTTGGCCCAAAGCAGCAGTATATATTGACTTTCCTAATATTTCCAGCTCATTGGCTTTCAACTGTGAATTAATTGCATGATTAGCTCCACCAGCAATTAAAGCTCCTCCCACTATGTTAGAGCCAATACTCTTATCTTTTCCTGTAAACATGGTACCAGCGACGGCTGCCGCAATGGCTACATTTCTCTCCTTCTTAGCCTTCTTTTGTTCTTCAATTGCAACCTCTACAGCCACAACACATTTTTTAATAATCACCGCATGACGGTAGGCCAAACAACCAGCTATCGCAACCTTATACTTTAAAATATCATCCGTGGTGCGCATCGCGCGGGTCAGATACTCATCAATGGCCAATGAATTAAATCCATCATCATCCACCAGGGCAATTTCAGCAAAAGCCTTACCCAACCATGCTGATGGAAATTGAGAGTCAATTTCAATAGCACCATCAAATAGCTGTTTTGCCTTTGAATAATCTCCTGTTACAAGAGAAGAAATAGCCAAATCCATTTTGGATTGATAAGCTGAATCCGAGTTCACAAAGTCTGTCTCCAAATACTTGGAGAATTTCAATAGTTCTTTCATTTTTTATTCAATGATTTGATTATTTCCCTTCATATTCTCCAAAATCAAGATCTCTGAAGAAACCTTAAACTTCTTTGCCATTGCTGCAAATGCCTTCATCTGCTTTCTCAATTTTCCCCAGGAACCGATGGGAGAGACTAAGAAATAAATTCCTAACAAAATACCAATTATGTCAATTACTGATGCCGTGGCTGTGTTTTTTCCTTTCAGAATAAACATTTCCATAAAAGCCAAAACCGGGAATAAAATCAGTATTCTAGTCATCTTTTTATACTCGGAAGTCAAATCATCTTGATTAACAGATTGGATTTCCGCGATTTGTTCCTTCAATAATTTGTATTCTGGAACTGACTGCTCAATATTGATCATTTCCGAAAGAAATAAAAACTGTCTGATTTCGGGAGCTTGAATGAAATTTGAAACAGCCTCTCGATAAGTGGGAGAAAAAACATGACCTTTGTTCAATTCCCCTAGATGTGAATTTAGATTCTCCAATACTTCTCGATACAAAAACGCCATTGACCCAATCCAATTCTTTAATGTGATCAAAGCCTCCTCGCGCACATCCGTGTCCAAGTGATTTAAATTGGCTTTAAGGGTTTGCGCAAATTCTACCGTAAGTGTCATATTAGAGATGGCAACTCCAAATACACCCTTGGATACGCTTGTCAACCGATCAGCATTTGCAGTAAAACTGCTGCTAGCTGCTGCACCCACAACAGCTCCACCATATCCCAAGGTTTTGCCAACATTCGATTTTGATTGGCTTCCAACATAAGCACTCATTACCGCCCCCAATGCAGCAGCATTGGCCTTCGATTTTTCCGCAATGGCTCTTTTCCTTAACTCTATAACTTCTTCAACGCGGGCTTTCACCAATTGAATGGTGCGATTCAAAACCGTTGTTATAAATAAAGATTCAACCTTTATTACATCACTTTGATGCAATTTGGTTTTAGATTTGAATTCGTCTAGGGATGTTGTTGATGAATTTAGGTAAAATTGCTTTTCATTGTAATCAAACAAATAAGCCTGCGACAAAGCTTTCATAGCCCAGCCTGATGCATCATTTATATCCTTTTTGATTAACTCCTCGCTTAAATCAATGGCTTTAGCAAAATTTCCTGATGCCAATTCTGTGATACCTAATTCAACCAATGATTGATTCTCTAATTGCGCTGCTTGCAGAAATGATGATTTTAAACTTCTGAAAATTTGGGTCTTCATTTTTTAAAGTATAGTATTTTAATATTTCAAATATAGTATTTTAACTCGTCTTAATTCATATTAAACAAGAAATTTCGAACAAAACGTAGTATATACTTTAGTTTCATTATATTTTATACTACACATGGATGATTTGCTTCATTGATTTTGCCCCTAGCTTAGGCTCATGGCTAAAGCAATCATCGGGCAAGAAATAAAACGCGTTGTAAAACTGCGTGGTCTGTCCGTTGAAGAGCTCGCCACGGCACTCAATGTTTCCAAACCCAATATCTTTGATATTTACCGCCGAGAAAACATTGATACCGGCCTGCTGGAGCGGCTTTGCAAAGTGCTTAACCACAACTTCTTTCAACCCTTTTCTGAACGTTACCAAACCGATCTCCAAAAAGAGACGATTCAACTTTACAAAGAGCAAATCGATTTCCTCAAAAACCTCGTCAAAGAAAAAGAGGAAATGTACCGCGTGCTCGTAAAAGCCCTCGATAAGAAGAAATAAATTCCTCTCCCAACCCGTGGACTTTAGCCCACGGTAATGCCCACGCGGCAATGCCCACCTTATCTTTGCCCCATGCCCCAAAAAACACTTGCCCACCTGCTGCTGCTCGCTGTCGCTCTCATCTACAGCGCCAACTACGTGTGGGCCAAGGAGGTGA
>CANNHA010000061.1 GCA_947504275.1 Flavobacteriales bacterium
AGTTGCTCTAAACGAATTAACGCCATATCGGTGACTCCTCTCTTCTCACGCTCCTCCATCATTTCGTAATACATTTTCCCGGTACAAAGCACTACTTTGTTGACTTTCTTCTTGTCAACGCTGTTGTCTTCTATGACCATTTGGAAAGAGCCTTTGGACATGTCTTTGAGGCTGCTCACCGCTTTGGGGTGACGCAATAGTTTTTTGGGCGTGAAGACAATCAAAGGCTTGCGGAAGGGTTGTTTGACTTGCTTGCGCAACAAATGGAAGAAGTTGGCAGGAGTAGTCACATCACAAACCTGCATGTTGTATTCTGCGCACAATTGTAGGAAACGTTCCATTCTTCCTGAGCTGTGCTCTGAGCCTTGGCCTTCATAACCGTGCGGTAAGAACATAACCAATCCGTTCATGCTTCCCCACTTATCCTCAGCTGCGCTGATGAATTGATCAATCATGATCTGTGCACCATTGTTGAAGTCGCCAAATTGAGCTTCCCAGATGGTTAATCCATTGGGTGTTCCAAAGGCATATCCGTAATCAAATCCTAAAACGCCATATTCACTCAAAAGTGAGTTGTAAATGCTCAATTGGGCTTGTTTGTCTGATAATGCATTTAGGGTGATGAACTCTTTCTCTGCATCTTCATCTGTCTTTACCACTGCATGTCTGTGAGAGAAAGTTCCGCGTTCTACATCTTGTCCTGAAATGCGCACCGGATGTCCTTCTTCCAAAAGTGTAGCATAGGCCAACATCTCACCCATGGCCCAATCCAACTGATCATTCCTGATCATATTCAAGCGATCTTCAAAAACCTTTTCTGATTTTCTAAAGAATTTTTCTCCAGTGGGTAGGGTAGACAATTTGTTACCTAAGTCAACCAATTTCTTTTGAGGAACCGCTGTATCTGGAGTGCTATCAAAATCTTCTGGTGTGGCAAAGCGAACATCCTTCCAAGTCTCTTCCAAGAAGTGTTTGACATATACTTTGCTTTTTGTTTTGGCCTTTTCTAGGCTTTCATCCAGGTGTTTCTCAAAGTTGGCTTTTACTTCTTCTGCTTCAGCTTCTGTAATGGTGCCCTCTTCAGAAAGTTGTTTATAATACAACGCCCTCAAATCAGGATGAGCTGCAATGTGCTTGTACAAAGTTGGTTGTGTGAACTTGGGCTCATCTCCTTCATTGTGGCCGTATTTTCGGTATCCAAGAAGGTCAATGAACACGTCCATGTTGTATTTTTCACGGTATTCCAATGCCCATTGCATGGTGGTAATAACGGCTTCTACATCATCAGCATTGACGTGGAAAATGGGACAAAGTGTGGTCTTTGCCACGTCTGTGCAATAGATGGAAGATCTTGCATCCAAATAGTTGGTAGTAAATCCAACTTGGTTATTGGTGACTATGTGAATGGTTCCTCCCGTGCGGTATCCATCCAATAAGGCCATCTGGATAACTTCATATACGATGCCTTGTCCCGCGATAGCCGCATCACCATGCACCAAAATGGGAACGATTTTTTTCTCGTCCTTCAAATAATGATCAATTTTGGCCCTGGTCAATCCCTCTACTACTGGATTAACGGCCTCAAGATGCGATGGGTTGGGACACAAGGTCACGTGAACATTGTGACCATTTACGGTGATGTCACGTGAATATCCCAAATGGTATTTCACATCACCATCCATGTTGCCTTCAAATTCAACACCTTCAAATTCGCGGAAGATTTCTTCTTGCGGTTTTTCAAGGATGTTGGTCAACACATTCAAACGTCCGCGGTGTGCCATGCCAATGACAAACTCTTCAACACCCATCTCAGCTCCCTTCTTCACGATGTAGTCCATTGCGGGAACTACGGCCTCACAGCCTTCAACGCTGAAACGTTTTTGACCTACAAATTTTTTGTGGATGTATTGCTCAAAAAGCGAAGCTTTGGAAGTCATTTCAAAAATCTTCTTCTTTTCTTCTTTGCTGTATTTGGGTTTATGGACGGCCTCAATTTTTGATCTTAACCACTCAACACGCTCCGGATCACGGATGTACATGTACTCTGATCCAATGCTTTGACAGTAAGAGTTTTCAAGTTGAGCAATGATGTCTTTTAATTTGACATCACCCAATCCAATGTCTGTTCCAGCATGAAAGGTTTCCTCCAAGTCTGCTGTGGTCAAACCAAAGTTCTCAATGGCCAAAGTAGGAGAATATTTTCTGCGTTCACGCACAGGGTTGGTTTTGGTGAACAAGTGACCTCTGCTGCGGTAGGCGTTGATGAGGTTAATCACTTTAAACTCCTTTGAAGTCACCGCGTTGAGGCGGCTTCCATCAGGAAGGACAGGATAAGATTCATTTTGAAACTCAAAACCTTCAAAGAATCTTCTCCATGAAATATCAAGACTCTCAGGGTCTTGTTTGAATTGGTTGTATAACGCGTCTATCGTTTGGATATCGGCATTGCCCAAATATTGCTCTGAACTCATTTTTCAAATGCTAGAAATTCGCGGGTAAAGATAAACCGAAATACAGGCCGTAGTCGCCTATATTTTTTCAGAAAGTTCCAACCAGCGCAACTCGAGTTGATTCAGCTCTTCTATCACTTTTGCCAGCTCATCTGAAACTTGCATCAGTTGATCATGCTGGTCCAATACGCCATTCAGTTTAATTTCCAAGGTTTTCTTCATTTCCTCCAGCTCAGGCATTCGCTTTTCAATTTGCTCCCATTCAAATTTCTCTTTGAAGCTTAGCTTTTTGGCAGGAGCCGAAGTGCTTGCTTTTTCTTTGGATTCAGTGTTTTCAGATTTGGTTTGGGCGGGGGGTTGGTTGGATTGATCATCGCGAAATTGTTGGTAGGAACCCAAAATATCTTTTACGTTGCCTTGGCCATCCAACACAAACAAGTGATCCACCAATTTGTCCAAGAAATAGCGGTCATGGGAAACAATGACCAGGCAGCCAGGGTAGGATTGCAAGTACTCTTCTAAGGCAGCTAGAGTGAATACATCTAGGTCATTGGTCGGCTCATCCAAAATCAAGAAGTTGGGATTTTTCATCAGGATGAGGAGCAATTGCAAACGCTTTTTTTCTCCTCCGCTCAGTGAATCCACCAACTGAAAGTGCATGGGTTTGGGGAACAAAAATTTCTCCAGCATTTGAGCGGCAGTGATGGTGCGGCCTTTGGTCAAAGGAATAAACTCTGCAATGTCACGAACCACCTCGATAAGGCGCTGACCATCCTTGAGGTCTTCCATGTTCTGACGGTAATAACCCATTACGACAGTATCACCAACAATGACCTTGCCTCCATCGGGCTCTTCATTCAAGGTCATCATTTTCAGCAAAGTGGTTTTGCCAGCACCATTGGGACCAACCAATCCAACACGCTCTCCTGTTTTAAAAACGTAGTCCCAACCGTTGAGTACTTTCTTCTCTCCCCAATGTTTTTTAACACGGTGAAATTCCACAATCTTGCTTCCCAAACGACTCATGTTGATTTCCGGAGCCAACTCCTGCGCCTCAGGGCTTTTCCTTACATTTTCTTTGAGTTCTTGAAATCGATCCATTCTACTCTTGCTCTTCACCGTGCGCGCTCTCGGCATGGTGCGTGCCCAAACCAACTCTCTTCTAAACAGGTTCATTTGTTTATCGTGGGTGGATTGTTCCAGTGTCTCACGTTCTGCTTTTTTCTCCAGGTAGTAGGAGAAATTTCCTTTGTACCTGTACAATTGACCATTCTCCAACTCTAATATTTCATCGGTGATGTTTTCCAAAAAATAACGGTCATGGGTGATCATGAACAAGGTCATGTGTGATCGGGTAAGGAAGTTTTCCAACCATTCAATCATGTCCAAATCCAAGTGGTTGGTGGGCTCATCCAGCAAAAGAAAATCGGGTTCTTCTACCAATACTTTGGCCAACGCCACTCTGCGTTGTTGCCCGCCACTCAATTGGCCGGCCAGTTTGTTCCAATCTTGTAATTCCAATGCGCCAAGCACTTGTTTCATTTTGGATTCATATTCCCAAGCACCGGTGGCATCCATGCTGTTCATGGCTTTTTCTAAATCGCCGTTGTTTTGTATGGCAACTTCATATTCTGCAATGGCCTTGGACATGGCATTGGATGAAGCCAATACATTTTCCAAAATGGATTTGTTCAAATGCAGTTGGGGATTTTGTTCCAAATAGGCCACACGCACTTCTTTGTTGTAAATGACCTTGCCCTCATCTGGTGATTCTTTCCCAAAAAGGATGTTCATCAAAGTTGTTTTTCCTGAACCATTTCTGGCAAGGAGGGCTACTTTTTGACCTTTTTCAATTCCAAAATTCAGGTTTTCAAATAGTTGGCGAATGCCGTAGCGTTTGGAAAGATTCTCGACCGATAAGTAGTTCATGCGGTAAAAGTACGATGGTGCTTACCTTAGCTTCAATGAAAAATTGGCGATTGCAAAAAATGTCGGATATGACAGCGATGGAGTGGCATCGGGTTTTAGCCTTGCGGGCTGAGGTTTTTGTGGTAGAGCAGCAATGTGCTTATCAGGATCCAGACGGTAAAGATTTTTTAAGCTATCATTTGACGATGGAAAGTGGTGAGGCATTGGTCGCTTACGCTCGTTTATTGCCTCCAGGTGTGAGTTACCCTGAGGCGTCTATCGGTAGGGTTGTTACCTCGCCAATGGTGAGAGGCAGAGGTTGGGGCAAGGAGCTGATGGAAATTGCCATTGAGCAAACCATGAAACAATTTGAGGTAGATGAAATTTGTATTTCAGCACAATCTTATTTGCTGAAGTTTTATGCTGATTTGGGTTTTGTTGCAGAAGGGGAGGAGTATTTGGAGGATGATATTCCGCATAGGAAAATGAGGAGAGTTGAGAAATAATTGTGAAAGTGTATGACTATGGTGTTGTGTGAATGTTTAAAGTTTAGGATGATTGAGATACATTTTTGCAATCTTTGAAGTGAGCGCTTCGTATAATTATTTGTGGTTATAATCCGTCACTACGCCAAGCCACAAACCATTAGCAATTCCCATGCGGTGAATAAAGCATCTATTCACTGCAAAAAGTGCCGTGATTACTTCATAAGTTCGATAACAAAACCAACCTAGATAAGAATGAGGTTTGTTTAACCCTCTTTTTTGCGCTAAATTTACGTTCGATCAACTTAACAGAATGTACAGAGCCCTAGACATCAACCGCGAAAAACTGACCATCATGGGAATTGAATTTCCAGATTTGAAGTCGCTTGAAAGCGCAGCTAATGCGATTGGGAGCAATATGTTTGAGGGATTTGAACCGACGTCCAAAGGAATTGAAATCATAAGGGATTATTCGATTGGAAAAATATCACTGATAGAATTAGTGACTATCGCTAAAGAGAAAGCGTATGTCTGATTCTTACAAGTACATTGATCCTGATTATACCTACGTTGACCCCTCTTCGGGACTTTTAAAAAATCTACTAGACATCTCAGATTACGACGTACTTCTCTTTGTAGAAAGCAGCGCCGTTTCCAAACGACTTCAAGAATTATTTAAGAACCCAATAACAATAAAAGGAACTTCAAGTCTTCTGGAAATTCACCAACACTTATTTCAAGACATTTACGCCTGGGCTGGAAAAGTTCGCACTGTAAACATAAGTAAAGACGGAAAACCGTTTTTCGATGGAGAACGCTTCTCGTCCGCCTTTCAGTACATAGATTCATTGATTGAGGTATATAGAACCATTGATTCCTCCAATTTCCATGAGATAGCGAAAGCGTTGGCCTCTATACTCGACCATGTAAATTTTCTTCATCCTTTCAGAGAAGGAAACGGAAGAACGCAAAGAGAGTTTATTCGACTGCTCGCTCTGGAAAAAGGGCTTACCTTGAACCTGAATCCCGCTGACAACACAACAGTGTACAATCAATACATGCAAGGCACCATCAACGGTGATATTGAACTATTAAGTCAATTGATTTTCGAGCAGATCAGCAGTAGCAATTAAAAAAATAACAGTAGAGTGAACAAAGTATTCCTTCCATTTTTGCATATTCTGATTATCACCCTGAGTCTTATTCAAAATCTAACCGCCCAAACCAAAATCGAGGGAAGGTACGATTCTGCCAAGAGGAAATTTATTCCCAAAGATGAGGTTTATCGTATTTATGATTTTCGGGATGGGCTGGCCAGTTTTAGAACCAATGATAAAAAAGGAATTATTGACACGCTTGGAAATGTGATTGTCCCGATGATGTACGACGAGATTGAACCGTTCATGGATGGTGTGGCTCGCGTAGAAATTTTTGGTGATTATCCTACCCATTACGGATACATTGATGCACAAGGAAACGAGGTGCTTCCTGTCATTTACACGGATGCGGATGATTGGTACTACCGCAGTTTGCGTTTTTCAGATTTGATTGTTGTTGGAATAGATCAGAAATACGGATGCTTTGACAAAAAAGGAAAAAACGTGCTTCCCATGGAATACGGAAGCATTGGAAACTACCATAGCGGATTAGCGACTGTCTATAAAGATGGAAAAATGGGATTCATCAACAAGGAGGGCAAAATTGTCATTCCTATCATCTATGATCGAGTGAGCGACTTTGGCTTGGAAACATCTATTGTTCAAAAAGAGGGCAAATGGGGAATGATCAATAAAATGGGAGAGGTTGTTCTTCCCTTGGTTTATGAGGCTGAAATGCGGTTTAGTGGCGAATTGTGCATTACAAAACTGAATGGTCAATTTGGTATTATTGATAGAAATGGAAAGGTATTAATCCCTTTTCAATACGAAAGTATTTCATACTATCGAGAAGGATTGGCACACGCCATTTTGAATGGCAAGCACGGATTCATTGACGAGAAAGGCACAACCATCATTCCTTTTGAATACGAATGGGCAGGGAATTTTCAAGAAGGATATGTTATTGCTAAAAAAGACAACCTATGGGGACATTTGAACAAATTGGGAGAAGTCACCACCCCCTTTGAATATGAGCTTACTGGCGATTTCAATCGTGGACTTTCCAACGTAAAGAAAAACGGAAAATCAGGCAGGATTAATACTGCGGGGAAACTAGTGCTGCCTTGCAAATACGACGGCATCAATGGCGTATTCAATGATGGAAGAATGATAGTCAGTATCAACTTTTCAGAAGGCAGAAAGAAAGGCTTTGTAGATGTAAATGGAAATGAGGTTATTCCCTGTATTTACCACAATGTAAAAGCTTTTTCCGGAGGCAAGGCAGAGGTGCAAGAGGACGCAGATGGCCCGTGGTTTTTAATTGATGTGAATGGGAAGAAAGTGAAGTAATAATTAAAATTCAATGAACCAAACCATTTACTCCGACAATAACCGTAATGAAATTCGGATTTCTGAAATTAAGAAAATCGAAAGTGAAATTGCGTTCAAAGGTTTGGGAATAAAATATGTGGCCTCGGGTGAAGAGACTTATTACGCCAATGGGAAAAAGTTCATGGTTCGTGAAGGGGAATACATCATCGGTAATGACTTTACCAAGTCTATTGTTCAGATCAATCAAGAAAAGGCCGTAGAGGGGTTGTGTATTGATATCTCAACACAGATCGTTTCTGATGTTGCTGATTATTATGATCTGCAGGCTTCTGATCTCAAAGAGTTCTTGCTTTCCGATCAATTCTTTGTTAATAGATACAACGTCAAAAACACAAGCATCGGGTATTCTCTTTCAGAGATTAACAAGAAAATTAAAAACGGAAGTTTCGCCAATGAGCTGCAAGAGCAAGAGCTCTTCTACAGTTTGGCGGAATCTATCATTACTGATCAACGATTTATTTTCGATCACCTGAACAATCTCGATTTCAAGAAAAACGTTACCAACGAAGAGGTTTTTCGATCTATTCTTCTCGCAAAAAATTTCATCGACGAACGCATCACCGAGAATCTATCCCTTGATGAGATTTCATTAAAAATCGGAATTTCGAAATACCATTTCATTCGTGTATTCAAGCAAGCGTTCGGCGTATCACCTTATCAGTATCAAAAGCGCAAACGGTTGGAGCTTGCCAAAATCGACTTATTGAACGGTAATGATATTTTATGTACAGCAGTTCTTTATGGATTCCCAGATGCCTCTAGTTTTTCTAAGGCATTCAAACAGCAATTTGGGCAAAGTCCGGGATCCATTAGAAAGAGTAATTTTTAAGAAACGCAGAACCATTTTGGTTCCGCTGTCACCTTTTTCAAAGTTAAGACACTTACTACTATATCCCGAGTGTAGTTAAAATGGAGTTAACCAAACAAGAACGCTTTATGCAAGTATACGAGCCGGTTCATGAACGGTTTGAGCGCTATTGCAAAACGCGTGTTTACGGTGAATTTCATTTCAAAGACATCATGCACGATACATTGGTTGTTGCCTTTGAGAAGTTTGATGAACTCAAATCTACAGATGCATTTCTTCACTTTTTGTTTGGAACGGCTTCGCGAATATTAGCCAATCACCGAAAGAAGAAACGACCAGAATATGTTGATCAGTTGAAAGGAAAGTACGAGCATACTCACAACGAAAATGATTCGATTGAACAACAATTTGAAATCAATGATTTGTACAAATGCCTACAAGAACTCGATCAAGTAACAAGTGAGTGCATCATTCTATTTGAAATTTCGGGGTTTTCGATCAAAGAAATCATGGGTATTCAAAACGCAAGTGAATCTGCCGTAAAGCAGCGCCTGAGCAGAGGCAGAAAGCAATTGTTGGCGCTTATGCAGTCACTTGAAATTAAAAACGGTGTATTATGAAATCTGAAGAAAAATTAAATCACCTATTTGAGACGCTTAGATCTGAGAAAGCGGCTACGAGCGTTTCTGATGTTACCTCTTGGATTGAAGCCTCTGCTCAGGTTACTGTTCCAAAATCAACTAGTAAAATTACCATTCAAAAAAACTTCTTTATCATGAGTTCAATTGCCACAATCATAGTAGCAGGAATTTTGCTTGCTTCCAACAATGAAGAACCAAAAATTGCGCCTAATCTAGAAGTGGATGTGCAAGCCACTATTCAAGATTCATCAGCAATAATATCGGATCAGCCCAATCATCTAAAATTTAACAATGAAATCTGGAATAATCCTTTCATCCAACCATTGAAGGATTCAGGTTTAATGACTTTGCCTTTTGTAGAATTACCTTTTGATACAGAACTGGTTCAAACTGATTCCAAGATTCCTTCACCAAATTCAACAAAAACAAGTGTTCAATCTAATGTTGGATCTTGGTTCTCTTCCAATGACAGTTTATATGTGGATACACTTTTCAAAGGAGTTAAATTATTGGTATTTAAAGGAGATAAAAGCGATATCCTAGTTCAAGGAAGTGATCGAGTAGATGTTGCTATGAAATACAATTATCAGCTAAAAGCAAAAGGAGTTTTCTCTCGTAAAAAAGAAGGAAATTGTGAATTGAGTTATGTGCTGAAGGATTCTGTTCTGACGATTCATTTGCAAAGAAAAGATCAGAATTTCAATGGTGTAAGTGTGCTTTCTGAAAATAGTAAAATAGAATTTTATGTTCCGGAAAACGTAGATGTGAAAATGGATTCAGATTTAGGCGATATCGATGCCAATGGATTAAATAACAAAAACACGATGCTTCACACGGCTCTTGGAGATATATCTGCTAAAAATATGGAGGGCGCCATTGATTTTGAAACGGATTTAGGAGATATCTCTATGAGCAACTTAAAAGGTAAAATTCTTTGTTTTACGTCGCTCGGTGATGTGACGGGAGAGAATATAACCGTAAAAGATGAATGCAAATTAGAGAGCAGCCTCGGAGATATCGACGTTCAATTAAGCAATCCGCTTTCTGAATGCCGTCTTGATTTGAGCACAAGCTTGGGGAAGGTAAAAGTTGATCGACCTGAGCTTAAGAAAAAAGCAAGTAGTCAATTAATCTTTGGCAATGGGAAATTGAAAGTAGTTATGGAAACAGCTTTAGGAAAGGTTATTGTCCGTTAATCTATCAAGTAAAAATCAAACAGTGAATAATCGAAACAAGTATCTAAAATGAAAAAACAAGTTATCCTTTTTATCGCAGTATTTTTTAGTTCGCAACTTCTTATGGCTCAGGCTACGCCAACTCAGCAAATGGAGGAGTTTATAAACCAAAAAGGAGATGGATTCAATAAATCGTATGACAGTAGGGATACCAAGTCATTCAATTCCTTACTCACTGAATACCTCGTCATTTATGAAAAATTACCTACGGATGACAAGAAACAATACACCTATCTGCTTGGTAACATCTACTATAATTTAACTTGTATTTATTCTCTTTTAAACAATAAGCCTTCTGCGATAACATATTTAAGAAAGGCAATAGACGCTGGTTATAATGATTATGGACATGTGCAGACTGACACAGACTTAGACAACATTAGAAAAGAAAATGAATTTGCTGAACTCAATAAAAAGCTCAAGCAAACTGGAGATTATCTTAGTATCCTAAAAAGAGCAAGCAAATACAACTTGTCAGATAACAGACCGATTCCAAAACTCTCGTATCAAGCAAGCGATAATCCCGATTTGGTGGCACTGCGCAAAGGATTCAATCTCGATAGCCTAGCCGGACAAGGTTCAGACGTGTTACAAATTTTAAATCTCATGCATTGGATTCACGATTTAGTTCCCCACGATGGAATGAATGGAAATCCAGAAGTGAAAAATGCCATGAGCATGTTGGAGGTCTGCAAAAAGGAAAGTAGAGGATTAAACTGCCGAGGTCTTGCATTGGTTTTGAATGAATGTTATTTATCAATGGGCATTAAATCGAGAGTTGTTACTTGTTTACCAAAAGACAGCCTGAAGATTGACCAAGATTGCCACGTTATTAATTCTGTTTATTCTGAATCGCTTAAAAAATGGCTATGGATTGATCCCACTTTTAATGCCTACGTAATGAATGAAAAAGGTGAACTTTTGAGTATTGAAGAAGTTCGAGAGTATCTGATCGGTGACAAAACCCTCATTCTGAATCCAGATGCTAATTGGAATAATCAGAGCACTCAAACAAAGGAGAATTATCTGGAAAATTACATGGCTAAAAACCTCTATATTTTGCAGTGCACAGCATCAAGTGAGTACAATATGGAAACAAATGCTGAAGGTAAAACCTACAACTATATAGAGCTTCTTCCGCTTGATTATTTTGATCAAGAACCACAAAAAGAGGAAGATAAACGAGAAGAGAGCAATACGCTATGGATCTTCCACAAAACCAATAACCCAAACGTGTTTTGGGAGCACTAAATCCGTTTGAAAATAGAGCATTTGTTTTTCTGGAATAAATAGCAATTTTTGACAATTGAACCTTGAGTCAATCATCTTTCTTTGAGAAAAAATTGTTTTTATGCAACGCTTAATTCCCTTTTTATTTTTTGCTCTTGTTTCACTCAATTCATCGGCTCAACTTCAACGCAAACCGCTTCTTGGTGCTCGTATCGAATATGTTACTGAAAATGGCAATTCCGGCTGTAAGGTCGTTCAAGTTGTTCGCGGAACAAGTGTTGAATTGAAGCTTCAGGAAAATGATATTGTCACAAAGATTGGTGAACAATCCTTTACTTCTACAGATGAATTCATCAAGCAATTTTTAACCTACGAACCAGGGAAAGAAATTCAGCTTTCAGTATTACGCGGCAAGAAGAAACTCACGCTCAAAGCAAAAGTCGTTGCTCGTCCTTTTGAAACAGATGATAATGCTACTGTCATTTACGATGAAGCCAATTACAAAGATGGTCAGCTTCGGGTAATCATCAACAAACCGTTCAAGGAGAATAAAATGCCTGCGATGCTCTTCATTCCAGGATATACATGTAGTAGCATCGATGAATTGACCAACGATCATCCATACAAGCGCATTGTGGATGCTTATGTTGATGCCGGTTATGTAACCCTTCGTATTGAAAAAAGTGGATTGGGAGATAGCAAGAATACGCCACCTTGTGAGTCATGCGATTTATTGGATGAGATTGAAAATTTCGAAGTCGGATTGAAAAAGCTAAAAACACTTCCTTATATTGATACCAATCAAATCATCATCGTTGGTCACTCCATGGGAGGAATTATTGCACCAGCCATCAGCGCCAAACATCAGGTGGCTGGGGTTGTCGTATATGGAACAACGGCGAAATCTTGGTTTGAAAATCAGATTGAAATGTATCGCGTTCAAAATGCGTTGGCTGGGATGAATCCCATCGAGGTAGAGCAATCTGTGATTGAGCAATACGATTTGAATTACAGATACTTTGTCAAGAAAGAAAGGCTAGAAGACCTTGCCAAAGATCCCAGAGTAGATAGTGTGTTGAGAACGAGTTGGGAGTACGATGGAAATGGTAAAATCTACTCCAGAAATGCTGAATACTGGCGTCAAATTCAGGACTACCCGCACCTCGAAAACTGGAAAAATACCAATACAAAAGTTTTGGTTCAATTCGGAGAGTCCGATTTTCAAGCCTTTTCAAGAGCTGATCATCAGCAAATTGTGAATACCGTTAATTATTTCAATCCGGGCAATGCAACGTTGATGACTTATCCTTCAACAGACCACTACTTCGCTAAATCGGGAACGATGCAAGAAGCCTATGATAAGTTTGTCAATGGACAAATCCAACAATTGTTTGATGAATACAATCAAGATGTTGGACTATCAGCGGTAAAATGGAGCAATGAAATTCTATTTAAAAAGGAGGAGGTAAAACTACCCGAAAAAGGTTGGAAAAAACTGAATACCGAGCGCTATCCTGGGAAGCAAGATGACATCACGTTTATCAATGAAAAAGAAGGTTGGTATGTCAATGGCTACGGCAGTACCTATCACACGAGTGATGGAGGTGCGACGTGGGAAAAGCAGCTCGAAAAGAAAGGGACCTTCTTCCGCTGCATTGCCTTTGTGGACAGTTTACGCGGATATGCAGGAACTGTTGGTACAGACTATTTTCCGAACGTGACAGATACCATTCCGCTTTATGGAACAACTGATGGCGGTAAAACGTGGACACCTGTTTCGTACTCCGGACCTTATGTCAAAGGATTGTGTGCAATAGACATTGTGAAAGAGCAATATATCAACCACGGAAAAACGGATTACAAAATTCATATTTACGGAGTTGGACGCGTTGGAAGTCCGGCAAATATGATGGTCTCACACGATGGCGGTTTGACTTGGACATCGAATAGCATGAATGAGGATTGTAAAATGTTGTTTGATATTAAAATGTTTGATAAGAACAACGGAATCGTTTGTGCGGCATCGGATGAGGACATTGAAAAGTCCAATGCACTCATTTTAAAAACGAGCGATGGAGGAAAGACTTGGAAAAAAGTGTATCAATCCAATCGTCCATTTGAAGGCACTTGGAAGGCCTCGTTTCCAACGAAGGATGTTGGCTATGTTACCATTCAATCTTACAATCCCGACCCCAATGTAAAACAACAACGTATTGCGAAAACTACTGACGGGGGAAATACATGGAATGAAATCAATTTGGTGGAAGATGCTGGAGCAAGAGAATTTGGCATTGGCTTCATCGATGAAAACCATGGCTTTGTGGGAGCAATGAACAGTGGATATGAAACCAAAGATGGTGGCAAAACGTGGACTCCAGTGAACCTTGGAAAAGCTTGCAACAAGATCAGAATTTACAAAGATGCCAATGGGAAAATTTATGGATACGCCATCGGTGTTGATGTGTTTAAACTATAAATCAATAAGAGCATGAAAACAGCATTTAATAAATATTTATACATTGGTTTTGTCATTTTAGGGATTTACCAGGCAATTGCGAACAAGGATTATATGCAAGCGGCCTCTTCTCTTGGAATCGCCATGGCATTTGACCCATTCAACACCGAACAAAAATGGAATGATCGCCCTATTTGGCAAAAAGCAGCACTGATAATTCACCTTGGATTATGCGCAGCATTCTTCGGATATGAAATCGGATTGGCCGATCGCGGGTAATAACAACACAAATCAACAGTTTTCTTATTCATCAAAGGAAATGCTTTTTCTCCAGTTTCTATTATGAAACGGAATGGGATAGAGGGCTGGAAAGTTTGTCAATGAGATTAACCAACGTTCAGGATGTGACAATCTTAATCATCTGTTAAGTATTTAATAATGAAAACCTTATCAATCCAAAGATATTTACAATAATTTACACTTTGATGCAACTTTTTTCTTTCATAATGGTTTTATTACAAACTAATTGAAAACTTATGTGGAAATTCCATAGGAATTGGATTCCTTTTGTCTTTTGCTCGGTGCTTATGGTTCAATTCCATGTAGGCTCGGCGCAGACTTTGGATTACTATTATACTTTCCAATCCACCGATAATTGGACAGAAATAAATAATGATGTCGTATTGTTTTCAGGCAATTTTAATGATGAGGTCTCAGCTTCTTTGAACATCGTTCCTTTTACCATGGGTGTTCAGGGTTATGTCAATTTTTTTGTCAGTACCAATGGTTTTATAACCCTGGGGCAAGCGCCTGCTGCCAATGACTACGATCCTCTATCTCAAGGTATAGGTGCTCCAGTGATAGCGCCTTTTGCAGCCAATTTGGAAGGCATAGATGCTACTTCAAAAATCAGTTATTCCAATGATTTTTTAGGCTTTCGTATTCAATGGAAGAATGTTAGAAGGGTGGGTTATCCTGGAGAGTCATTTTCATTTCAAATCAAGTTAATCAACAATGCTATAACAGGCTTTGGTTTTGGAGCCATCTCTTTTCTGTACGGCCCATTTCAGGGTGTGGTAGGACCGGCCTCACAAGTGCAAGTTGGAATTCGGGTGGGTACTGGAACAGGAATTTCGACTTTTTCTAACAGATCGGTATTGGCCGGACAGCCATGGGCGCCAGATCAGAGCGGGGCTGCTTCCAACGCTTCTTGTACCTTTCCTTCATCGAGCGGTGCTGATGGGGTTCCTGCTTTGGGAATGTTGCACCAATGGTTTTTGTTTGCGGCGCCCTACATAGACAATCCTGATGTTAGTCCAAATTGCAATACACAGGGCAATGTGGTCATTTATTCCAATTATGATGGTGGAATTTTAACCATCAATTGTGACGAGAATATTCCCAATCTTAAGATTGGGATTTGTACATATGAACCGATTCAAGTCTCCTTAACAGGACCATTTGTTGGTAATGTAACACAGGTATTGTATGCGGGTTTTAATTCAGTTCAAGGCAATAACAACTGTGGGTTGGGGGATTTTCCAACTTCGATAACGGGTGTCAATCCAGGCATCGTCCAGATTCTCACGGCCCCTTCAGTGGGCGATTATGATCCGTATCACTCAAATGGTCATGGAGGATGGGGTAATATTAACAGCGGCGCGGGATTAATGGTGGGCGTTAGTGGACAGTGTGATACACTCTATCCCGCTGGTGG
>CANNHA010000062.1 GCA_947504275.1 Flavobacteriales bacterium
CAGTGAAAATGGAGCCGGTGGAGGGATTCGAACCCCCGACCAGCTGATTACAAATCAGCTGCTCTGGCCAGCTGAGCTACACCGGCATTAATCACTTTAAAAACGATTTATATTTCAAAGAACCTCCCTTGACGCAAAATCAAGGGGTGCAAATGTAGTAATATTTTTTGTTTGTACAAACTTCCAATGATTTTTTTTTTAATCATTTCTTGGATGCAATTTTTCATGCATTTGTTTCAGCTTTGAAATGCTCACATGTGTGTAAACCTGAGTGGCTGCCAAACTGCTGTGCCCCAGTATTTCTTTAATGACATTCAAGTCAGCTCCTTCATTCAACATCTGTGTTGCAAATGTATGTCGCAACAAGTGCGGACTCCTCTTTTGTTTGGTTGTAATGGATGACAAAACACCCTTGACCAAAGGGTAAATTTTCCCTGGCGTTAAAGGCTGTCCATCCATTCCCAAAAACAAACTATCCTTATCCCATTGCTCTATTTTTTCATCACTAAAATGCTGTTTTTTGGCTTCACAATATTCATTTATCCGTTTCATCAAATCTGAATTAATCGGAACGATGCGCATTTTGTTTCGCTTTCCCAATACCCTGATTTGACCTTGGTATCGGTCTAAATCGTTGATCTTTAAACCTATCAATTCTGCTCTTCGCAATCCTGTCTCATACAAGAATTGTACAATCAATTGCGCCGTGTAATCTTTCCAATTCTCCAAATGAGAGGTTACATAGAACTGTTCTGTTTGCTGCAGCTCCAAATACTCCGGCAATCGTTTCTTCATTTTGGGCTTCTTGATTCCTTTCACCGGATTGTGTTCAACCCAACCTCTTTTGTTGGCATACCGAAAATACCCACTGATACTGGCCAACTTCCGATGCAAACTGGACACCTCTATTTCTTGATCCATGAGTTGTGCAATCCACTGACGAACCAATGCCGTTTTGATGTCAACATCGACATCCGAACAATCCTGATCCTGAAGAAACTTTTCAAATTGCTTCAAATCACGGACATATGCCGCCACGGTATGTGGCGATTGGTGTCGCTCAACTTCTAGATATTGTTGAAACTCGGATATTTGCATAAAAAAAAAGGGTAAGCAATGGCTTACCCTCAAATATAATACTTTTCAGGAACTATAGTTCCTCAGATTTCATTTTAGCTACGTAAACGGCGTGCTTGATTTCTTCTCTGCGCTTTACACTGAACTTTGTGTACTGCTGACGAGCTCTTAATTCTTTCACAACACCAGTCTTTTCAAATTTCTTTTTGAACTTCTTAAGTGCTCTATCGATGCTTTCGCCTTCTTTAACGGGTATAATTAACATGCTTGTTTTTTTTGAGAGTGCAAATATAGACAATGATTTTACAAATCCAAATTTTTTTATTCTAAAATAGCATCAATGGCATGGGACATCTTTCTGTCTCGGTCGGTGACCATCTCAGAACCTTCCGTGGTGGACAATTCAATTCTAACATAATTGTAGGCATTGAACCAATTGGGATGGTGATCCATGCGCTCAGCAATCAAGGCTACGCGCGTCATGAATGTAAACGCCTCTTGAAAGTCTTTGAATCTAAATTCTCGGACCAATTTGTTGTCAATTTCTCTCCACATGATTGAAAGATTTAGTCAAATATACGTTTTTTCTTGATTTACAAGTATTTTTTGTCTGTTAACGAATCTCAAAGTTTATATTTTCGCTGTATGAATTGTGTTTGCACTTTAAGCATTGTTCCGATGCGCGCCGAGCCTTCGGACAAAAGTGAATTGATCAGTCAAATCCTTTATGGCGAAACATTTTCAATCCTAGAGACCCTTGAAAAATGGAGCAAAGTCAAGAACACCATTGATGGTTATGAAGGGTTTATTGACAATAAGCAATTGGGTTTGAAAAAGGTTCAAGGCAACACGAGAACTCCCCTCCCCATTCCAGTGATTCGTCAACAACGTTTTTATCCTGCGGGAGCCCTTGTAGACTTTACATCGGAATATCAACCTTGGTCAGATATAGCAGAATGCGCAGCATCATTTTTGGGAACTCCATACTTGTGGGGAGGGAGAACACATGCTGGCATAGATTGCTCTGGGTTTACCCAAATGGTTTTTAGACTGATGGAAAAAAACATCCCGAGAGATGCCCACCAACAGGCTGAATTTGGAGAGGTGATCTCATTTATTGAAGAAACACAGAATGGTGACGTTGCCTTTTTTGACAACACAGATGGTAGAATCATTCATGTGGGCATCATCATTAAAAAACCTGGCAATCAATTCCCGACAATTATTCACGCTTCAGGAGAGGTTAGGATAGACACGCTGGACAATGAGGGAATAAAAAAAGAAAACGGTGAGCAATCCCACCGTTTAAGAGTGATCAAAAGAATCTAAAATCTATAGATTGAGATAGAGCGACGCCGTTAATGTTCGCGGCGTTCCTGGCAACAAACCTGGACCTGGATATCCACCTGAACGACGTGTTGCATACTGCTCATTGGTAGCATTGTTCACATTCAATTGCGCTTGAATGGATTTTGTCAAATTGTATTTTAATGAAACGTCCAGAAGCTGGTAAGCCGGTAATTTCCCAACTGTAGCTTTAGCATCAGAAATAGTTGTATTCAATGCATCCGAATAAATGGAAGACATCCAATTGGAAGTCACCTGCAAGGATATTTTTTTGTAAGAACCATTTGCACCTGCTCGGTGAACATAGTTAGGCGCATACTCGACAAAATTACCTTGACGGTTTTTGGCAACATCTGACACACTTGGATCATTCCATGATGTATACTTTACATCCATAATGGACAATGCAGCCCATACGTTCAAAGACCAATGCCTATTGGGCAATCCCAAGCGATAATCCAACAAGGCCTCAACTCCTTTGCTCAACGCATCCCCGATATTGGTAACGTAACGAATACCATTCTCTGTGTAGTTTCCAATTTTATCAGCATAAAGTGTATAATACCCTCCCAATTGATAATGAAGTCTGCTCTTCATGACTTTTCCGCGGATAAAAGTATCTGCATTGTATCCTTGAGCATCTTTCAAATCAGGATTGATAACATCCGTGGTAGCAGCCGGTGTTAATTCTGAAAACAATGCAGGTCTGAAAGATTTGTTGTAATTTAAAACCACTTCGTTGTTCTCATCCAAATGATATTCTATGGCGGCTCCGTATAACAACACTTTGCGGTTTTTCTGTTGGAGACTCACCTCATATGAAGCGCTGTATTTGCCTTCAATGGTATTTTCCATGTACTCATAGCGCGCACCTGGGATGACTGTCAATTTGCCCAGCTTGATTATTAACTCAGAAAAAACGGCAGCATTGGTTGATGTAAAATCAAGATCTCTTTCAAAAGTACCTCCGTCAATCAAATTAAAATTGGCATCTGATCCATTGGATCCAGTTCCTTTTTGCCAACGGTCTGTTGTCCCTTTAAAGCCACGCACTCCTCCACTAAAGGTTATCTGATCATGAACAAAATGGGTATAGCGTGATTCAAAAGACCAGTTGTTGTATAAGTCAATGTCCAATTGGCGATTGGAAAAACCGTTGATGGGGTCAAAGTTATCTGTCACATCAATGCTATTGACAAAGCCAATGGAATTGCGTTCACCGCGCATATAACTCAATTTGTTTGACCAAAAATGGTTTTCTTTTTTCTGAGTCAATGATAAACCTGCTACTTGCCAATCCAGGTTGAACCAATTGCGGGCTCGACTGGAGTAGCGATCATCCAATTGCCATTGCGCATCATTTAGTCCGCCAGGTTGTTGGGCTGTCGCGAAATGTTTGTTGTACAAAAAGTCAACAGCGAAGCCGTTGCTCAAATTCCTTCCAAGCTTAACAAGGGCGTTCTGCGTTTTGTAAGTGCTGTTTTGTCTAAAGCCATCCCCTTCACGTTGATGCAGCCAAATACCATATTTCCATTTGTTCTTGGTTCCTGAAATACCATGAAACATGCTCTGTGTATTGAAAGAGCCGATGGAATAAGAACCCTGATAACCGATCTTTTTTTGAACAGGTTCCACCGTGTTGTAATTGAGGTAACCACCGAATTGCGTGCCATAGGCTAGAGCACCAGCGCCTTTGATCAATTGAATGCCTGAGATGAATTCCGTTGGTGGTGCATAATAGGCTTCAGGATAACCCATCGGGTCAGATGCGATATCTAGACCATCCATGCGAACATTAAGGTCCCAAGAACGGTTGGGGGACCAACCGCGGGTGGCGATAGAAGTGTTGAGACCTGAGCCGTCACTTTCCCAAACAGTCATGCCGGGAACTTTGGCCATCCATTGACGTGCAGCATTACCCGTTGCGTCTACTTGTAAATTTTTAACCGTTACTTCATAGGTTGATTTTCCGGCATAGACGACGCCATCCTTCCATTCTGGAAGAAATTCAGTGGTTGCTTTTTTGGAGTAAACAAAAAATACAATAGATTTAAGCAGGGTATCTCTTGTAATTCCTGAAGGAGGAAGAATGCGGGGCGAAGTTTTGGGTTGAGCCACTGAAAAGAATGCAACGGCAAAGGCACATACAAAGAGGGCAAAGGACTTGAACATTATTTAGAATCTTTCTTGATAAGGCAAAGATTCAAAAATCAGGAAAGTTAAAACAATACCTCAAATGTGGTATTTATGCGCTCAAATGCGCCAGGGATGGAAGCGGCATCCTTTTGGGAAATGGAGCGCAGCGCAATGAACCAAAAGATACAGCGGACAGCCAGGTGCTGGGTGAACACATGAAATGTGGTAACCCAGCAGGCGCCATTACCTTGTCACTACTAAACGAATGGACTCCTGACCTACTACAATAGTATAAATACCATTAACCAAAGCACTGATATCCAGAACATTCTTATCAGAGGTCAACTTTGTTGATTCAAGTACTTTTTGACCTAAACCATTAAAAATCTGTAAGACTTGATTCTTTTCATTCAATGGGAAATCTAACGTTATGTGGTCTTGAGCTGGGTTGGGATAAACTTTAATTTTCTCTTGCCTCACTTCGTCTACCCCCGTTCCAAAACAATTGACACCAGGTTGAAAATTAAAATCAGCTAAGGTCTCGTTTTGAACAACGTTTAAAAACCCATTGTAAGCAATACCATTGGCTGATAAAGCATAATCCAAGTAGGTCAATCCGGTTATGGTATCGTTCAGACTTAAATTCATTTGATAACACGTTAACGGTGCGGCCAAGCACAAAGAATCCTTCCATTCTGGAAATTCATCTGTTACGATGTGCATTCCGGTGCCTAATTCATTGCCTAGACCATCTATCACAGACCACATCAAAGTATCCGGATTGAAAACAGGCGGTACAGTAAGATAAGTAGCAGTTGTACTCCAAGACAACCATGCACCTGAACAAGTATCGATAGGTGAATTTTGACAATCGCTATTGAAACCCAATTGCAACAAACGCCCATTGCAAACACCTGTGGTGTACTGTTCATTGCTGATAATAACCAATGGCTCAATAACGTCAACAATAAAGTTAGAATCAGCAACTGCTCCTGCTGAGCAAATGTCTAAAAAATAGCAACCATCCATCCAACAATCATAGAAGTCAAACACTGGTTGATTAGCGGTGAAATTCACCTGCCCTTCATTGACTACAGCACCTTCTTCATTGGTTATTGTATAAAATAACATTTCAGTACCACCCAAATCTGGTACACTGGTAAAGCCCATAAATACAGGTTGACAAACTTCGCACGCTACGGTGACAGTATCATAAAATGTGATGGGGCAATCCGAGCAGCCTCCCATGGTGCACCCCTCCCATCCCGTGGGGTGGTATACAGCCAATATGGTATGGAAACCATTTGGTAGAAAATAGGTCATCTCTGCCGTTGGCGTGCTGAAAGAAAAACCATCCACTTGCCAATCCACAGAACCAGGTGCGGGAGTATCGAAATGAATGTAATATTCTTGGCAGGTCAATGTATCCAAAACCATTTGCGTTGGACATAGTTGTGTCGTATTACAATCGACATTCACGGGTAAAACCAACGAATATTCCGGGCCACAGCCTGCGGCATCCACCATGGCTATGACATTGAACAATCCATCTTGGGCATAGGTGTGCTGCTGATAAGCCCCAATAGGATCATTGGAAGTATCACCAAAATCCCAACTTACATTGCCGACATAGGCAGCAACATAAAAATCATAAGAATCACAATCGATCAATTGAGATTGAATCTGATTGGGACAGCTTATGGTGGAGCAAAATATAGCGTTGATAACAGACCCATTAACATCGTAGCTCATGAACTGCAGAGGCATGCCAAAAGTAAAAACTTGAAAATCAAAAGCATCCATTTGCGTTGCTCCCGCCATGTCAATGGTGATGGTCAAATTGCAGGCCGCCGTCATGCACAGGGTGTCCCAATGTTCGGTTTGCACATTGTCAAATTGAACCGAACCACTACCAATGCTCAAATTGGCCGCGGTAACATTGTAAAAGAGACCAGAAGGTCCGCCGGCAGATACATTGGATTGAAAATGCAAAACATAATCGATGCAGTCTTGGGCGGAAACTGCAGATATGAAAAATATGGTTAGACTTAAAATTAAAGATCGTTTCATTTCACTAAAGTAATTCTATTTCATCAAAATAATTCTCTTGGATCCATCTCCAACAAAGCTTGCCAACTTAAGCCGGATTCACTCAATTGATAGATGCGATGAGGTTTAAAATGTTGACAAAATTTCTGAAGTCCAGAAATTTTATCTCCAGTTAACTTGACTTCTAATGCAACATATTGGTTGCGCCATTTGATGATGAAATCCACTTCTGCATTGGACAAGTTCCAATAAAAAAGTTCCATATCTGCACCCAAGTGAGCCAACAAATGCGCACCAATGGCTGACTCAACCCTCCGTCCCCACTCTTTCTTATTTTTCACGACCTGCTTGAAGTTTTCATCACCAAGAGCTCCCATCAGCGCATTATTCATCACTTGCC
The DNA here is from genome assembly GCA_947504275.1 of Flavobacteriales bacterium. Taxonomy (GTDB): domain Bacteria; phylum Bacteroidota; class Bacteroidia; order Flavobacteriales_D; family Sanyastnellaceae; genus CAMCTV01. The sequence continues at coordinate 7,010 of CANNHA010000062.1, forward strand.
ATTTGGGACTGCTGCTGCGTTGTCTGGCCTTATCGATGGCAAACTTGTGCAATCCAACCAATAATCCCGATTGATGTAGTAAATCCAAATAGTGAGCAATGGTGGTTGTGTTTTTTGCTTCTTGTAATTGACCCAATACTTTGGTATAAGACAATATTTGTCCAGAGTAATGAACCCCCAATTCAAAGACGCGTCTCAATAATGCAGGCTTTTCAATGCGGTGCATGAGTAAAACGTCTTTCATGATTACTGTTTCAATCAATGCGCTTTTGACATATGACCTCCATCGATCTTCATCCTTGTAATAAGCCACAGCACCTGGATAAGCTCCAAAAAAAACATACTCTTCTGGAGTAATATCAAACGCCTCTTTCAATTCTTGGAAAGTCCAATGGTTGATATTCCATTGCTCAAAACGACCTGCCAATGACTCGGACAATCCCCGTTGCATTAACCAATGAGAAGATCCCAATAACAACAATTGAATAGGATTTGAGTTATTGAAACGCTCAGTATCAACCAAACGTTTAATGGTCTCACTCCAATTGGGAATCTTTTGAATTTCATCAATGGCCAACACGACAGGTAGTCTACTTTTGGTTTGCTTCAATTGTGCTTCATGGAAAATACGTTCTAACCACAAAGCGCCGTCTACCATTACCCCATCAGCAATGTGATAGATACCCAATCTTTTCTTGGATTCAAAAAGTTGTTTGACTAATGTAGTTTTACCTACTTGCCTTGGTCCAGAAATGACTTGGATCAAATCTGTTCCTTGGGTCAACCGCTGATCGATGGAATTAAATATTTTCCGGCGATAATTCATGACACGAATATACGATGAAATTATTTTACTCAGTCCATTGAGTAAAATTACTCAATCCATTGAGTAAATTAAAAATAAAAGCAGCGACCCCCTACCCCAGATAGCAGTGGATAGCCCGCAGGGCCGCGCAGCGGCCCGAGGACTAGGAACGGATAGCTGGAATAGGTCCCAAAAAAAAGCTGCCCTTACGGACAGCTCTTTTGATAAATTTTACAATGATTAGGCCATTTTGGCTTTCAAAGCTTGGTCAATCACATCCAAAAAATCTTCAGTGTACAAATAGTGTTCTGGTTGTACTTTATCACCATGGATGCACACGGCCAAATCTTTGGTCATCTTACCGGACTCCACAACTTCAACACAAACTTGCTCCAATGTTTTGGCAAAGCGAATCAACTCTTCATTGCCGTCTAACTTTCCTCTGAATGCCAATCCTTGTGTCCATGCAAAGATGGAAGCTATGGGATTGGTAGAAGTCTTCTTGCCTTGTTGGTGTTGGCGGTAGTGTCGTGTAACGGTACCATGTGCGGCTTCTGCCTCCATTGTTTTACCGTCTGGGGTAATCAAAGCTGAAGTCATCAATCCCAAAGAACCGAAACCTTGCGCTACGATATCAGATTGCACATCGCCGTCATAGTTCTTACAAGCCCAAACAAAACCACCTTCGCTCTTCAAACAGAAAGCTACCATGTCATCGATCAAACGGTGCTCATAAGTAATCCCTGCAGCTGCAAACTGATCTTTGTACTCTTTCTCGTATACCTCTTGGAAGATGTCTTTGAAACGACCGTCATAGGCCTTCAAAATGGTATTCTTAGAGGAGAAATACAAATTCCAATTGCGCATCAATGCTTGGTTAAAACATGAACGAGCAAAACCATAGATACTTTCATCGGTATTGTACATCGCCATTCCTACGCCATCACCTTGGTAGTCATAAATATCCCAAGTCTTGGCTTCACTTCCATCCTCTGGCGTGAAAGTCATGGTCAATTTACCCTTTCCTTTGATTACGGTATCCGTTGCACGGTATTGGTCACCAAATGCGTGACGTCCTATGTTGATGGGCTTGGTCCAACCTGGAACCAAACGCGGAACATTTGAACAGATAATGGGCTCACGGAAAACAGTACCACCTACAATATTGCGAATGGTTCCGTTGGGTGACTTCCACATTTTTTTCAAACCAAATTCCTTAACACGCGCTTCATCAGGTGTAATGGTAGCACATTTCACTGCGACATTGTATTTCAAAGTAGCTTCCGCAGCATCAACCGTAACTTGGTCATCTGTTGCGTCGCGATTCTCCATTCCCAAGTCAAAATACTTGATGTCTAATTCCAAGTAAGGAAAAATCAATTTGTCTTTGATATTTTTCCAAATGATGCGGGTCATTTCATCCCCGTCCATCTCAACGATGGGATTGGCCACTTTAATTTTACTCATCACAATGTTGTATTAAAAGTCATTATGCAATTTCACGACCCGCGAAGAAGAAAGATCCTTCGATGGCGGCGTTCTCGTCTGAATCAGAACCATGAACAGCATTAGCTGCGATGCTAGTTGCGAACATAGCGCGAATGGTACCGGGCTCAGCTTTGGTAGGATCTGTAGCGCCAATCAAATTGCGGAAGCTCTCTACAGCGTTGTCTTTTTCCAAGATGGCAGCAACAATTGGAGCGCTGCTCATATACTCGCACAACTCTCCGTAGAAAGGACGCTCAGCATGTACTTCATAAAATTTTTGAGCATCTGCTAAGCTCAATTTTGTCCATTTCATCGCCTTAATGCTGAAACCAGCCTCGATGATTTTGTCGATAATTTTTCCTGTGTTACCAGCAGCAGTAGCATCTGGTTTGATCATGGTGAACGTTCTTTTTGACATCTTTTTCTTTTATTGAGGTGCAAATTTACGAAGACATTACCTTTGTGAAAAATGAAATTGCAATGAATCCAACTGAAATGACCAGTCAATTGGCCATGGATTGGGAAAACCAATATGGCGCACACAATTATCACCCCCTTCCTGTTGTTCTTGACAGAGGCGTCGGGGTTCATGTTTGGGATGTAGAAGGGAAAAAATATTTGGACTTTCTTTCTGCCTATTCAGCAGTTAATCAGGGACATTGCCATCCCAGGATCATTACAAAATTTATTGAGCAAGCCCAAAAACTAACCCTCACCTCACGTGCTTTTTACAACAGCCAATTGGGGGTATATGAAAAATTCATCACTGAATTTTTTGGATACGACAAAGTATTACCCATGAATACAGGAGTTGAAGGTGGTGAGACTGCAGTGAAGTTAGCCCGCAAGTGGGGATATACTGTAAAGGGCATTCCAGACAATGAAGCGCAAATGGTATTTGTAGATGGAAATTTTTGGGGTCGTACATTGGCCGCTATCAGTTCCAGCAATGATCCCAGCAGCTATGCGGGATTTGGGCCCTACATGACAGGATATTTGCGCATTCCTTACAATGATTTAAATGCCTTGGAAGAGGTTTTGAAAAACAACCCCAATGTTGCGGGATTCATGTTTGAGCCTATTCAAGGAGAGGCTGGAGTTGTTGTTCCCCATAAAGGATATTTAAAGGGGGTTCGTGAATTGTGCACAAAGTACAATGTATTGATGATTGCCGATGAGGTACAGACTGGATTGGCCAGAACAGGACGCATGTTGGCTTGTGACCATGAGGAAGTGAAGCCGGATATTTTAATCTTGGGCAAAGCATTGTCCGGTGGCACCATGCCGGTCAGTGCGGTGTTGGCCAATGATGAAATCATGTTGACCATCAAACCAGGCGAACATGGTTCAACCTACGGTGGCAATCCATTGGCATGTGTTGTGGCCATGGAAGCCTTGCAGGTACTCAAAGATGAGCAAATGGCAGAAAATGCAGAGCAATTGGGACAACAATTTCGTGCAGCCATGGAGGCTTTAAAAGACAAGACTGATAAAATAGTATTGGTTCGTGGTAAAGGATTATTGAACGCTATTGTCATTAATGACAATGAAGAGTCACATGCTGCATGGGACATCTGTGTGAAGATGGCAGAACTGGGATTATTGGCGAAACCTACGCATGGCAATATTATTCGCTTTGCCCCGCCTCTTTGTATCACTTCTGAGCAGATGGAAGAAGCTGTTCAGATTATTGAGAAAGCGGTTTTGGGGAGTTGAGGGTTTAAAAGAGAATCATTAACAAAAATCATCCTTCACTTTTTGCTTGATCAAAAAGTGAAACAAAAAATCAAGTCGCACCGTCCCGATGCTTCGGGACGCTCGGGTGAAATTGCTCTTGGACATCATGCGGAAAGTTTCGCTTCGCTCGTAACGACAAGCGCTTTCCGCATGATGTTACCCAATCGAAATTTCACTATTTCCTCGCTTCCGCGGTGCGACGTCAAAAACCATGAACTGTCTCCTCTAAAATGTGTCATCTTTAAAAAACAAAAAAACCACCCGAGGGTGGTTTTGTGTTTTATAACAATTGAGAGTATTAGTCCATTTTGTTTACCTTGATCAACTCTACTTCGAAGATCAAAGTTGAATAGGCTGGGATGGTTCCCATGTCTTGCGCTCCGTAAGCCAATTGTTGAGGAATGAAGAAAGTTGTCTTTCCACCTTCTTTCATCAATTGCAATCCTTCAGTCCATCCTGGGATAACTTGGTTCAAACCAAATGTAGCTGGCTCTCCACGCTTGATGGATGAATCAAAAATGGTTCCGTCAGTCAAACGTCCTTCGTAGTGAACGGTAACCTCATCTGTAGCATCTGGATTCACTCCTGTTCCTTCAACATTTGTCTTGTACTGCAAACCTGAAGCAGTAACTTGTATACCTGCGTTAGCTTTGTTCTTTTCCAAAAACTCCTCTCCTCCTTTGCGTGCCTCAGCCGACTTGGCCTCTGCCAATTTACCCAACTCTTGTTGGATAACTATATTGCACTGCTCCTCGTTCATGCTGGTAGGTTGTCCAGCCAAAGCGGCTTTCATGGCCTCTCCCAAAATGGTGGTGTTCAATTCTACAACACCTGCTTGCTTTAAATTGTTTCCAATGCTTACGCCCAAGGCATAAGACAACGAATCGTTGTTACTCATAGTGGCTTCTTTTTTTGTTTTCTTGTTTTTGTCCTTTGTCTGGGCGTCCGCACTGAATGAGTTCAACAACATCAACGCTACCAAAATACTTCCGAATACTTTTTTCATGTCTATTATTTAGTTGAGGGTTTCTTATTTCTTGGCGCCTGCACAACCTTCTCCGATACAGATAAACTCTATCTCAAAGATTAAAGTTGAAAATGGCTCAATGCCTCTTCCACCGCGCTCGCCATAAGCCAAATCAAATGGCACAAACAATACTGCTTGATCACCAGCTTCCAACAATTGCATACCTTCTGTCCATCCTGGAATAACTTGATTCAAAGGAAACTCTGCAGGAACACCTGACTCTTTGCTGGACTCGATGATATCACCATTGATATTCTTCAACGTGTAATGCACATTGATTACGTCTGTTGGCATTGGCTTTTTACCTGAATTGGATTTCTTGGTGATCTTGTATTGCAAACCGCTTGCTGTCACTTGCACTCCTTCTTGGCTTTTGTTCTTTTCCAAAAAGTCTTTTCCCTTTTGCTTGTTTACCTCAAATTTAGATAGTTCTGATTTTCTTTTTCCTTCCTCACGCTTCTCCAAGCAAGAGTTGAAGAAAGTTTGCGCTGTTGCCATGTCCAAAGTCATGGTGCGATTGGAATCCAAAGCATCCAACATGGCAGTTTTAACGATTTCCATATCTAAGGAATCCAGATCATAACGCTCTCCCAATTGAGAAAGGTATTGTCCATAAGACAAACCAATGGCATAAGCCAAACTGTCTTTTTCTGATTTCAACTCAACGGTTCCACCGTTACCACCACAAGAAGCAAAAAATAAAATTGCTCCTACTGCTAAAATTGATAAATATTTCATTGTAGATTATTTGCGTTGCGAAACTACATCAAACCAAGGTTCATTTGACATAAATCCAGTTTTGATTATCGGAAATTTTGTTATTAAATTGAAATCCCAACACCTCCAATTTTTTCAATTCAGACGGAATGGTGATTTTATTTTCCATGGCCAAACGCACCATCTCTCCACGAGCTTGTTTGGAAAAACTGGAAACACTGACGTAATCACTACCCTTTTTCACTTTAAAATCAACGTTTATTACAGGACAATTCCTCCATCCTTCAATCATTGTGCTGTACTCTTGCGAAGCACAATTGACAATAACTTGGGGTTGCTTTTCTTCCAGATCATTTAAAACATCTTTCTTCCAAAAATAATATAAATTCTTGAAATCGCGATGCGGAGTCCATGGCGCACCCACCATCAAACGATAAGGATGAATGTGATCCATGGGGCGGAGCGTCCCATACAATCCGCTCAAAATCCATAAGTGTGATTGGGCGAAGGTCCAAGTCTCGGGACTCCAAGCTCTGGCATTCAAACGTGTATAGGCATCTCCGTTGTATAGGGCCGCCGCTGGAAATGATGGTCCCTTACCCCAATGCTGGTGCATGAACTTTACTTCGTCCAACAACTTTCCTTTGGCCGCCATGACTTTTTCCAAATCATAGCTTTCCAATCCTACCAATGCTTTCATGATTTTCTTTGCACTGGCAGTATGAAGTGGCTTTGAACTCTCAATTCCCAATTCAAAAGATGAAGTATTCATCTTTTTAGCTGGCGAAAGCAAATACAAAATGGAAGACATTAGAAGTTGGGCTTGAGCAAGTATTTGCTGTAAAACTTATCAATCTCCCCTACTGCTTCTTGCGCTGTATCCACCACTACAAACAAATCCAAATCTTCTGCGTTGATGTTGTGTTCTGCTTCTAGCAATGTCTCTTTGATCCACTCCACCAGACCTGTCCAAAACTTCTTACCCACCAAGATAATGGGAAATCTTCCAATTTTTTCAGTTTGGATTAATGTTAATGCTTCAAACAATTCATCCATGGTACCAAACCCGCCTGGCATCACAATAAAACCTTGGCTGTACTTGATGAACATGACCTTGCGAACAAAGAAGTAATCGAAATCGATGCTCTTGTCTCGATCAATATAAGGGTTGCTGTGCTGTTCGAATGGAAGAACGATGTTCAAACCAACGCTGGTTCCATTGCCCTCCTTGGCTCCTTGATTACCGGCCTGCATGATACCAGGACCACCGCCAGTAATTACGCCATAACCTTTCTGAGTCAACAAAAAGGCGATTTCACGCGCCATGCCGTAATAGGGATTGTCGGGCTTGGTGCGAGCCGAACCAAAAATACTCACGCAAGGACCAATGGCCCCCATGCGTTCATAACCGGTTACAAACTCACCCATGATCTTAAAAATAGACCATGAGTCGTTGGACTTCATTTCATGCCAAGACTTTGCCTTGAGCTTATTCATGATTCTAGAATCTTTCTCCATGTATAAAAAAATTTAAAAGGGCATCTAATGTAATCATTAAAACCGCTTCTTCGGCTTGGGTTTGCCTTTTTTAATTTCTTTGGCTGGCCATTTAAACTTTTTCTCATGGAAAGCTCCTTTGAAATCAGGGTTCTCCTTGCGCTTTTGCCAATCAATGTCTCTGTTCTGTGCAATCATTTCTGATTTCACCGTTTCTGTCATCACAACAGATTCAGGTACCTCACGTCGCTCGATTTCTTGCTTCATGAGCTGCTCGATTTTTCGGACATGATACACCTCCGAAACATCCATCATGCTGATGGCCACACCGGTTTTGAATGCACGACCAGTTCTGCCAATGCGGTGAACATAATCTTCATGCTGGTGAGGGATTTGAAAATTGATCACATGCGAAACTTCAGCAACATCGATACCCCTGGCTGTGACGTCTGTGGTAACCAGAACGCGCACATCGCCTGCCTTGAATTCATCCATGGCATTAATGCGTGCATTTTGTCCTTTGTTGCTATGTATGACAACTGTCTTTCCCAACTTTTTCTCCAATAAGATTTGGTGAATTTGCGTCACCCATTCTTTGGTTCGGCAAAAAACCATCACCCGGGTCATGGTTTCATCTGTTTCCAACAGGTGAACCAAGAGGTTGATTTTTGAAGGATTGTTGGGCACCGAATACAAATATTGCCCTACCGTTTCCGCCGGTGTTGCTTGAGGTGTCACCTCAATGATATTGGGAAACAACAAAAAATTGTCAGCGATGCGTTGCACTTTATCTGGAAAGGTTGCTGACAATAACAATTGCTGTTTTTTGTGGGGTATTTTCTCTTGAATATCTCTGAGCTGCGGCCAAAAGCCCATGTCC
>CANNHA010000063.1 GCA_947504275.1 Flavobacteriales bacterium
CAAGAATTTCCAAAGTAAAACGACCAATACCCTCGATTTTACCGGGTTTGAGTAGGCGGGTATTGATTGCAATTTTCATGAAAAAAAAAGCCACGCGTAGGCGTGGCAATTTAGTATAATTCTGTTACGAACTCAATTATAAACGCTCGATTCCTTTGTGACGACGCTCATCAGAAACAGTCAATTTCTTACGACCCTTGCGGCGACGTGCGTTAAGAACGCCACGGCCAGCAGCGTCTGCCATTCTTTTACGGAATCCGTGTTTGTTACGGCGTTTTGTATTCGAGGGTTGGTAAGTACGTTTCATAATCGTCAGTATTTTTTATAACGGGTGGCAAATATACAACTTTTCAACAATTTACACAAAGGTTAAGGCTTCTTTTTTTTCAAATCTGATTTTTTTATAGGCTTTTCAAATTTGATGGGAAGTTTTTTACTGATTTTCAGCGCCTTACCTTCAACATATCCTTCACCACCTATCAGGATTTCATCCGCAAAAAGGATGGCAAATCCACTAGAAAGGGCAGCTTCAAAGTTAGCTTCCGTGCCTGTAATTTTTAATAAGTACTCATTTTTGGATTTCTTTGGGACCAATACATGTTCTGCTAATCTTACCCTAGCCACCTTTCTTCCCTGCAGTGAAAGATCAATGTCGGCATCGGTCAATTCAACAGAAAAACCATTGGGGTTGCTGATGGTGACTTTTAAAGTGCCTTCAATTCCCTCACTGCCAATCTCCTGAAATTCCAAGTGCCGAACATTCTCAACGGTGACATCCTTGTACACATGACAAGAAGCCATCATCCAGCAACACAGTACAACCCAAAAACGCATTACTTGGAGAAATTGTCAAAGAAATAAGGAATGGTTTCGATGCCTTTGTAATAATTGAACAATCCATAATGCTCATTGGGGGAGTGCAACGCATCGCTGTCCAAACCAAACCCCATCAACACGCTCTTCAATCCCAAGTCAGATTCAAACATTGCAACGATTGGAATAGATCCTCCGCCGCGGGTTGGAATGGGCTTCTTACCGTAGGTTTTTTCCATTGCATCGCTGGCAGCCTTATAGGCCTTGCTGTCTGTTGGGGTAACAACCGGGTTTCCACCGTGGTGCGGACGTACCTCAATACGAACGCCTTTGGGCGCAATCTTCATGAAATGGTTGGTGAACTTCTCCGTAATCTCCTCCTGTGTTTGATGAGGTACCAAGCGCATGGAGATCTTGGCAAAAGCCTTTGATGGCAATACGGTTTTGGATCCCTCACCGATATAACCACCCCAGATTCCATTGCAATCCAATGTTGGACGCACGCCTGTTCTCTCGATCGTGGTGTAACCCGCTTCACCGTATACGGCCTCAATATTCAAATCTTTGCAGTAATCGCTTTCGCTGAAAGGCGCCAAATTCAAGGCTGTTCTTTCCTCTGCAGTCAATTCCAATACGTTGTCATAAAAGCCGTCAATGGTGATGTGGTTGTTTTCATCGTGCAATGAAGCAATCATTTTGGCCAATACATTGATGGGATTGGCTACGGCACCGCCGTAAACACCACTGTGCAAGTCGCGGTTGGGTCCAGTCACTTCAACTTCCAAATAGCTCAAGCCACGCAATCCGCAGTCGATGCTGGGACAATCATTGGCAATAACACTGGTGTCTGAAATCAATACGATGTCCGCTTTCAATCGCTCTCGGTTGTTGCGGCAGAATGGGCCTAGGTTAGAACTTCCACACTCCTCTTCCCCTTCAATCATAAACTTCACATTGCAAGGCAATGTGTTGGTTTTGTTCATCGCTTCAAAAGCTTTGACATGCATGAACATTTGTCCTTTGTCATCACAAGAACCACGGGCGAAAATAGCGCCTTGAGGATGTACCTCGGTTACTTTGATGGTGGGTTCAAATGGAGGAGTATCCCACAAGTCAATGGGATCGGCGGGCTGTACATCATAGTGACCATATACCAAAACCGTTGGTAGGCTGGGGTCAATCATTTTTTCTCCGTACACAATCGGATGACCTTCTGTTTTACAAACTTCTACTTTGTCAGCACCAGCCTCGATGAGGTTTTTGGCTACCAAATCTGCACAACGGGCTACGTCTGCATTGTAGGCAGAATCAGCGCTCACGCTGGGGATTCTGATGAGTTCAAACAATTCGTTTAAGAAACGATCCTTGTTGTCTAAAATGTATTTTTGAGCTGCTTCCATGATCTTAAAATTTCGTTGTGCAAGATAAAGCTTAGTTCGCACATCACCACGTTATATTTGCCAACGAATGTCACCACTTTCATTTGAAAATACAGCCATCGCTTTCAAGGGGAAAGACGATGCCGCATTGCGCCGTTCTTATTGGCTTTTTAAGCTGATTGGAAATCCTTCAATGGTCAGGATTGGAGGGACTTTGACAAATTTCGCATTGGGGATTGGCTTTCCAATAGGATGGTTGATCAAGAACAATATTTTTGCGCAATTCTGCGGCGGCGAGACTGTGGAAGAATGCAAGGCAGCTTCGGCCAGATTGGCCGAGTATGGTATCGGTACCATCTTGGACTATTCGGTAGAAGGAAAAGAAAAGGAGTCGGACTTTGATGCCACGGCGGATGAGATTATTCGCACCATTGATGCCGCCAAAGGCAATCCGCACATTCCGTTTTGTGTTTTCAAGGTGACAGGTGTCGCGCGCTTTGAGCTGTTGGAAAAACAGAATGAAGTGGTTCGTGGTACTTTAACACAACTGGCAGAGGAGGATCTAGCGGAATGGAATAGAGTGGTTCAACGTGTGTTGCGTATCTGTCAAGCTGCGTATGATGCGGATCAGCGCATATTTATTGACGCAGAGGATTCATGGATACAAGATGCCATTGACGCTTTGTGTCATGACATGATGGAGAAGTTCAATCACCAAGCGCCTATTGTTTACAATACGGTCCAATTGTATCGACATGATCGATTGGAATTTTTGAGGAATGCGCATGCTTGGGCCAAGGAGAAGGGGTTGCACTATTCGGTGAAGTTGGTTCGCGGTGCCTACATGGAAAAGGAGGGCAAGCGCGCAGCTGAGATGGGCTATCAAAACCCGATACAGCCGAGCAAGGAAGCTACGGACAACGATTTCAATGCGGGCGTTAAATTTTGTTTGGACAATTTGCAAAACATGGCCTTGTGTTGTGGATCGCACAATGAAGAGTCGTCCATGTTGTTGGCCCTGTGGATGGAAGAAAGGGGAGTTGTCAAAAATGACAACCGCGTGGCTTTTGCGCAATTGTTTGGGATGAGTGATCACATCAGTTACAACTTGGCCGATGCGGGATACAATGTTGTGAAGTACTTGCCCTACGGCCCCATCAAAGAAGTGATGCCTTATTTGTTGCGTCGCGCACAGGAGAACACTTCTGTGAAAGGACAGACCAGTAGAGAGTTGGGGTTGATATTGAAGGAGAGGAAGAGAAGAGAGGGGAAGGGATGAGGAAAAGAAGTGAAATTAGGGGTTAACTTCTTTGATTTTTCCACCTTCGCTGATGACCAATTTTTGTCCCAATGCTCTTTTTTTCTCAATCAATTTTTGAGAGGACAGTTTAATCGCTTTTTTGATTTTGTCTTTTAAGATGTCTTTTTCTTTATTATTCATTGGTGATGGATTTTAATTTGTTGAATTTTTCACGATTATAAACAGTGAAAGAATTTTCACTTATTTCTTTTTCAGCGATTAATTCTGAATCGATTGCGGAGTTATCATAAATGAAAAGGGAGTCCACTTTATCGCAATACAAAGTAAGAAGATTTTTAATACCCGCTTTGTATCTACGTTCTATTACCAAAGGTGCGATACCGTGACCTCCTTCAGATACTCTTTTTATCACCCTGTCTTTCGCGAGCTCGACCGATTCCAACCAAAAGAAAATGATTTAGGGAAGAATAATATAAGGACCTGAATAACCAACTTTAGGAGTTCCGTTCATATCAAATTTCTGCGGATCTCTACCATCATAACGCAAATGACTTAAAATTTTATACTCCGTATTATCTGTGTCATCGATTCTAATTTTTGAATATACAGTGAGTTTTCGATGGTCAAAATCTTCACTGATTTCCCATTCGCAAGTCAATGCATTGACATAATCATAAAACCAAATGACAGAAACCTCGTTGTCTGTGGAATTAATAAGCGATCTGTACGATTCTCTCTCGTCGGTTTCTTCAACAATTATTTTTCCTGCATAATTCCCATCATTAAATTGCTCATGGAATTGCTCATCATTATCTAAAAATATTTGAATGTGAGAACGATTTATAGGAATTTCACTTTCAACGGATTCATCGGAAAGCTCGAAATAATCTTCATAATGCTCATCAATAAATTCAGATTCAATAAATTCAGACCTATCATAATTGATACCGAACACTTCCTTTCCTCGATTATAAATTTGTACACTTAATTTTCTGCTAGGTTTCATAAGCTATTTAATGATTTTAAGTTAATTCTATATTATCTATTTCTAATACCAATAAATTATTCATTTTATCCATTGTTTTTGCGGCTTGAAATGTTGGCAATTATTTCTTTATAAAAACTAAAACAAAATCTATCAATTTCCCATGCCGTAATTTTCAATCTCCTGGCGACGAATTTATATAGTTCTTGCTTCTCCGCAGAGTTTAGTTTCTGCCCCCCTGAAGCATCGACGATATTAGAAAGTCTGTGATCTATTTTAACATAGTTCAAAAATCTTTGATCCATTTCATCCATCGGTATGTTTTTTCCGTACTGTGCACCTATACCATCGAACTGCATCCACCATTTTTTTACATCTTCTGCCGTTGAAATAGATCTCAATTCGTTCAAATCTTTAAGGGAATTTTTTAGGCTCCAATTCCGACTTTTCCAATAATTTGAATAATAGTCTCCAAATTTGTTTGCAAAACGATGGTTTCCTCTAGATTTTAACCAACAAGAAAAACTCTCCGATAAATTTTCCTTTTCTTTCGGTTTAATCTGTTTCCAGACTTCAACCCAATCTTGTAATGACTTAGGAAAATTGATGGTTTTCAAACTTACTCGCTGCGTCAACAATGCAGAGCAAGCAATCCTTAATGGAATATAACCCTCTGGGATTTGTGCTTCTAGCTTTTGAAGAATATCAGCCAATTTTTTTAATTCTCTTTTTCTTGCCTTCCAATTAATTTGAATACTGTGGTCCTCGTAAAGAGTTTGGATAGACTTAAGTAGTAATTCTTTAACAGGAATATTATCGAGGCCCATCTTTAGAATAATGATTTCAATGATTCAAAGAGATAAGTTCACGGTGCTACAATATTGGCATCCATACCTAGTGGGGTGGAATCAGTATGCTGGTTGCTTAAGAGCTCCTCTTTGTATCGGACCTCAAAAATGAAATCTTGGCTAAATAGAGTGTCATCATCAGTGTTAATTTTCACTTCCGAAATACACAGAGCCACTTCATTTAAGTCAAAAACCTCACCTTCAGAAAGAGTAATGTCAGCCTTGAAGAACAGCCCTTTTTCTATGGAATAAGTATATAATATTGGCTGATCAATAATTTCAGTTGCAAACTCGTGTTCCTCAGAATTTTCTGATACAGCTATAATATGCTCCTCATTGAAATCGCCGCAATAGTCCGTTTCGAGATTATTATATTCGCCACTGAAAATCACACTATTTTTTTCATCGATTATACAGATGTTACACCCTGCTAATGTTACAGCCTTTAAACCTAACACATCATTGATTTGGCTATAAGGAGCCAAACCGATTGAAGCCATTTGTTCATCGTTTTTGAAAAATTCTTTGTAGTTATTGGCTGTGATTTCTTTCAAAGATTTGTATGCATTTTTTGAAATCCTTCCAACGTTTAATTCACCGCCCAACCCTTCGATTGTTATCGTAATTTTGGCCATTTTATAAATTTTAATTGTTCTAGTCGCAATAATAATAAAAATTATTATAAAGTACTTAAAAGTTGGATTTATAATTTGATTTGTAAAATTTCAATGGATTTTGTTTTTGGCTGTAAGGTTTAATATTCTGATTGAAACAGTCTCAATCTTCTCCGATCTTGAAATTAACCCAGGATTGATGCCAGGCTTTCCTTCAGGAATGTCCTGTTTTAGTTGTTTGTAATAATCCACCCACGCGGGAAAAAAATCATTGGTTTTGGGATCCTTGAATGTCATAGGATTTAACTCAAAAAAGTCTCTGGAATCATTGGCTTCTTTGAAGGATTCGTATAACAACTCGCTGCAATACCAACTGTTGTTGTTCATCAAAAAAACATCGTCGTAAGGCTCACCGATATGCGATTTGGCTTTCAATGCAGCTTTTGTAACGACGCGTTGGTATTTTTCCAATACCCTGCCAACGGCAATGTTTTCAATAGTGGTTGTATCACCACTGCGGGCAAAGAAGTTACGCAAAGAAGTAACTTGAACCTTATCACCAATGGCTTCCACCACTTGCAGAGTGTCATTGATTTTAACGACCATCGCGCAATGAGAAAAGTCTTTTCCGTTTACCCCTTCCGTGACAGCCTCTATGGCATCGCACAATTCGCCGCAATTGAGATCTTGAAAGAGGAGATCGCCTTCTTGCAGCGCTTCAGTTTTCGGGTACGAAGAATTGTTTGGAGAGGGAGAACATCCACTTAAAAGTAATATGGAAGCGAAGAGAGATAATAGAAGTATTGAAAGTTCGAAATTTGTTTTTTGGTCAATATTAAGTGTCATATTATCCGAATAATTGCTGAAGAGTTTGAATGGGGATGAACATTTTTTTGCTATCAGGTAAGGATATAAAATCATATTTCTGATAAAACATCGCTGCGCTTCTGTCAATTGGATCAACGACGACAGCGAATGACCCCATTTCTTTTGATACCTCATAACATCTTTTCAAAGCGTCAATTAAAAGGATTTTGCCAATTCCTTTATTTTGAAAATTCTTGTCCACGGCCAGTCTTCCCAGTAATGTAGTGGGTATTGACCTGTAGGAAGGTGGAAGTTTTTTTTGAATCTGTTCGGGGAAAACATCAAGAGGAGTGCTGTGATTTGATAGGGTGTAGTATCCTTGGATGATTTCCTTGTTGTTCGATAAAACAAAACAAGCGGATAATTTTCTTTTGATGTCTTGCCCGGCCTGTGTTTTCAGATAATTGTTTAAAAGCGGATTGCCACAATCAAAATTTCCTCGATTGTGTTTTTTGTCTAAAATGGCAATCATATTTTAAATTTAGAAACAAAGGCGTTGTAATCTTTTAAGGCATTTTTGAGTGTTTTAGATGGTGCCTTTGGATTTGTTATTGCATCAAAAAATATTTTACTATCCCTTTCTGAAGCAATGACTTGCTCTTTTTCTTTGATGATTTCGATTGCTTTTTCTTGTGCTGTTAAAATGATAAAGTCGGTCAAACTTCTAAAACCACCTAAAGAAGCAGCTTTTTCGAAGAACTCTTTTTGTGCTTTTGGGAGTCGCGCATCAAATCGTGCATGTTCGGATGTTGGCATTTTCATTATTCAATTGGTTACAAATGTACGGAATTATCCCGTAATTATTTACGGGCATTTTTCAAATATATACGCGAGCTTCAGAATAGTCTCATGCGATAACTCCTATAATTTATGCTTAGTGAGCATGATTAAGTCAAAACCCAAAGATTTCAGGTTAATGCGATAATTGGAACAATCTAACTTATTTCACAATCTCCAACGGAACCCTCGCCATCAAAAGCGGCAGAATGGCACCGGTATAAATATTCCAGGCAAACCATTTATCCGAATAATTCAATATCCCCCCAACGAGCATTGGAGATAGGGTAACGCCATGTCAAAAGATTCTTTTATTCAGAAAAGCAAGGGCGATTGGAGAATGGTAACTATTCTTTACATTATTTTCCAATCTTTGTCACGTTTATTGGCTCAAGAGGATAATGCAGGTGTAAAGCTTTGCTATTTAACTGTTGTACTAACCAAAAAAATATCAAATGAAAAAATTGATGACTTTCAAAACCATATTGCTCTCCTTATCTGTAACCTTGATTTTATCAGGGTGTAAAAAGGAAGCCAAAGATGAAACCGTAACCATTGTTCCCGCGCCTGTTGCAACACCTATGGTGATTGGCGACTGGGAATTGTATAAACTTGAAAAGCAGGAGTTGATTTTGAGTAGTCAAAATGGCCAAATGGTACAGTCAATGGAATGGCGTGATAATACACCGCCAAGTCCTCAACACCTGACCTTGACATTTTTTCAAGACAAGACCTTTAAAGACTATTATGCGGGAGTTTTGACAGGTCAAGGTCAATGGGAAGGGGTATCAGACAATGAAACACAATATAACTTCACTTTTACGGGGTCGTCTTGGTCTCCCTTGCAAGAAACATATACCGCTCAATTTTATTGCGACAATACGATGTCGGTGAAATGGAGACTTGCTCCACCTGCGGGCAACCACGATTTTCAGGACGCGGAATGGTATGTTGTATACTATTACAAAACACCAGGAACTGTGCCTTGTGATGATTTGGTGGACTATTATGTCAACTAAGGTTAAGGATTAATCTTACATAGAGCATCTTGTGCTTGCTGCACAGGATGCTCTTTCTGATGATGAATGTGCCTGAGGGATACATAAAAGGGTGTTTGGAGGGCAACCGCATTGCACAGAGGGAATTGTACAATTGCTTGCTTCCTTATTTGAATGCTATTTGCAATCGTTATTTAAAAAACACCTCTTTGCGTCACGATGTTTTACAAGAATCCTTTATTACCATTTTCAAGAAGATTGATCAATACAATTCAGAGCTAGGAGCTTTTCATTCTTGGAGCAGTAGGATTGTCATTAACAATTGCTTGAAACATAACCAATCAGCTAAAAAATTTATTGCTTACAAAATAGTGCAGTTCGAAAAGATTATTGAGCCAGAGGCTTTAAGCCTTTTGGGTATTGAGGACGTCGAACGATTTTTAAAATCCATGCCTGAAAAATATTACGAAGTTTTTATGCTTTTTGTAGTAGATGGATTTGACCATGGACAAATAGCTGAAATGCTCGAAATCAAAGTGGAATTGAGCCGTAAAAGATTGGCTCGAGCTAGAATTTGGATTCAGGAAAGACTAGAAAGGTCGGGTATTGATTATGTTGATTTTAAATACAAAACGATTTGAAGTATGAGAAATTTTGAAAATCGTATTAAAGAGGAACTTTCCAAGGCGCAATCCATGGAGGGCTTGGATGGCGAGGTATTGTGGAATGCTATTTCTGCTTCAGCTTTTGTTGACAAAAAGAAGAAGAAGCGTCTTGGATTCTATTGGCTTATTTTTTCAATGTGCGTTGTCCTATCATTGATTGTTTTTTGTTTTACTATACAACCCAAGAAAAATGGACTTAATGTTGCAAGCAATAAAGCGCCAGAAACGAAAATGCATCGCGAATCCGGAGTAGAATCAACTGGTCAAAGTGAATTGGGACGGGATCAATCAATGGAAGTAACCGCACCCTCCCAAAATAGTTCTGATAGTGATGTGAAAGGATTTATTAATGATGCGGGCATGGACATGCTCAATAGAGGATTCAAACTCGGCACATCTCTTCAAACAAAGGAGGTGAACACCGCGCAAAGGATTCAGTCCTTGATTCAAGTTGCTCAGGAATCAGAGGATCGCTTACTAGAGTATTCGCATACAGAGATAATATCGAGATTGACTCCTTGCCCGCCCACAAAACTGATCATTGGTCCAATATCAAAACCGATGCTAAGAGTTTTATTCAAGGATCAAGATGCAGGGAAGATGTCAAAGAAGCGATCCTGGCAGTGTTATGCTGGTCCGCTTTGGGCGCATCAAACATATACAAATGGAGCAGGTTCATTGTCGGATAGTTTGAATGCTGATTTGAGTTCCGAATGGGGTTTGTTAGCGGGTGGAATGGTAGAGATAAAAAAAGGGCAAAATTGGTTTTTACAAACAGGATTGGAGTGGGCAAATTGGAAGGATCGATTTGACAAAGTTATTTTGTCTGATACGTTGTTGTTTGTGAATCAACAAGCAGTAATGGGTAAGAATATCAGAACAATTAGACACCATAACTCGCTTTCTACTTTGTCCATTCCTATTCAATTTGGAATGCTCAAGGATTGGGGTCCATTAAGACTCGGGATACAATTGGGCGTCAGCTATTCTTTGATTTTGCAGCAGGAAGGGAGATTATTGAAAGACGATGTTATCGTTTTCAATTATTCTCAAAATCAAAAGCGATATTCTAATTTTTTCAGTTTCCGTCTTGCGCCTTCAATGGGATATTTATTGAATGAAAGGCTATTGATCAATTTTTCTTGCTTTTTAGCAATGCAACGACATCAGTCAATGGCCGTGAATGAATTAAAAAGCAAATCGTATTGGATAGCACCAACCGTTGGTTTTGTTTACAATTATTGAAACCAGAGACTGTTCAATTTTACTTCACAATCTCCAACGGAACCCTCGCCATCAAAAGCGCCAAGATGGTTCCACCTAGGATGACGCGGTACCAACCGAAAGGGGCAAAGCCCTTGTTTTGCAATATTTTCATTAAGGTCTTGATGGATAAGAAGGCGACAGCCGCCGCTACTATACAACCCAAAAGCATAATACCCCAATGATCTGTTATAATGTGGTAATCGATTTTAACCACATCATACGTCTTTTTCAATGATGCCGCAAACATGGTGGGTACGGCCAAAAAGAAAGAGAACTCTGCCGCTTGTTTCTTGTTCCATCCAGAAATCATTCCGCCAATGATGGTGGCTGCTGAGCGCGAAACCCCCGGTATGAGCGCAATGCATTGAAACAATCCAACCACAAACGCATTCTTCCGTGTTACGGGGGCTTCTTCTGCATGCAGGTTCTTGGCAAACCATTTATCAGAATAAATCAATATCCATCCGCCTAACAATAACGAAACCGCCACAATGTCCACTTGTTCCAGCATGTCGTCAATCAAATCGCCAAACAACAATCCCATCACTGCCGCAGGAATAAAGGCAATAAACAATTTGACATAAAAGTCAATGGACTGAAAAAATCGTTTCCAATACAAAAACAATACGCTGGTGATAGCGCCAAATTGAATGATAACGGTAAAGGCTTTGGTAAATTGATTGGACTCCACGCCTAAAATGGCCTGGGTGATGATCATGTGCCCAGTGCTTGAAATGGGCAAAAATTCCGTGATGCCCTCTACGATGGCAATGATGATGGCTTCTAAAATCCCCACGGTTTACTTTCTTTTGGATGCCACATCAGCAGCATCGCTTTTCTTGACTCCAGTTTCAGACTTGTCACGGTACATGATGGCAACGCCAATCACAACATATCCGATTAAAACCACAATGGGCGCTACGGTGATGCGGCGCGCACTGAAAAGCTCTTCCGCATTGAATTCATCCGCGCTGGTAGCCGCGCCACCACTCATTAAAAAATATCCGATAATCAATAACAACAAACCTGCTCCGAGGATGTAGTAATTCTTTTTTCCAAATGCAAATGACATGGCGCTAAGATAATAAGACTTTATTCCTTTTTTACACTATCCTATCTTTGCAACATGTCAAGAGTCTTAACTGGAATTCAAAGCACCAATGTTCCCCACTTGGGAAATATCTTGGGCGCCATCTTACCCGCCGTTGAAATGAGCAAGGAGGGCAACAACGATTCGTTTTTGTTCATTGCCAATTTCCACTCGCTCACGCAAATCAAAGACGCTGAGCGGATGCGCAGCAATACCCTTGCTGTAGCTGCCACATGGTTGGCGATGGGATTGGATCACCACAAGACGGTATTTTACCGCCAAAGCGATGTTCCTGAGGTGGCAGAGTTGTGCTGGTACTTGTCTTGCTTGACGCCTTATCCCATGTTGGCCAATGCGCATAGTTTTAAAGACAAGAGCGATCGCCTATCAGATGTCAACGCGGGTCTTTTTACCTACCCGGTGTTAATGGCAGCAGATATTTTGTTGTACGATGCAGACCACGTACCAGTAGGAAAAGACCAAGTTCAGCATTTGGAAATCACGCGCGATATCGCCAGTACTTTTAATCGTTTGTTTGGTGAAACCTTGGTTGTCCCAGAAGTCAAATTGAGCAAAGACACGATGTATGTGCCAGGAACCGATGGACAAAAAATGAGCAAGAGTTATGACAACTTCATCAATATTTTTCTTCCTGAAAAAGAATTGAAGGACGTAATCAACAAAAAGATTGCCACGGATAGCACGGCATTAGAAGACTCTAAAGATCCCAATGCCAATGCGATTTGTGCGTTGATGCAATTGATTGTTGGAGATCAACCGACACAAGAATTGCGAGATAAATTAACCGCTGGTGGATACGGTTGGGGACATGCTAAAAAAGATTTGTTGGCCGCTATTTTAGATCGTTTCAAAAATGAACGCGAGCAATTCAACCACTGGATGTCACATCCTGAAGCCTTGGAAGAAGTGTTGCAAGAAGGAGCGGCTAAGGCTCGATTGGTGGCACAAGCCACTCTGGGCAGGGTGAGAGAGCGTTTGGGTTATTGATTATTTCAATCCAGTACTTCCAAATCCTCCTGTCCCTCTTTCAGTAGAGGGCAATTCAGTGGTTGTATTCCAGGACAATATTTCGTGCTTGGCCAGAAGCATTTGCGCAATGCGCTCACCGGGTTCAATGGTGAAGGAGATGTTGCTGAGATTGACCAATAAGACTTTGATTTCTCCGCGATAATCCGCATCTATTGTCCCAGGTGTGTTGAGCACTGTTATCCCATGCTTGAAAGCCATGCCACTTCTTGGACGAATTTGGATTTCATATCCCAATGGGATGGCAACAAAA
The DNA here is from genome assembly GCA_947504275.1 of Flavobacteriales bacterium. Taxonomy (GTDB): domain Bacteria; phylum Bacteroidota; class Bacteroidia; order Flavobacteriales_D; family Sanyastnellaceae; genus CAMCTV01. The sequence continues at coordinate 12,864 of CANNHA010000063.1, forward strand.
AGTCCAGTGGGAATCAACTGTCTTTCTAGGGGAGCAAGTACAACAGGATCGGTGATGTTGGCACGAATGTCCAGTCCTGCAGCGCCTTCTGTGGCATAGGCAGGAAGTTCAAACGCAGATTGATTGATGATGGCTACCTCAATCATTTTCCCTCGAAAGTTGGTTTTCTTTTTTCCATAAAGGCCGTGGTACCCTCTTTGAAATCTGCAGTACCAAAGCACGCTCCGAACTCTTTGATTTCTGTATTCAATCCAGTTTCTGCAAAAGCATAGCCAGACAATACTGAGCGCAATGCAGCGGAAATCGCTCTGGGAGAATTGGTCGCGATTTTTTGAGCCACTATCAAGCATGTGTTTAACAGCTCTTCTTGCGGAACCACTTGGTTCACCAATCCCCACTCTTTGGCTTCTGCAGCGCCAATCATTTGCGCGGAAGTGATCATCTCCATGGCCTTTCCTTTGCCCACCAATTGCGCCAAGCGTTGGGTACCACCGTAGCCAGGAATGACACCCAAGGTTACCTCAGGCAATCCCAATTTGGCATTTTCAGATGCGTAACGGAAATGGCAACTCATGGCCAATTCTAATCCACCGCCCAAAGCAAAACCGTTGACTGCCGCAATAACAGGCTTGCTCATGTTCTCCACGCGATTGAACAACAAATTGTGCCCATCACGGCTTAATGCTTCGCCTTGCTCAACAGAGAAGTTGGCAAACTCCTTGATGTCCGCACCCGCCACAAAAGCTTTTGTTCCTGATCCTGTGATGATGATGCAACGAACAGAAGCATCGCTGTCAGCGGCGTTTAATGCGCTGTTCAACTCTTCAATGGTTGCTTTGTTCAAAGCGTTCAATTGATCAGGACGTTGAATGGTCAAAACAAGAACAGCATCTTGTTGGTCAAGGGAGATAAAAGAGTAAGCCATGTTTTTATTTATGAGGGCAAATGTAAAACAATCACCTGAGAATGGTAACATGACCGCGGTAAAGTTGGTCGCCTTCGGGTAACTTGAATTGCAGTTCCCACACATAAGCATCTTGCGGTACAAAGTATCCATTGAAGCTGCCGTCCCAACGCTTGTTTTGGTCATTGGTAAAAAAGACTAGTCCACCCCAGCGGTCAAATACACGGAACTCGAAGTTGTCCAATTTAGTTCTGGAGACCACACCAAAGCCGTCGTTGATTTGGTCATTGTTGGGGGTGAAGGTATTGGGGACCCAAAAGGGGTAGAGGGGCACGACCCAAATACTGTCCTCTGCGCCGCATCCGGCATCATCGGCCACGGAGAAGTGATACAGGGTGGGGGAGGTGGGATCGGCGATGGTTTGTGCGCAAGTGTCGCAAGAGAGGTGGTGCACAGGTTCCCATTGACCAAAAGGAATATTGGATACGATGGGAATCGAGACAGCATCGGGATAGTCAAAGGTGATGCTGTCTTGCAGGGACAAATTGGGAAGAGGAAGCACTTCAATCCATTGCGATTGTTGGTCGTTGCAACCGAGTGAATTGGCGCCAATCACGCGAAGACTATCACTGCCCAAAGGAACCATCAAAGCTTGATTGTTGTTGTCTTGCAAGACCCAAGAAGCGGGTTGCCACGTGTACACATCTGCACCGGAGGCAGTGCACAAAACGGTATCCCCAAGGCAAACACTGTTGTTGGCAAAAAGGACAATATTTACGTCCAACACATTGACCCAAAAATTGACGTATCCACTGCCGCAACTATTGGTCATGCTTAGGGTGACCAAGGTTGTTTCATCACCTGTAAATACTGGGCTTTGAATGGTGCCGTTGTCAAATAATTCAACGGGGCTCCAAAACCAAGTATCAGCCAATTCCGCGTTGAGTGTGAGGCTTTCACCGAGACAAACATCCACATCTGGA
>CANNHA010000064.1 GCA_947504275.1 Flavobacteriales bacterium
CGCTCTGCGGGTTCATCAAAAGTAGATGCAACCACTTCGCCTTTGACACTTCGCTTCATATCGGTCACCTCTTCAGGTCGCTCATCGATCAACAAAACCATCAAGTAAACTTCAGGATGATTCTGAGCAATGGCGTTGGCCACATCTTTCAATAGGGTGGTTTTTCCTGTTTTGGGTTGTGATACAATCATTCCTCTTTGTCCTTTACCGATGGGTGAGAAGAGGTCCATGATGCGCATGGAAATATTGTTGTTGTTGTCTGCTAATCTGAAACGCTCATTGGGGAACAAGGGCGTCAAGAATTTGAATGGAACGCGATCTCTAACCCAACTTGGTTCACGGCCATTGATCATTTCTACGCTGATCAATGGGAAATATTTTTCACCTTCCCTCGGAGGACGAACAGCTCCTTTCACGGTATCACCAGTAAGCAAACCAAATGTTTTGATTTGTTGTTGGCTTACATAAACATCATCGGGCGAATTCAAATAGTTGAAATCAGAAGACCGAAGAAAACCAAATCCATCCGGCATCATTTCCAATACACCCTCTGCAATGACCAATCCATCGAAGTTGTATCCATGCTCGTCGGGCTGTCCGCGCTTGGAGCGGTCAGGACGTGCTACGTTGTTTTGTGATACAACTTCATTGTTTCCCTCAGGTTTTTGATGCACGCGTGGTGAATCTGTTCCAGTGGGGTTTTGTTGATGTTGATGTTGTGGCTTGTTAGGCTGGTCAAAACGCTTGTTTCTTTGAAAGTCATCGCGGTGCTCACGCTGCGGTCTGTCTTGGTTCCCGCGACGATCAGGGTGTTGAGGACGATCCTCGCGTGGCTGATGTTGCTGTGGTCTGGGAGGTCTATTCTCTTGTGCAGGCTGCACGGGAGTTTCTGCTTTGGGCAATGCTGTAGCTTCAGGAGTTGCAATGGTGGGAGCAACAGGCGTTTCGTCAGACAGACTTCCGGCCAATTCTAAAGGCAATTCGGCAGTTGCTTCTTTTTTGATTCGTTCTCTCTTCCGCTTGTTGCTATCTTCTGAATTTTCAGCAAGAGGAGTTGCTGCTGGAGCAGCACTAGGAACTGAAACTTGTGATGTGTTTTGGGTATCGATGATCTTAAAAACAAGATCTTGTTTTTTAAGTTTGTCTGACTGTGTGATGTTTAATTTATCTGCGATCTCACGCAACTCACCAACTTTCATCGCGTTTAGCGAAACAATATCGTACATGTAATGTGGAATTTGATTTTTAGAATTTGTCCGAATGGACGTTGCAATTGTACAACCATTTTTTGAATCTCCAACTTTTTTTTTCATTTATATTTGGCACCATGATACAACGTATTCAATCCTTACAATGGCTGGGTGCCATTATCGCTATGGGCCTTCAAATATGGATCAATCAATGGATGGTGAGTAAGAGTATTCACTGGATTTTGATGTTGCCCATTGGAATGTTGTTCTTTGTGATTTTTGATTACAACAATCGCAAACGTCAAATCAAATGGTCTAAGATTTCTTTGGTAACCATGCTGATTTGCACCATCATCATTGAGTCCATGATCAGAGGATATTGGAATGATAAAACAAGAGTATATTATTCTATTCCCATAGCTGCGTTTGCCTTGACCTATATGGCCATGCGCAATGTGATGAAAGATGAAGCCAAGGTGAGATCAGTGGATCGAATCAGATAATTATTCCTGATTGGTATTTTCTGATTTGTCGTAAGCAGCAATAATTTTCCTCACCAATTTGTGTCGAATGACGTCTTGTTCGTCGAGTTCAACAATTGCAATGTCGGGTGTGTTCCTTAAAATGTGCACGGCATGCATCAATCCACTTTTTTGACTTTTGGGTAAATCAATTTGCGTGGCATCTCCAGTAATGATGAATTTGGCATTCTGCCCCATGCGTGTAAGAAACATTTTCATTTGCGCTACTGTTGCATTCTGTGCTTCATCTAAAATGACAAAAGCCTTGTCCAAGGTTCTACCGCGCATGAAAGCCAGTGGTGCGATTTCTATGACATTTTTCTCCATGTATTCCGCCAGCTTCTCGTAAGGAATCATGTCCATTAGAGCGTCGTACAAGGGTTGTAAATAGGGATCTAATTTTTCCTTTAAGTCTCCGGGTAAGAAGCCCAGATTTTCCCCAGCTTCTACTGCGGGTCTTGTTAGAATGATGCGTTTGATTTGCTTGTCCTTTAAAGCTCTCACCGCTAAGGCTACAGCAGTGTAGGTCTTTCCAGTTCCGGCAGGACCAATGGCGAAAATCATGTCGTTGTTGTCACAAGCTTCTACCATTCTGTGTTGGTTAGGAGACTTGGCCACCACCTTGTGTCCACCAGGGCCATATACCAGCACATTGTCTTTGCCGTTTTCTACTTTAACCTCTTTTTCCCCGGCAAGAATGAGTTCCAATTGTTGCATGCTTAACGATTGGTATTTTTCAATGTGCCAGAAGAGAAGCGTGAGCATGTCATCCATTGCAGCGACATCTTCCACACTTCCGTGAAGTTTTAGGAAATTGCCTCTTGATACAACTTTGCATTTTGGGAATTTGGATAATATCAGTTTGAACTTGATATTGTTGGGGCCAAAAAACTCAATGGGGTCAATGGCGGGTAGGTAAATTTCTTTCTCGATCAAATCGCTTTGCTTTGTAGCGAATGTAAAAAGATTTTTTATTCAAAATGTTAATCATTCGAGATGAAATGATATATTCGGGCAACTAAACTTTTAACTATGAAAAAACTTTACACTTCTTTGGCTGTATTGGCCATTTCAATCGGGTTGAATGCCCAGGTTACAATTTTTGAAGACAACTTTGATGCTTACACCGTCGGATATGGCGTTGTGGCATCCAACCCAATTTGGAGCAATTGGTCCAATACTGGCAATTCTGACGCAACGGTTTCTTCGGATTATTCAAGTTCACCATCCAACAGTGCCTTTATCAGTGGCCAAGCCACAGACCTGGTTTTACCTATTGGACCTTATACAACAGGCAAGTATATCATCTCTTTCAATATGATGATTCCAACCGGAAGCACTGGGGCTTATTTTAATGGAATGCACACTTGGTCTGCTAGTTCAACGGCTTATGAGTGGGCTTTTGATGTGTTTTTTGATGGGGCAGGAGCGGTTTCCTATACTTTGGGCGGTACAAACACACCATCAGCATTGACCTATACCTTGGACCAGTGGTTCAACTTTAGAATCATGGTGGATTTGGACAATGATGCTGTTGAAGCCAAAATGAATAATGAAGTATTGTTTACTGGACAATGGTCCATTAACAACAATGGAGGTGGCGCTGGCTTGAATCAATTGCGAGCCATTGATTTTTTTGGTACGGACATGTCAAGCGGACAAGGTGCATATTATATTGATGATGTTGCAGTGATTGATTATTCAGGGGTAGGTGTGGCTGAAAATTGGAACAGCAAAGTGTCCATATATCCCAACCCTTCAAGTGATATCTCTGTTATCAATGTTCCCAATGCTTCATGGGTTCAGGTTTTGGATATGAATGGAAAGTTGATTTGCGCTGAGTGGGTGGCTGGAAGTCAGTTGACTTTAAATGCAACTGAATTTGCAACTGGAACTTATTTGGTACGGGTAAATAACAATGGGCAATCCTTCACTAAAAAATGGATGGTGAAATAAATCCAGAGAGATTTTCTCATAAAAAAAAGGGCCGGAGCAAATTTGCTTTCCGGCCCTTTTCTTGTTTTCGGCTTACAACGCCTTAATTCATTTTGTTTTTTAAGTCAAAGCGATCTAGATTCATAACTTTATCCCAAGCTGAGGCAAAGTCTTTCACAAACTTCTCTTTGGCATCGCTGCTGGCGTATACTTCAGCCAAAGCGCGCAACTCAGAATGAGATCCAAAAATCAAGTCTGCACGTGTAGCGGTCCATTGAACTTTACCTGTCTCACGCTCTTTTCCTTCAAAGTTTTCTTTGTGCTCATCTGTTGGTTTCCACGTTGTGTTCATGTCCAAAAGATTGATGAAGAAATCATTGGATAAGGTTTCTTTTTTGGTTGTTAATAATCCTGTATTACTGCCGTCGTAGTTGGCCCCTAATGTGCGTAAACCGCCAACCAATACGGTCATCTCAGGAACTGTTAGGGTTAGCAATTGCGCTTTATCCACCAATAGCTCCTCTGTGGGAATGGTGTAATGCGCTTTGGTGTAATTGCGGAATCCATCTGCTTGTGGTTCAAGGTAAGAGAAAGATTGAACATCAGTCTGTTCCTGCGTTGCATCCATACGACCAGGAACGAATGGTATTTGAATAGAAACGCCATTGTTTTGTGCTGCCTTTTCTACCGCTGCATTACCTGCTAAAACAATGAGATCAGCCATGGAGACTTTCTTTCCTCCCTTGGCGTTTGCATTGAAATTCTTTTGGATTTTTTCCAATGCACTCAATACTTTTTCCAATTGCTTTGGATTGTTGACAGCCCAATCTTTTTGCGGAGCCAAGCGGATACGGGCACCATTGGCGCCGCCTCTTCGGTCTGAATGGCGATAAGTGGAAGCTGAAGCCCAAGCTGTTGATACACACTCAGAAATACTCAATCCGCTTTTCAAGATTTCTTGTTTCAATTGTTGTATTTCAAGATCACCAACAACAGCGTGATTCAATGCCGGAATTGGATCTTGCCAAATCAAATCTTCTTTTGGAATTTCAGGGCCCAAATAAGTTGACTTTGGTCCCATATCCCGGTGTGTTAGTTTGAACCAAGCCTTACCAAATGCTTTGGTGAATTCATCTGGATTCTCCATGAATCTTCGCGAAATCTTTTCGTATGCTGGATCGAAACGCATGGACAAGTCCGTGGTCAACATGGTAGGTGCAATTTTCTTGGTTGGATCATAGGCATCTGGCACCATCATCGTTGGGTTTTTGGCCATCCATTGCTTTGCTCCCGCAGGGCTTGTTGTCAAGTCCCATTCATTCTTGAAAAGAATTTGGAAGTAGCTATGGCCCCACATGGTAGGCGTGGTGGTCCATGTAACTTCTAATCCAGAAGTGATGGCGTCTTTGCCCTTTCCTGATTGGTAGGTGCTCGACCAACCCAATCCTTGCTCTTCGATGGGCGCAGCTTCTGGTTCTGGACCAACATTGGAAGCAGGACCAGCACCATGTGTTTTTCCAAAGCTGTGACCACCTGCAATCAAAGCAACGGTTTCTTCGTCATTCATCCCCATGCGACCAAAAGTTTCGCGGATGTCTTTGGCAGCTGCCAAAGGATCAGGATTTCCGTTGGGACCTTCTGGGTTGACGTAGATCAATCCCATCTGCACTGCGGCCAAAGGATTTTCTAGATTTCTTCCTTCAGCATATCGCTTGTCATCCAACCATTTGGTTTCTGAACCCCAATAAACATTCTGCTCTGGTTCAAAAACATCCTCTCTTCCTCCGGCAAATCCGTATGTTGGAAATCCCATCGACTCAAGAGAAACATTACCAGCAAGGATCATTAAATCCGCCCATGAAATCTTGTTGCCATATTTCTGCTTGATGGGCCACAACAATCTGCGCGCCTTGTCCAAGTTGGTATTATCAGGCCAACTGTTTTGTGGAGCAAAACGCTCCATGCCTGAACGCGTACCACCGCGACCATCTCCTGTGCGGTATGTACCTGCACTGTGCCAAGACATGCGAATAAAGAACGGTCCGTAGTTTCCAAAGTCGGCGGGCCACCAATCTTGTGAGGTGGTGAGAACCTGCTTGATGTCGCTCTTCAGCGCTGCATAATCAACGCTGTTGAAAGCTGTGACATAGTTGAAAGACGGATCCATGGGATTGGACTTTTCTGAGTGTTGTCTTAAAACACCAAGATCCAATCTGTTGGGCCACCAGTCATTGACTTGTTGTCCCTTGTTGGCGGTTTTAGGCCCTTCGTGGAAAGGACATTGGCTGGGGTCTCCGCCTTGGCCATGTTGCGCAATGGCACTGAATCCCATCAGTGCCATTGCAATTGTTGCTATTTTTTTCATTGAATAATATTGTCAATTTACGTTTGCAATATTACCCGTTTCTTTTTATTGATGTTATTGATAGTTTTTATGGTGTATAGATAAAAATTATATTATCTCTTGTTGTAAATCAGGTGTTAATCAGCTCTTCACCTTCAATAGGCGCTCTGAAAACAACCTGTCCGTCAAAGACATCCATCACCATGGGTTCTTCTTTTTGAATTTTCCCGGATAGGATGGCCTTGGATAGGGAAGTCATCACATCTTTCTGAATGACGCGTTTTACTGGACGTGCTCCCATCGCGGGGTCATATCCTTTCTCCATGATGTAGGCCATGGCATCAGGTGTTAGTTGCAAATGAATGTGCTGCTTGTTGAGTTTCTCTGCCAAATGGTGTAGTTGTATTTTAATGATACCTTCCAAATGCTTTTTACTCAATGGCGTGAACATGATGATTTCATCAATCCTGTTCAGGAATTCAGGGCGCATGCTGCTGCGCAATACTTGCATTACTTCCTCTTTGGTTTGTTCAAATATTTCCCATTCATTCTTTTCATTGACCTTTTCAAATCGCTCTTGGATAATACTAGCGCCCATGTTGCTGGTCATGATGATGATGGTGTTTTTGAAATTAACCACTCGGCCTTTGTTGTCCGTTAATCGTCCGTCATCCAATACTTGCAATAAGATGTTGAATACATCAGGATGCGCTTTTTCAATCTCATCCAACAATACCACGGAGTATGGTTTTCTGCGAACAGCTTCTGTCAACTGACCACCTTCATCATATCCGACATATCCGGGAGGTGCACCTACCAATCTGCTTACGCTGTGTTTCTCCTGGTATTCACTCATGTCAATCCGGGTCATGGCATTCTCATCATTGAACAATACCTCGGATAGTGCCTTGGCCACCTCGGTTTTTCCGACACCTGTAGTTCCCAAGAAGATGAAAGATCCTATTGGTTTGTTCTCATCTGAAAGTCCAGCCCTGCTGCGTCTTACAGCATCACTAATGGCGATCACAGCCTCTTCTTGCCCAACAACTCTTTTCTTCAATTCGTCTTCCAAGCGCAACAATTTCTCCCTTTCACTTTCTAACATTCTGCTCACAGGGATGTGGGTCCACTTGGCTACAACGGCTGCAATCTCATCTGGATCGACTTCTTCTTTCACCATTTTCCCGTTGACTTGTAAGTCAACAAGCTTGGCTTTGGCCATCTCAATTTGTTGCTCTGTTTCTTTGATTTTACCGTAACGAATTTCCGCAACCAAACCGTAGTTTCCTTCGCGCTCAGCTTGATCCGCTTGGTTTTTCAAAGACTCCATTTGGGTTTTGGCAGATTGAATTTCCTCCACAACATCTTTCTCTGATTTCCATTTGGCGTGAAGGTCATTGCGATTGTCTTGCAACTCTGCCAATTCTTTTTGAATGGCTGTAAGACGCGTTTCATTGTTTTCACGTTTGATGGCCTCTCTTTCAATTTCCAATTGCAATATCTCACGTTCCACCTGGTCCAATTCAACCGGCTTGGAATTCATTTCCATGCGAATCATAGAGGCTGCTTCATCAATCAAGTCGATGGCTTTGTCTGGCAAGAAACGATCTGTGATATAGCGCTGTGAAAGCTCAACTGCTGCAATGATTGCATCGTCTTTGATTTGCACCTTGTGGTGGTTTTCATATTTCTCTTTTAATCCTCTCAAGATGGCAATGGCATCGTCTCTATCCGGTTCTTCAACCATTACTTTTTGGAATCGACGTTCCAATGCTTTGTCTTTTTCAAAGAACTTTTGGTATTCGTTCAATGTCGTTGCACCGATGCTACGCAATTCTCCACGCGCCAATGCTGGCTTTAGAATGTTGGCAGCATCCATGGCTCCTTCTCCGCCACCTGCGCCAACAAGTGTATGAATCTCATCAATGAAAAGGATAATGCTTCCATCGCTTTCTTGGACTTCTTTGACAACAGATTTTAGTCGTTCTTCAAATTCCCCTTTGTATTTGGCACCTGCCACCAAGGCTCCCATGTCCAAGCTGAAAATGGTTTTGTCCAAAAGGTTTTCTGGAACATCACCATTGATGATGCGGTGGGCAATTCCTTCTGTGATGGCTGTTTTACCGACACCGGGTTCACCGATGAGAATAGGATTGTTTTTTGTTCTTCGAGACAAAATTTGAAGGACACGACGAATCTCTTCATCGCGACCGATGACAGGATCCAATTTACCATCTCTTGCAAGCGCATTGAGGTTTTTGGCAAACTTGCTCAAACTCTGGTAGCTTTCTTCAGCGCTGGAAGAAGTGACCTTGCTTCCTTTGCGCATGTCGACAATGGTCTTTTCTACCACTGAGCTTTGCAAACCTGCGTCTTGCAGGATTTGACTGATATGGTCATTGCCTTGAATAAAAGACAACAACAGGTGTTCTACAGTGACGTATTCATCACCCATCTTTTGCGCTTTGTTCACCGCATTGAGCAAAGTCTTGGAAGCTTGATTGGACAATTGCAATTGACCCCCGCTGACCTTGGGCAGGGCTTGAATGATTTTATCGATTTGCAATTGAACGTTGGTTAACGATGCGCTGCATTTGTTGAAAATATGGGGTGTGATGTTTTGGTCGATTTCCAAAAGCGCTTTGAGCAGGTGAGCATTTTCAATGCTACCGCTTTCTTTGTCCAATGAGATCTGCTGAGCGCGTTGGATGACCTCTTGGGTTTTTATGGTGAATTTGTTTAAGTCCATTTTTATTGTTTTTCTTGGCGCATCAATCTTGAGTCCAACAGAGATAATCGGAAATAATGGCATTGAATTTTGTAATGAACTGCAGAAAGGGCAGTTGTGCCGTGAAAAATGAGGCATATTTGCAGACAATGCATCAGAAGATATTCATAGTAGGCTTTATGGCCAGTGGAAAAACCACTTGGGGCAAGCAATTGGCGGAGGAGAAGGGATTACCCTTTGTGGATACAGATGCATTGATAGAAGAGAAGATAGGCATGAGTGTGAAGGACTTTTTTGCGCAGTGGGGAGAGAAGTATTTTAGGCGCATGGAGCGCGATGTTTTGTACGCGCAGTTGTCCAAACAAGAGTCGTTTGTCTGTGCAACAGGTGGAGGATCGGTTTGTCAGCCGGACATCATGGATTGGTTGAATCGGGCAGGAGAGACCATTTGGTTGGACACACCATGGGAAGTGATATTGGAGCGGTTGCATCAAGATACAACAAGACCCTTGGCCGCAACCATGAGTGATGAGGAGTTAAAAGCGTTGTATGATTTGCGGTGTGGGTATTATGGGAAGGCGGGGAGAAGGGTCAAAGGATAGAGCGAGAGCGAGAATGAGAGCGAAATTGAGAATGAGAGCTCTTTTTGAGAGACTTACTAATAATGGAAGCGGCACTGGATGATGGTGCATTTTTGGTCTTTTCCTTTGTTGCCGTTGATGGAGTATACTAGGCGGTGTTCACCGGTGATTCTTCTGGACCAATAACCTTTGAAACCAAACTTTAGAGGTTCAGGTTTGCCAATACCTTTGAAAGGATCCTTTTTAATGGCTTTGAGAAGTTCGTTGATTTTTGAAACAACTTCTGGATCGTTTTCAATCCAAAAGGAGAGATCTTCAAAGGCATGTGTGGTGAATTCGAAGTTCATAACAATTCGTTACTTTCTCTCTATTTCACTTTATAGGGAATGGTTTTGCCTTTGGATGCTTGATCCAAGGATTCTTGCAAACGATTTCGGTTGCTTTGGGTTGAAAGCAAATGTTCTGTCTCCTTTAGTGAATTGTATTCTTGAATGGACATGATGACGATGGCATCATTGTCTTTGTTGCGGGGAATAATTAGCACCTCCATGGATTTGGAAACATAATCAAAGTATTCTTTCATGCCTTTGCGCAAGGTAGAAATGGTGATGGCTTTCATGGATTTTTCTTTCCACAAATGTACAAAATATTGTACGTTATTTGGTACATAATTTTTTCTTTGTGGTTGGGTTAGTGTTTTCAGTGAAGAAGACATTTGGATTTTTTTTTTTGCAAAGAACAAGTGCATTGTTCAACCGAGCAAGAAACATATAAGGCACATATAAATGGCATGAATTTGTTTCTCTTATCAATGGATTTCTTCTGATCATTTTTGTTTAGACCATCTTGCGCAGTCAGCTTTTAACTTTCAATGAATAATGATGGCGCCTGCCCGTTGGCTCCGCTTTGCTCCGTCATCGGTCACCGGGCTGTCCGCTGTATCTTTTGGTTCATTCCGTCGGGTCGAAGCATGCTTCGAGCCTTCTCCCTTCCCCAAAAGGATGCCGCTCCCATCCCTGGCGCGGGTCGGTTATGATTGATATTCCATCCTATTTATATGTCGCCCCTCCGGGGCTCAACGTCAATTACGTCCTGCCATGTCTCATCAGCGAAACATAACTGCCTCTTTACTCTATCCTCTTTACTTTTTTTATCTATATTTGAACTATAAATCAAGATCATGAAAAAGCTGAATACATTTTTCTTCATCCCTCTCTTCCTTCATCTCCTCATTACTTCATCCCTTTTTTCCCAGTCCCCGCAGGGCATTCCCTACCAAGCCGTAATGCGCAATGCGGATGGAAGTGTGATGGCCAGCAGTGAAGCGGTATTAACCTTTATGATCCACGACGGCACAACGGATGGAACGGTTGTCTATCAAGAAAGTCATTCATTGACCAGTAACGCCCAAGGATTGGTGAGTTGTGTGGTTGGAAATGGCGTTGTATCGCAAGGCAATTTTAGTAGTATCAATTGGGGCAATGGTGCTAAGTTTTTGCATGTGATGATGGGTAGTGTGGATCTGGGCACGCAGCAGATGTTGAGTGTGCCGTATGCGTTGTATGCAGCGCAAAGTGGTACACCAGGACCCCAGGGTCCTCAAGGTGAGACAGGTCCAGCGGGCGCAACAGGCGCCACGGGTCCTCAAGGTGCCCAAGGTCCAATTGGATTAACAGGTCCCGCAGGCCCTCAAGGTCCTGCCGGCAATGGCGGTGGATTTACCCATTGGGTAGGGGAGAGTTTTGGCGGTGGCGTGGTGTTTCATGTGTACAAAGACGCCTTAGGTGTGGAGCATGGGTTGATTGTTTCATTGACAGATTTAAGCATAGGAGCCGTTTGGGGATTGTTTGGTACGGATGCGCCCAATTGCGAAAGTTCTTGGAACGGTGCTGCCAATACTGCGGCTATCATAGCGGCAGGTGTGGAAGCCGGCAGTGCCGCTCAATTGTGTGATGCCTATGAGGCGGTTGGATTTACGGATTGGTATTTGCCCGCCATTGATGAATTGAATTTGATGTACAATGCCAAGTACAATTTGAATCAAAGCTTATCCCAAATTGCTGGAGGTGCTCCATTTGATTTGAATGCCGGTCCATATATTTATTATTGGTCCTCGTCGGAGAACAATTCCAGCTACGCATGGATATTCTACTTCGGCAATGGCACCACCAACTACAACGATAAGGGCGTCAACTACTATGTTAGGGCTGTTCGGGCTTTTTAACTATAGGGTGATGAAGGGATGAGGTTATGAGGTAGCGAGAGCATGAAATGCGATTCGCTATGAGGTTATGAGGTGGGGATATGGTTCATATCGTCCTGGCTCAGCCTAAAATGACTAGTCCTCGTTATCGCCAAAAAATGAGGATTAGCCAATCGTGCTCTTACCTCATTGAGGAAATCATCCATGCACGAAAACGCAAACCAACGTTTGCCCAAATCTTTCAATGATGCTCCAAGGTAGTACAATTCTTTATTGTCAATCATGAGGCATCGGTCATGGGTGTTTTTCAGAATGCGTAATTCAATGGTTGGTAGCGAGAGTGGAACGATTCGCAAGTGTTGTGTTTTTTCAGATCCAATCGCATTGTAGGGGCGTATTGCAATACGCCCCTACGAAATTGTGTTCTTCTGGATAATCTTTCCTTTTTTAAGGTATTTGCGTCAAAAATTTGAATGTTGAGAAAGACACCATGCAGAGCCATGATTGGTGTATGATCAATACTCTCTCACCAATACCTCAGTGGGAATGCCCATTGTGAGATGCAATTTGCGGATCATGTCCAAGGTTAACTTTCGCTTGCGGTTCAGGATTTCACTGACGCGGCTTTTGAGCCCTATGATCTCAGCCAAATCCTTTTGCTTGTAGCCCATTTGTTCCATCCTGAATTGTATGGCTGATATTGGATCTGGAAATGCAATCAGGTATTTTTCTTTCTCGTATTGCTCAATCAGCAAGGATAGCAATTCCAATTCGTCACCAAGTGCTGTATTTTTCTTGGCATCAAATATTGCTTCCAATCGCTGGAGCGCTTGTCGATATTCCTTTTCTGATTTGATGATTTTCATTTCTCTAAATATTTGATGCGTCTACTTTGTCATATTCTGCGTGTGTTCCAATAAATCGAATCCAAACGATTTCATAGTCATAATTGATGCGAACGATTAACCTGTATTTGTTCCCTTTGATATTAAAAACAACACGATTGTTGTTTAAGAAACTCACTGATGGATACATCCGCTTGATTTGCTTTGGATTTTTCCACTTTGCCTCTTCCGCTTCTTTGTGCCAACATTTCAGAGCATTTTCACTGTCTGCATGTTTTTCCCAAAAGGAACGCAGAGTACTTTTCGCAATTACTCTCACTATGCAAATATATTAATTAGTTCCCAATTTGGGAAATTATTGAATCTTAAATTTTGAAACCATTTCATCTTGCAAATTTCCATTTTGTTGTGCAAGATGTCAACCTATAAGTTATGCGGGTTTATGCAGAATGACCACCCCGTCCCGACATCGCTTGCGCTCGTCGGGACACCCCTCCTTTCCGCTGCGCGGCAGGAGGGGAGATGTTGCCGAGAATAGCAAAAGAATGAAAATGGTAATGAGATTGAATAAAGAAAGGTCAAGCTAAATCTAAATGTAAATGTAAATATAAATATAAATCTAAATCAGGCATTAACATCATCCCTTCATCCCTTCATCCCTTCATAGCGAATCGCATTTCATGCTCTCGCTACCTCATCCCTTTTTATTCGTATCTCAACGCCTCAATCGGGTCCAACTTGGCGGCTTGGGAGGCTGGGTACCAGCCGCTGATGATGCCTACTACGGCGCAGATGACAAAGCCCAAGAGGATCCACAACCATGGTATGGTGAATGGCGTTTCCATGAAGATGGATAGGATGTTGCCGACCCATATCCCTAGGAAGATTCCTATGATGCCGCCTATCTGTCCGATGACGATGGACTCGATCAAAAATTGTAATCTAATTCTACCGGGTGTTGCTCCCAAGGCTTTGCGAATTCCTATTTCACGCGTTCGCTCCGTGACACTCACCAACATGATGTTCATCAATCCTATCGATGCGCCCAAAAGGGTGATGAGCCCAATGAAGATGCCGCCATTGGTGATGCCGCTAATTAACCCTGTCAACTCTTCCACCAATCCATTGCTCATTCTGATTTCAAAACTTTCTTCCTCCCCCAATTCATCGCCACGTATGACGCGCATGGTATTCACTGCCTCTGATACCAAGCGCCCCAAATCCTTGCTGTCCTTGGCCTGCACTTGTATGGTGTAATCTGTTGTAGCACTGTCAAAACACTTCTTTACATTTTGCGTGGGTATCAAACATTGGTTGTCTCCTGCAAATCCCATGGTGTTGCCCTTGGATTTCAATGTGCCCACAACGCGGTAGGCATTGCTGTTGATTCGCACGGTTTTGTTGATGGGCGATTCACCATGGATGAACAATTTTTCAATCACGTCTTGGCCTAAGATGATAACGTTATCTCCTTGCTCTACCTCCTGTCGGGTAAAGATGCGCCCTTCATTTAGGGTGTAAGATGATATTTGCAAATAGTGCTCATCACATCCAATGACGTTGACATTGGGGTTGGTGGTTTCCGCTTCGTGTTTGACGGTTGTATTAAAAGATGCTCTTGCCGTGATGGAAACCAAGGGAGCGATGGTGAATTGATTTTGAAAGGCACGGGCCTCTTCATATTTCATCGATTCATAACTCTTGGCAGCCATTCCATTGCGGCTTCCGCGGCGCATGTTGTTGCCAGATACTATGCTGAAACTGTTGGTGCCCAAGCGTGTAAATTCCGCTTTGATTTTTTCCTCAATGGCAGTTACTGCGGTGATCATACCCACCAAGGCCATGATGCCAATGGCGATAATGCTGATGGTGAGCGAGGCCCTGAGTTTTTGCGCCGTCAAACTTTGCCAGGCAATTTTGATGTTTTCAACATGGGCGGGCGAAAGAATAGGCATGTGGCTAAAATACATAGACTTGCTGCTGTGAGAAAAGACTTTGTGATTTCGTAACAATTTTAGGTTTCCTGCCGTAATTTCGTCGCGTCTAAAAAAAGA
>CANNHA010000065.1 GCA_947504275.1 Flavobacteriales bacterium
ATTACCCAGATTTTCTAGAAATTCAGTTGGCCTCATTCCGTGAGTTCTTCCAGTTGGAAACCAATCCAGAGAACCGCAGCAATGAAGGTCTATTTAAAGTATTTGCTGAGAATTTCCCCATTACAGACACACGCAATCAGTTTGTCTTGGAATTCTTAGACTATTTTATCGATCCACCCCGTTACACCATTGATGAGTGTATCGAGCGTGGATTAACCTATAGCGTTCCGCTAAAAGCAAAATTGAAATTGTATTGTACCGATCCAGAGCACGAGGATTTTGAAACTATCGTGCAGGATGTTTATTTGGGTACAATCCCCTATATGACGCCCCAAGGATCATTCGTGATCAATGGAGCAGAGCGTGTAATTGTTTCTCAATTGCACCGCTCACCTGGTGTGTTCTTTGGCCAAAGCCGTCACGCCAATGGTACCAAGTTGTACAGTGCCCGTATCATTCCTTTCAAGGGTTCTTGGATTGAATTTGCAACGGACATTAACAACGTAATGTATGCCTATATCGACCGTAAAAAGAAGTTACCTGTAACAACTTTGTTGCGTGCGATTGGTTATGAAAGTGATCGTCAAATCCTTGAAATTTTTAACCTAGCTGAGGAAGTGAAGGTTTCAAAAGCCGGTCTTTCTCGTGTTTTAGGAAGAAGATTGGCCGCGCGTGTATTGCGCACTTGGATTGAGGACTTCGTAGATGAAGATACAGGTGAGGTTGTTTCTATCGAAAGAAATGAGGTTGTTCTTGATCGTGAAACTGTTTTAGAAGAATCAAACATTGATCAAATTGTTGATAGTGGTGCCAAATTTGTCATTCTTCACAAAGAAGAAAGCAATGCCGCGGATTTCACTATTATCCATAACACATTGCAAAAAGATACTACCAATTCAGAGAAAGAAGCGGTAGAATATATTTATCGTCAGTTGCGCAACGCTGAGCCACCAGATTTGGAGACTGCGCGCAGTGTAATTGACAAGTTGTTCTTCTCAGAACAACGTTATGATTTGGGTGAGGTTGGTCGTTTCCGAATCAATCGCAAATTGGGATTGAACATTGATCCTAACCAAAGAACATTGACAAAGGAAGACATCATGTCAATCATCACTTACTTGATTGAGTTGGTGAATTCAAAGGCTGATGTGGATGATATCGATCACTTGTCTAACCGTCGTGTTCGTACAGTCGGAGAGCAACTGTACAATCAGTTTGCTGTTGGTTTGGCCCGTATGGCCCGTACCATCCGTGAGCGTATGAACGTTCGTGACAATGAGGTATTCACCCCTATTGACTTGATCAATGCCAAAACATTGAGTTCTGTTATTAACTCTTTCTTTGGTACCAACCAGTTGTCTCAGTTTATGGACCAAACCAATCCTTTGTCTGAAGTGACGCACAAGCGTCGTATGTCAGCCTTGGGACCCGGCGGTCTTTCTCGCGAGCGTGCGGGCTTTGAGGTTCGTGACGTTCACTATACGCACTATGGTCGTTTGTGTACCATTGAAACACCAGAAGGACCAAACATCGGTTTGATTTCTTCATTGTGTGTTTACGCAAAAATTAATCGTCTTGGATTTATCGAGACACCTTACCGTAAGGTGGACAATGGTAAAGCCAATATGAATAACGAAGGTGTTATTTATTTAACAGCTGAAGATGAGGATTCAAAAGTAATTGCGCAGGCCAATGCAGATGTGGACGAGAAAGGTAACTTCCTTACCCCACAAGTTAAGGCTCGTTTGGAAGGTGACTTCCCAATTATTCCTCCAACAGATTTGAGTTTGATGGACGTTGCTCCCAATCAGATTGCATCTATTGCTGCATCATTGATTCCTTTCTTGGAGCATGATGATGCCAACCGTGCTTTGATGGGATCAAACATGATGCGTCAAGCCGTGCCTTTGATGAGACCTGAAGCTCCAATTGTTGGAACCGGTTTAGAGGGTAGAGTAGCTAAAGATTCTCGTGTACTATTGACAGCTGAAGGAGATGGAGTGGTTGAGTTTGTAGATGCAAATGAAATTAGAATTCGTTACAAGCGCAATGAAGAAGATGAATTGGTGAGTTTTGACTCAGCTGTAAAATCCTATAACATTCGCAAGTTCTCCAAGACCAACCAAAGTATGTGCGTTAACCTTCGTCCAATTGTGATGAAAGGAGATCGTGTTACGGAAGGGCAGATCATGGTTGAAGGTTATGGAACACGTCAAGGAGAATTGGCTTTGGGTAGAAACTTGAAAGTGGCTTTCATGCCATGGAAAGGTTACAACTTCGAGGATGCTATCGTAATCTCTGAGCGCGTTGTGCGTGATGATATCTTTACTTCAATTCACGTTGATGAGTATATCACTGAGGTGAGAGACACCAAGCGTGGGGTTGAGGAATTGACTGCTGATATTCCAAACGTTTCAGAAGAAGCCACAAAGGATTTGGATGAGAATGGAATTATCCGAGTTGGTGCAGAGGTAAAAGAAGGTGATATCTTGATTGGTAAGATTACTCCAAAGGGAGAAACGGACCCAACGCCAGAGGAGAAGCTATTGCGTGCCATCTTTGGTGACAAAGCGGGTGATGTGAAAGATGCTTCTTTGAAAGTTCCACCGGCAGCAGCAGGTGTTGTTATTGATAAGAAGTTGTTCCAACGTCAAATCAAGGAAAAGAAAGCGCTTAAAACAACTGAAAAAGCTCAAGTAGATCAATTGGATCGCGAGCATGAGAAAGAGGTTGCTGATTTGAAGCGCATCTTGGTCGAGAAGTTGTTGGCTTTGGTAAAAGAGAATACTTCTCAAGGTGTTTTCAATTACTTCAAAGAAGAGCAAATCAAGAAAGGAACCAAGTTCAATGCTAAAGCTCTGATGACCATTGACTACAGTGTAGTAAATGCCGATACTTGGACCAAGGATGATCATATCAATGAGCTGGTAAAACGTGCTATTCACAACTATAACTTGAAATACAATGAGTCGTTGGGTGGATACAAGCGCAAGAAATTCCAATTGACAGTAGGAGATGAGTTACCAGCAGGAATCGTGAAATTAGCCAAAGTTTACATTGCTCAAAAACGCAAGTTGAGAGTGGGTGATAAGATGGCGGGTCGTCACGGAAACAAAGGTATCGTTGCTCGTATTGTCCGTGATGAAGACATGCCGTTCTTAGAGGATGGAACACCAGTAGATATCGTTTTGAACCCTCTAGGGGTACCATCACGTATGAACTTGGGTCAAATTTATGAGACCGTATTGGGATGGGCAGGTTTGAAGTTGGGTAAAAAGTATGCTACACCCATTTTTGATGGAGCTAACTTTGACGACATCAATGCTTATACTGACGAAGCCGGAGTACCGAGATATGGTGTTACTTATCTTTATGATGGAGGAACTGGAGAGCGTTTTGAGCAACAAGCTACAGTGGGTGTGATCTACATGATCAAATTGAGCCACATGGTAGATGACAAGATGCACGCACGTTCTATCGGACCATACTCTTTGATTACCCAACAACCATTGGGTGGTAAAGCACAATTTGGAGGTCAGCGTTTTGGAGAGATGGAGGTTTGGGCATTGGAGGCGTTTGGTGCTGCCAATATCCTACAAGAAATTTTGACTGTTAAGTCAGATGACGTAATGGGAAGAGCTAAGACGTATGAGTGTATTGTTAAAGGTGAAAATATGCCAACCCCAGGAATCCCTGAATCATTCAATGTATTGTTGCATGAGTTGAGAGGATTGGGCTTGAACATCACTTTGAACCCTACCAATCCAACCAATCAAAACTAAGTTATCGTAGAACTTTATATAGAAAGCAATGCTTCAATCAAAGAAAGTAAATAAGCAATCAAGCGACTTCAAGTCGATAACCATCAGTTTAGCATCACCAGAGAGCATCTTGGATCGCTCTCATGGTGAGGTGCTAAAGCCTGAAACCATTAATTATCGCACATACAAGCCAGAAAGAGATGGTTTGTTTTGTGAGAAAATTTTTGGACCAGTAAAGGACTACGAATGTCATTGCGGTAAATACAAGCGTATTCGTTATAAAGGAATCGTTTGTGACCGTTGTGGAGTAGAGGTTACTGAAAAGAAAGTGCGTCGTGAGCGTATGGGACATATTTCCCTTACCGTTCCTGTAGCACACATTTGGTATTTCCGTTCATTGCCCAATAAAATTGGTTATTTGTTAGGAATGCCTACCAAGAAATTGGATCAAATCATTTATTATGAGCGATATGTTGTAATCAATGTTGGTCCGGCTGAAAACGCTGAGGGTAATGCTTTCATGGAGAACGACTTCTTAACAGAAGAAGAGTACATGGATATTTTAGAGAAATTACCAAGAGAGAATCAGTTTTTGGATGACAAAGACCCCAATAAGTTTGTAGCCAAAATGGGGGCTGATGCATTACATGAAATGTTGTCTCGCATCAATTTGGATGAGTTGTCTTTTGATTTGAGACACAAAGCCAACACAGAGACTTCACAACAACGCAAGAACGAAGCGTTAAAGCGTTTGCAAGTAGTTGAAGCTTTCCGTGATGCCAATACCCGTATTGTCAACAAGCCAGAATGGATGATTACCCGTGTGGTCCCTGTAATTCCTCCCGAATTACGTCCATTGGTGCCATTGGATGGTGGTCGTTTTGCCACCTCTGACTTGAATGACTTGTATCGCCGTGTTATCATTCGTAACAACCGTTTGAAGCGTTTGGTTGAAATCAAAGCTCCAGATGTGATTTTGCGCAATGAAAAGCGTATGTTGCAAGAGGCCGTGGATTCATTGTTTGACAATAGCCGCAAGTCCTCAGCTGTGAAGACAGAAAGCAATCGTCCATTGAAGTCATTGTCAGACTCATTGAAAGGCAAGCAAGGACGTTTCCGTCAAAACTTGTTGGGTAAGCGTGTTGACTATTCGGCGCGTTCTGTTATTGTCGTTGGTCCAGAATTGAAATTGCATGAGTGCGGTTTGCCCAAGGACATGGCAGCGGAATTGTTCAAGCCATTTATTATTCGCAAAATGATTGAGCGCGGTATTGTAAAAACCGTAAAATCTGCGAAGAAAATTGTAGATAAAAAAGAAGCCATAGTTTGGGATATTTTGGAGAACGTATTGAAAGGACATCCTGTTCTTTTGAACCGTGCCCCAACCCTTCACAGATTGGGTATTCAAGCATTCCAACCCAAATTGATTGAGGGTAAGGCCATTCAATTGCACCCGTTGGTTTGTACGGCCTTCAACACTGACTTTGATGGTGACCAGATGGCGGTTCACGTTCCTCTAGGACCTGCAGCCATTTTGGAAGCCCAATTGTTGATGTTGGCTTCTCACAACATTTTGAATCCTGCTAACGGAGCGCCGATCACGGTACCTTCTCAGGACATGGTTTTGGGATTGTATTATATCACCAAATCTCGAGTTGGAACTCCCGAGCATCCTTGCAAAGGAGAGAATATGACCTTCTATTCTCCGGAGGAGGTAATCATTGCCTTCAATGAAGGCAAGTTGGATTTGCACGCCAATATTAAGGTTCGTTGGACAGATTATGCTGGAAATGCATCCATCATCGAAACAACTTGTGGACGTGTCATTTTCAATGAGGTTGTTCCTAATGAGGTTGGTTTCATCAATCAATTGTTGACCAAGAAGGCTTTAAGAGATATCATTGGAGACATCTTAAAGATCGTTGGTGTAGCGCGTGCAGCCAAGTTCTTGGATTCCATGAAAGATTTGGGATACTATTGGGCTTTCCGTGGTGGATTGTCCTTTAAGTTGACTGACGTAGTGATTCCAGCAGAGAAAGATAAGTTGGTGAGCTTGGCTACTGAGAAAGTGACGGAGGTATTTGAGAACTATAACATGGGTCTTATCACCAACAACGAACGTTACAACCAGGTCATTGACATTTGGACCAACACCAACTCACGTTTGACCAATATTTTGATGGATCGATTGAAGTCCGATCAACAAGGATTCAATAGCATCTACATGATGTTTGATTCTGGAGCTCGTGGATCCAAAGAGCAGATTCGTCAGTTGGCCGGTATGCGCGGTTTGATGGCTAAGCCACAAAAGAATGCAGCGGCTGGTGGACAGGACATGATTGAGAACCCCATCCTGGCGAACTTCAAAGAAGGTTTGTCAATCCTAGAGTACTTCATTTCAACTCACGGTGCTCGTAAAGGTCTGGCCGATACGGCATTAAAAACAGCAGATGCTGGTTATTTGACTCGTCGTTTGGTTGACGTTGCTCAAGATGTCATCATCAATGAGGTGGATTGTGGAACTTTGAGAGGATTGGTTACTTCAGCTTTGAAAAAGGCAGATGATATTGTTGAAAGTTTGAGAGATCGTATTTTAGGACGTGTGAGCGTTCATGATATCTACCATCCAGAAACTGGAGAATTGATTGTTGAAGCCGCTCAAGAAATTACTGAGGATTTTGCAGACGCTATTGATAATGCAGGAATTGAGGATGTTGAAATCCGTTCTGTATTGACTTGCGAAAGCAAGCGCGGTGTATGTGCCAAGTGTTATGGACGTGATTTGGCTACTGGTAAAATGGTTCAAGAAGGTTTGGCTGCAGGTGTTATCGCGGCACAATCAATCGGTGAGCCTGGTACTCAGTTGACATTGCGTACATTCCACACAGGTGGTGCGTCTTCAGCTAGTGCAATTGACAATGATATCCTTGCCAAGTATGGTGGATTGGTTGAAATTGATGAATTGCGCACGGTAGAGAATTCTCAAGGAAAAACCATTGTGGTTTCTCGTTCTTCGGAATTGAAGATTGTTGATGAAAAAACAGGAGCAACTGTAATGACCGTTAACCTTCCTTATGGTTCAACTTTGATGGTAAAACACAATAATACTGTTAAAAAAGGTGATGTTTTGTGTGAGTTTGACCCATTCAATAGTGTGATTATCACCGAAGAGGATGGTAACGTTCAATTTGAAGCTGTTGAAGAAGGTATTACTTTCAAAACAGAAGTGGATGAACAAACAGGATTCTCTGAGAAGATCATCATTGAATCTAAGGATAAGAAGAAGAACCCGAGCATCAAGATTGTTCGCAACAAAGAAGAAGTGCGTGAGTATTCTCTTCCAGTAGGCGCTCACTTGAATGTTGAGGCAGGTCAAAAGTTGACCAAAGGAACTATTTTGGCCAAGATCCCAAGAATGGCGGGTCGTGGTGGTGATATCACGGGTGGTCTTCCACGTGTGACAGAATTGTTCGAGGCACGTAATCCATCTAATCCAGCAGTAGTTTCTGAGATTGATGGTATCGTGAAATACGGAAATACCAAGCGTGGTAATCGTGAAATTACTGTTCAGTCTAGAACTGGTGAAGAGCGCAAGTATTTGATTCCATTGTCCAAACATATTTTGGTTCAGTCTGAAGATTTTGTTCGTGCAGGTATGCCTCTTTCTGATGGTGCAGTTTCTCCTGGTGATATTTTGGATATCCAAGGACCAACAGCTGTTCAAGAGTATTTGGTGAATGAGATTCAAGAGGTTTACCGTCTTCAAGGTGTGAAAATCAACGACAAACATTTCGAAGTGATTGTTCGTCAAATGATGCGCAAAGTAGAAATAACAGATGCTGGTGACAGCCGTTTCTTGGAGAACACTTCAGTTGATAAAGCTGAGTTCTTAGAAGAAAATGACTTGTTGTTTGACAAAGTAGTAATTACTGAACCTGGAGAAACTGATCGTTACAAGGCTGGTCAAATCATTACTGTTCGTCAGATGCGTGATGAGAACACCAATTTGAAACGCAATGATCAGAAGGAGATGGAGGCTCGTCCTGCGATTACTGCAACGGCCCGTCCAATGCTTCAGGGTATTACCCGTGCATCCTTGCAAACTGAGTCATGGATTTCTGCAGCATCCTTCCAAGAAACGACAAAGGTTTTGAACGAAGCTGCTGTACAAGGAAAGACAGATTACTTGATTGGATTGAAAGAAAACGTTATCGTAGGTCATCATATCCCAGCTGGTTCTGGTGTAAGAAGATTCCAAAAGATGATTGTTGGATCCAACAAAGAGTATGTAGATCTTATGGCTAAAAGAGATAGTGAATAATTTATCGCTTTAATAAAAAAAATAATAAAAACCCTCTATTATAGAGGGTTTTTTGTTAACTTTATACAGGAAAATTTATGTGCCAATCCTTGTGAAATATCAAACTCGTATTACATTCATTGAATATGATTCAGCGATTGATCGTTTTTTTCAAGAGGCCAATCAAATGACAATTTCAAAGCGTTTCTCTAGGCAAGCAGCAAATTGTCTTATTGAAATAATAGATAATGCATTTCGTTATTCGAACCGGAGCGGCGAGGTGATGGTTGATCATGAACTTTCTAAGGCTGCAATTTCTTTTATTGTTGTAAACGAGTCTAAACTCAGTGATGTTGAAGAACTCATGTTTCAAGTGGAACTTTATAGAAGATTGTCTGATGTTGAATTGGATGATTTGTATAGACAAAAACTAAACAACAATGTATTCAATGAAAGGGGCGGGGCAGGTCTCGGATTGTTGCAAATAATGCGAAAAGAATGTTACAAAGACATCAAAGTCACACCAAGATTAGGAGAAGACAGTCAAGTTTTTTGCAAAGTGGAATTAAAGTTGGTTGAGGTAAATTCAGGGTGATGTTTTACCATTAACACAAAGTATAATATAAATGACCGGATTGAATTATTGATTGAAATGTTTTCTTATAGAGTGAATGTCTACTCCAAGATGCGTTACAAATCGAACTTTATTCACGCCAAACGGAAAGCATAAAATGTTTTGACTTTTCATCTCTTCAACAAACTTTGCAGCTCCGTTATCCTCTTTTGTTTCTGCAATTACAATGTTGGTGGAAACGGGATAAATGGATTTGATATCATTGTGCTTAATTAGTATTTCAGCAAGGTGTTTTGCATTATCGTGATCAATTTTCAATCGTTGAATATTGTTTTTTAATGCAAAGAGTCCTGCTGCGGCGATGATTCCAGCTTGTCTCATTCCGCCACCCAATGATTTTCTGCGACGGCGTGATTTTTCTATGAATGCTTTGTTGCCCAACAACAGTGATCCTACAGGTGCTCCAAGTCCTTTACTCAAGCAAATGCTAATAGAATCGAAATACTTGGCGTATTCCTGAGGTTCAACACCTGTTTCAACCAATGCATTGAACAACCTTGCTCCATCACAATGCAGCTTTAGATCATTGTCTTCACAAACTTTTTTTATTTTTTTTATTTCTTCTAAATCCCAAATGGCTCCACCTCCTTTGTTTACGGTATCTTCAATGCATACCAAACGTGTAAGGGGTAGGTGAATATCGTTTTTATTGTTGATATTTTTTACAACATCGTTAGCGGTGAACATTCCAAAGGGTTGTTCTATCAACCTCACGCTGCAACCAGAATTCAAAGCGATTCCGCCTCCTTCATAGATGTATATATGAGCTAAGTTTGAACAGATAACTTCATCACCGGGTTGGGTATGAACATTGATGGCTATTTGGTTGGTTTGTGTTCCTGAACTGCAGTATAGTGCTGCCTCCATTCCAAACAAATCCGCCGCATATTGTTGCAACTCATTAACCGTAGGATCTTCACCAAAAACATCATCTCCCACAGGAGCCTGAAACATGGCATCCTTCATTTCTTTTGAAGGAAGGGTAAAGGTGTCGCTTCTTAAGTCAAGCATGCTAAGCGTTTTGTGTTTTAAATTCAGAAGTGAAATGGAACGTCAATTCAGGGTAGTTGTTTTGCTCCATGTCCAAAATAAATTTACTAGGAGCAAGATAAACATCATGTCCCTCTTTATCGATGACCATATTGTTGCCTTTGATTCTTTTGAATTCACCTAACTTGGAATCGTCTGTTGAGGTAATCCAACATGCCTTGTAGAATGATTTGGTTTCAAAATCACACTTTGCACCATACTCATGTTCCAACCTATATTTGATTACTTCAAATTGCAATTCGCCTACCGTTCCAACAACTTTTCTTGAACCCGGTTCTTGCAAGAACAATTGAGCCACACCTTCCTCTGTCAACTGCCTGATACCTTTGTCCAATTGTTTGGATTTCATTGGATCTTTATTGATGAGCTCTTTGAATATCTCTGGTGAGAAATTGGGAATACCTCTGTATTGGAAATTTTCTCCTTCTGTTAATGTATCTCCAATTTTAAAATTTCCGGTATCATATAATCCAATGACGTCCCCTGGATAGGCTTCTTCTACAGTGTTCTTGGCTGATGCCATGAAGGTGACAGGGTTAGGATATTTGAAATCTTTGGCCAGTCTTGTATGTTTGTAAAACTTGTTCCGCTCAAACACACCTGACACTACTCTCAGAAATGCGATACGGTCTCTGTGGCGCGGGTCGATATTGGCGTGGATTTTAAAAACAAATCCACTGAATTTTTTTTCCTCTGGAGCAATGAACTTTAGGTCACTCTCTCTTCCTTTTGGATAAGGTGCAATCTCGATGAACTTATCCAATAGCTCTTGAACCCCAAAATTATTCATGGCCGATCCAAAGAAAACAGGGGCCAATTCGCCGCTCAAATAGCGCTTTGCATCAAATGGCTCATAGACAGAATCAATGAGTTCAATATCTTCTCTTAATTGTTGTGCATACTCTCCGCAAAATTGATCAACCTTGGGATCATTGATGTCATCAACAGTAACCACTTCATCATTGATTTTTGTTTTCAGCGATTCAAACAAGTTTAATGCTTTGTCATAGATCTTGTAAACACCTTTGAATGAATACCCTTTGGAGATGGGCCATGATAAAGGTTGAACTTTGATGTCCAACTTCTTTTCCACCTCATCCAACAAATCAAAAGGATCTTGACCTTCCAAGTCCATTTTGTTAATAAAGACAATAACGGGTGTGTTGCGCATGCGGCAAACTTGCATGAGTCGCTCAGTTTGCGACTCAACACCTTTCACACTATCAATCACCAAGATAACACTGTCAACCGCGGTAAGCGTGCGGTAAGTGTCTTCTGCAAAGTCTTTGTGACCAGGAGTGTCCAGCAAATTGATTTGCATTCCGTTGTATTCAAATACCATAACCGAGGTTGCAACAGAAATACCTCTTTGTCTTTCGATTTCCATGAAATCGGAGGCCGCTGTTTTGGTAATCTTATTGCTCTTCACTGCGCCTGCTGTTTGAATGGCGCCTCCAAATAGTAACAATTTCTCAGTAAGGGTTGTCTTTCCCGCATCTGGGTGGGAAATAATGGCAAAGGTCCTTCTTCGACCAATCTCTTGCAATCTGTCCATTGGACAAAGATAAGGTTTCAGAAATCATGTGAGCTGATACCGCTGCTCTTTATTTTTAAGATTGATCGAATCTGTATAGGTTAGCAGTTTTCTTTCAATGAGCGGGGTTAGATAAGCCCGCTTGTTATTGCTCTGGTAAGTTAAACCCAGCACCTCTTCAATTAATGCGCGACCAGACTGAGGGCCATGCTCGCACGCTTGGAGAATGCGAAAATGTTTGTCATTTAGTTCAATTGGTTTTGAAGGCTTTGGCTTGCTTTTCTTGTAGGTTTTGGGTGCTTCAAGGAAGCTGGTAGTTGGCATCAATAGTTTTTGCCCTTTTTCCAGTAAGACCCATTTCAAATAGTCCTCTATCTTGGATGCTAAATAGTAAGGCAAGCTGAGCAGAGTGAAGGTTTTTCCTTTGGGAGATGTTATTTCGTCGATGTTGATTTTTCCATCGTAGAATCTCACTGCAAGCGCTATGGGTGATTGATCCATAAAAATATGCAGTGATTTTAATTTTCCTGTTGGCCCAGATTTCACTTCAATGGGGATGAGGTGTCCGTTGTAGTTAAATACATAATCTAGTTCAGCTTCAGATTGTTTCTTATTGCGGATCCAAAAGTTGAGTTGACTCAAACTTAATGTTTGGGTGGATATCATCTCTTGACCAACCCAATGTTCAATCATTCGGCCTTGGTACTCTTGTTGCATTTTAATACTACCCAACAAATCTTTCTGAGCGCCTAAAAAATGATTGACCATACCGGTATCAAGGAATTGAAAGCGCGGTGTTTTCTGATGGTCTTGAATGATGGGTATGGTTGGTGAGGTTGTAGGGTAAATCAATTGGATGAGATGGGTTTTCTCGAGGTCTCGAATTACCTCTGCAATGGCTTTTGAAGTATAGTTGTTTTGTCCAAATTTTTGAAATGAAGCCCGTAATCCAGCCATTTTCATGGCTTGTGGAATGGCGTATCTGATGAGTTGCAATTGTTGATCATTTTTGACATACCGCTCAGCATCATGGAAATAAGATTGTATGAGCCCATCATATATTTTTTTGAGTGCGGTGAGATCCTTGGTTTCTTGATAGACTTTCACTACCTCTGGCATACCTCCTATGATTGCAAATGTGTGGAAAGCGCCAAAGAGACTGTCTTGTGCATAATTGGGTAGGGGAACTGTGTGCAATGCATCATGATGTTGATCCATATCCATCGCCAACAAATACTCTTCAAAATTGAATGGACGAAGTACTTTGAATTCAACTCGTCCCACCGGAAAATGCAATGATTTTCCCATGATGGTTTCCAACATGCTTCCGGCGGTGATCACACACAACTCAGGAAAGTCCTCTTTGAAGTACCTCAGTTTGTTGAGCATTTCAGGCATCTCTTGGACTTCATCTATGAACAAAAGCGTGTCTTCCATTTTTTGAAGCGACATTTTCTTCTCCAGGAATATTCGAGTGACAAGTTCTTGAATGTCATATTCTTTTTGAAAAAGAACGGCATCCCTCCCTTTTTCCAAATTGAGATAAATGTATTGTTTGAATTGTTTACCGAACGCATGAATAGCGGTGGTTTTTCCCACTTGACGGGCCCCTCTCACGATTAGTGGCTTTCTCCATTTGGATAGTCGCCACTCTTGTAATTCATTTACTATTCTTCTTTGAAACATACTGCAAAGATAATTTTATTTCTTAAAGTAAGGGTTAAAATTTAAAAAATTTGATTCAGAGTAAGGGTTATTTTTTTGTTTTTTAGACTCAAAGTAAGGGTTGTTTCTAGTCCAAAAGTGTTGGACATGGTTATATTTGAACATGAAGAAAAAATTGGAGGTAATAGCCACAGAGGTTGCGCATATCAATGAAGCGAACCGTTTAGGAGTAGATCGAATTGAATTGTGCAGCGCATTAGCGGCGGATGGACTTTCCCCAAGTCATGGTTTGGTTGAATGGGCAATCAAGAATTCTTCAGTTCCTGTCATGGTGATGATTAGACCCCGAGAAGGTGGGTTTGTTTATTCGCCGGATGAATTGGAATTGATATTGTCTGAAATTTCTTGGGCCAAGCAATGCGGAGCGATGGGAATTGTAGTCGGAGCATTGACTGAAAAAAATGAAGTTGACTTTCAATTGATGAAAACCATGGTTCAAGCTGCGTATCCCATGGAGGTAACTTTTCACCGAGCATTTGATGTGGTTAAGGATGCGATGAAAGCTTTGGAAGAGATTATTGAATTGGGATGTACCAGAATCTTGACTTCAGGTCAGAAGACGAATTGTATAGATGGAAAGGAATTGATTTTTGAATTGCAAAATGTTGCAGGAGATCGCATTACCATCATGGCAGGTGCGGGGATTAACTCGGAGAGCATTGATGCAATCTTTTCTGATGCAATCAATGAGTATCACATGAGTGGTTTAAGAAGCGATACTCCGCAAAATGAGCAAGAAGAGTTGTTTGGTGGGTGTGTGGTGTCCCGTTCTGAAGATATTGCAATGGTGTTGTCAAAATTGAGATCATAAAAAAAGCCTCCAGACGGAGGCTTTTCAATATGATGCAAGTTCTTTAGTGTTGAACAGGTGCTTTTCTTTCTTTGATACGGCTTGCCTTACCAGTCAAATCGCGCAAGTAGAAGATACGAGCTCTACGAACCTTACCACGCTTATTCACTTCAATAGTTTCAATGAAGGGAGTATTGATTGGGAAAATACGCTCTACACCAACACCGCCACTCATTTTACGGATAGTGAAAGTCTCAGTAGAACCTGTTCCACGACGCTGAATAACAACACCGGTAAAGGTCTGTGGACGCTCTTTGTTTCCTTCTTTAATCTTGTAAGTAACAGATATGGTGTCACCTGCTTGAAATGGCGTGAATTCACGTGCAGGATTCAATTGCTTTTCTAATTCTTTGATGCGGTTCATGACGTAC
>CANNHA010000066.1 GCA_947504275.1 Flavobacteriales bacterium
GATGGGCGTTTAAACATCCGACACCTGAAGATTTTTTCAGAACCATGGAAGATGCCAGCGCTGTGGATTTGGATTGGTTTTGGAGAGGTTGGTTTTATGGAACAGACCATTGCGACATGGCCATGAAAGAAATCAAAATGTTTGTGATAGACTCTGAAAATCCAACAGTTGAAAAAGCCGTTGATAAGGAGCGCAAAGAATCTCGTCCAGCGGATATCAGCCTGAAGCGAGACAGAGAAGAGAAGTTGGTTACTTTGGTAGAGTTGGATCCAGCCGCACGTGATTTCTATTATTCTTTTGATCCCCACAAAGTCACCAAAACCGACCAAAAACAGTTTGAAGAGTTCACAAAAACTTTAACACCAGAAGAGAAAGCCTTGATGGACAGTCATTCTTATTACTATCAAATTACCGTTGAGAACGTAGGCGGATTGATCATGCCATTGATTTTCCAATTCACTTTGAAGGATGGAAGTAAAAAAGAATTCAGAATACCTGCAGAAATATGGAAAATGTCGGAACCCACAGTGACAAAGGTTTTTGTACTTCCTCAACCCGCAATAGAAATTGCTTTAGATCCATTTTTAGAAACCGCTGATGTTGAATTAAACAACAATCATTGGCCAGCGAAAATGGTACCCAATCGTTTTGACTTATTCAAAGAAAAACGTGGGAGAGGGCAGGAGGAAAATGAGATGCAAAAGGCCAGAAGAGAAGGGAATCAATAATTGTCTAACTCTTTGGCGTTAATTTCAAGATTGACCATAAACGGGGCTGAATCCAGTCCCGTTTTTTGTTGCAGCACAAATTGATATTCTCCAAAAGTATCAAATGTCATTTTGTCTGCTAGTACAACATCAAAGTTTAAATAATCCAAAGCCTTATCTCCATTGAAAGTACCGTCTGGGTTGCGAACAATGATTTCCAACTCATGGGTAATGCTATCACCATCTGGCTGAATCTCTATCCAAGAAATGGGTAGGTTTTCATAAGGATAATGGATACCGCACTGAATATCCATGGTCAATTTATACGGCTTGTCGTTCTTCTGAATATTCCACTGCCATTTTACAGGCTCAGACCACATCATTTCTTTTCCAAAATCATGATTGTAATGAAATGAATGACCACCTTGACAACTCAATAAAAACAAAACTGAAACGATGTAGAATAGTGAATTATTTGATCTCATTGAATGGTATGGGTTTTTCGAAAATGAGTTTTCCTTGCGTGTTGAAATATGCCACTGAAAGCTTCCGTTCCTTTCTGCTGCCGCTTACTTGAAGCATTGCAAAATGGCGTTCGGCTACAACTGTTCCTTCCATTCTAAAAGCATTCTTCTCCTTACTCATGTCAGAAGCACCCGAAGTAAGAGGAGAAGAGGTTAGATCATACAATGTATAATCGCCATTGGTCCATTTGCTGATCTCTCCGCAATGCCTATCACCGGATAAGAAAACCACGTTATTTATTTTATTGGCTTGTAACAATTCCATGATATAATCTTTCTCTCTTGCGTAATTCGCATAGTTCTCATAGACAGGTTCTGAATTCAGAAATTGACCTCCAATACAAATGACCTTGAAACTCGCTCTTGACGTCATCAAAGCATTGATTAACCAATGAATTTGATCCTGTCCTAAAATACTGGCGCCATGCTCAACGGACAAATTAGGTGTCGTGTTCAAATTTTGAGCAGTCCTGTTGTAACGATTATCCAACATGAAAAAATCGACATCGCCAATCGTTACCATTGAAGTGTTACCATGAATACCATCAATACCCTTAGTTGGATTAGGCCAAAAATGTTGGAACGCAGAAAGACTTTTGTCTTTCAAGGCAAAACTTCCATTGCTATCATTGGGACCAAAATCATGGTCATCCCATATGGCATAGTTGGGTATGCTACGCAATAAACTGTCCAACCTTGGATGTTTTCTGGATTGTACGTATCGCATAATCATTCCTTCCTCACTGTCCCAGTCACCTTCACGGAAATAAACATTGTCTCCCAACCAAAACATTGCATCCGGTTTCTTTTCTGCAATTTTATTAAAGATAACCTCAGAGCCACCATAGGATTTTCCAGGACGATCATACTCGGGATCATTGATATAAGAACAAGATCCAAACGCAATATTCAAAACAGGAGGATCTGTGCGGTACTGCCACAATGCTTGTGTCTTAAAGGTAATGGAATCATCTTGCAATTGATATTGGTCATTGATTTTCACCCAATATTGCGTGTTGGGTTTTAAGGAATGCAGCTTTATTGTGCCAGAATGTGCGTAATGATTATCCAAAAGAAGCGGGAAGGTTTGAACAAGATGCTTGCCTTCATATAATTTCACTTGCAAGTAATAATCCTCCCATTGATGATCATTCAATTGAATGGGATCATGATCTTTCAT
Organism: Flavobacteriales bacterium; assembly: GCA_947504275.1. Lineage (GTDB taxonomy): Bacteria > Bacteroidota > Bacteroidia > Flavobacteriales_D > Sanyastnellaceae > CAMCTV01. The sequence continues at coordinate 2,412 of CANNHA010000066.1, forward strand.
TACAAAAATCTTTGCATCACGCATTCCAACATGACCGATGGTCCAATGCAATTCATCTTTTCTTTGAGCCAATGCATGTATTGAGGAGAGCGCTAGGATTGAAAAAGCTGCAGCAATTGTTGCGTAGTTTTTGACCATGAAAAATGTTTTTGAACGATTTGTTTAGAGTGAACGAAGTCAAATGAAAAATCCGGAGATAAGTGCTTGATAATGGCCGCAGCAAAATCCCTATCATCTGTTTGAACATCCAGCAATGATTGAACTTCTGGCTGAAATGCGTTGGCGACTAAAGGACTACAAATGACCGAATTTCCCATGGCCAACGCCTCAATGATTTTGTTCTGCATACCACTGCCCAAAGTCATAGGGGCAACAAAAACACTACCCAACTGATAGGCCTTTTTGATATCTGGCATCCAACCTGTAATTTGAATTCTTGAATCTTTGAGTTGTGACAATATGGTTCGATGTGGCTCAGCACCAGCAATGATGAGTTGCGTTTCAGGGCATTGCTGCCAAACCAAAGGCATGATTTTTTTACCCAATCTAATTGCAGCTTCAATATTGGGAGGATATCCCATATTACCTGTAAAAACCAATGCTTTGGGATATACAGTGTGCATTGGAGACTCCAGAAAGGAAGCGTCAATACCGTTGGAAACAACATCAATGGAGTGGGGGATTCCTGTATTCTGGGCATCTGTTTTTGAAATGATGGTGTGGTGATCGAAATAATGATAAACACCATGCTCATAATGTCTAACCTTTTCATATTCCCAATCATACAACCAGCGTTTATACCATGATACATGTGCTGCCCGTCTTTTTAAACCTGAAGAGAATGCATCCATGTAATCCAAAGTTTTTTCAAATTTGGTTTCCTCCTTCACGTACTCGGCTGTTCTAATCAATTGTGCAAAAATGTGGTCAGGTTGGCAATGATGGAGGATTTCTTTAAAATGTCGATGTGCCTTTTGGTTGTAAAATAGAATAACTTGAAGGGGAAGCTTGGTCCAAAGGATGCGTATAAATTGAAAAGGCACTCTCCACTTATCCAGTTGTATAAAATGCCAATTGCCTCCCAACGCTTCCAAATGTTCTTTGTGTTCTTCAAGTATTTTTTCAAAGTGAAAACAAACAACGGTCAATGAAACACCTTGCTCCAGAAAAGCCTTGATTTGATAGTACGCGCGCAGTTTATCACCCTTTTCTAGGGGATATGGAATTCGGCTCAACGTCATCAGCAATTTCATTTCCTTTGAATGTCCCTATAAAATTGAATCAGTGATTTGGTAATTTTCACATTGTCAAAATTAGATTCTGCAAATGATCTTGCTCTAAATCCCAATTCATTGATTTTTTCAGAATTACTAACCAAAGGTTCTAAGGCTGCAATCCACTCTTGAACAGAATCTGCAATTTTTAATGATTCTGCGTGATGGTCTTCAATTCCTATGGCTCCAATAGTCGAAGATACAATGGCTTTTCCCAAAGCCATTCCCTCAATGATTTTAACGCGAATTCCACCGCCGCTCAATAATGGAACGACCATGATGGAATGATTGGCCATAAAACCATGTGCATCTTCAACTTCACCAATAATGTTTACGCCAGGAACAGACATGTGAACAAACCTTTGGGGCATGTTTCTGCCTGCCAAGTGTAATTTGAGGTTGGGGAAATGCGCGTTAATATGTGGCCAAATTTTTTCAATGAACCATGTAAGCCCTTCTATATTTGGTTCCCAATCCATTGCTCCCAAATGAAACAAGCTGATTTCATTTGGAGATGGATGTACTTGATATTTTTCCAAATCAATACCAAAAGAGATGGTTCTGATTGACTGACGAACACCCAATTGAAGCATTCTGATTTTATCTGACTCTGAAATAGTGGCAATGCCATCCACAAAATTGAACATATTCAACTCATACTCTTTGAGTTGACGTGCCAAATGATTGATGTATGCCTTTTTGATTGGATTTCGGGTGCCGATGGCTATTTTTTCCCAAATGGTGTACTCAATGTTGTGGGCTCTTAATACAACAGGAGCTTTGCTTCTTCTTTTGATTGTGCCCAAGTAGGGTGTCATAAAAAGACTCTCTAAGTGAATAATATCAAACTGATATTTGCGAAGCAATCGATCTATTTTAATATCCATGTCAGGACTGAAAAAACGATTGACATGGTAACTGTCATTGGTCATGAAAGCAGTGAATGCATCAACTAAATTGATTCGCGTATCCACAAAAACACCTTCAATGTCTGTTTGCTGAATGTAATCTTCTGGAAGTTGATCAAGATTCAGGTCATGCTTGTGCGTGCATATAGTCAGAACTTTAACTTTGTGCCCCAAATTCAATAGACCTTGAGTGAGGTTGTCCATAGCAATACAACCTCCATCTTTGGCAGGCAACGGTGGCTTATGACACAATTGTAAAATCTTCATGCCTTACTCTTTAAATTCAGTCGGAACGCCTTTAATTTCTGAAATTGAGGTATGCTCCATTTTTTCTCTCTATTGGCATTGTGCATGAGCACAAAACATACTGGTGCCATAACTATGGTGGATAACCAAATGCCTAACCAAGGCTCGACAATATAAGCTTTGGTCATCTTCTCACCTGCTATGGTCAATACCTCAAACAATATAAACAGTAGCAAGGCAATTACGGATGGTAAACCCAAACCACCTTTTCTTAAAATGGCTCCCAATGGAGCTCCAATAAAAAATAGTACCCAACACGAAATGGCCAAAAAGAACTTTCGGTGCCATTCAATCCGGTGTCTATTTTCCAATCTTTTATTCTCCTCTAATTCAATTCTTGCTTTTTGTGTCTGGACCACATCCTTTCTTGTTTCATCCATGGCCATCGATATCGCTTGATACTGTATACTCAAAGGCAATTGGCTCAACATACTTTTATTTTCGCCTTTGTTTGTATTGACATCGTTTAGATTCAATCTTAATTTTTGGATGTTATTTTGATGCCACTGGTTGCGCAATGAATCCTTCTTGGTAGTAAAATCAGTTAATGCTTTTTCCAATTGTGATATGGTCATCATTTCATAGGCATTCTTAAAAACCTCCTCATCGTCTTTGCTAAAAAACAAAGAACTAATGTCAATGCGCAAGGTCATTTCTTTGAATTGCGATTGCAAAGCCGGATATTTCTTAACCCGCTTATTCTTTTCTTCTACCTCATCATAGGTATATCCATTGTTCAATGTAAGAATCAACCAGCGTTTGTCCTCTGTTTGTTCCATGCGACCTTGCTCTGATCGAATAACACTTTTGTTTCCTCTTCCTGGATCGCGATGATCATAAATCAGGACATCATGCAATGTTCCTGTTTCTTTATCCTTTTTATTAACCCTGATACTGATGCCCTCAATTCCATTGTAAAAAGTACCTTCCTCCAAATTCAGTGCAGGCTTTTGTTGAACGATAGAAAAGAGCAATGTTCTGAATTTCAAATTGGCCACCGGCCATATATTATTGGCAAAGAGAAATGCTGAAAATGCTATAACAGAAATGAATACAATCAATGGTCTAAAAATTCGGTTCAAAGAAATACCTGCACTTTTCATGGCCGTTAACTCATTGTGCTCAGACAAGGCGCCAATGGTCATAATGCTTGACATCAAAACAGCCAACGGCAAGGCCATGTTGACGATACGCGCAGAAGCAAAAATCAACAATTGAAGAATCAGTGTAAACTCCAAATCTTTCCCCAGCAAATCATCGATATACAGCCAAATGAACTGCAGTTCAAAAATGAACAATGATACCAAAAAAGTGACGATGAATGGGCCTATGAAGGCTTTTAACAAAACAAGCGATATTTTTTTCGGGTAAATCATCAAACAATGCGAAGCTAAATTATCTTTCGCCACTGAAAACTAGGAAAATTGAAAAAATGAGAAAAAATTTTTACACCAGTATTTTATTTGGGATTGTATTTGTTGGAGTAGGAAATGTACAAGCGCAGAACATTGTTTCTGAAGTAGTATCCAACTTGAATACTGAGGCTCTTGTATCACAGGCAGAAGAGTGGGACAAGCAAGGGGAGATGACCATGAATGCCACCTGGGTAAATTTCACTTTGGATATGGTTAACGAAGGACAGTGGGAATACAAAGCGGACGGGAGCAAACGATGGATTTATGCGTTCAAAAGCCCTGGTGCTCTTGCTATGTCGATGGTATTTGATCATTATTATATGCCGGATGGATGTGAGTTGTATTTTTTCGCAAAAGACAAATCTTGGATTGAAGGACCATTTACATCCAATCAAAACAAACCGCACCACATTTACAGAACACCAGAAGTTTATGGCGAGGAAGCAATTGTAGAGTACCGTGAGCCTGCAGGGGTGACCAGCCAACCCAAGTTACAGCTCAGGGGTATCTTGCATTTTTACCGACTAGTGGATGACCCAAGATGGGCAACTGGAGAGAGCAGAGAAGTGAACAGTGATCCTTGTGAAGTGGATGTAAACTGCCCTGAAGGAGACCTCTGGGAAAAGGAAAAACATGCAATTGTAAGATTGAGCTTGGCATCTTCACAAGGAGGTGGTTTATGTTCTGGAACATTGGTAAACAACACAGGATTAGATTGTAAAAACTATATCTTAACAGCCATGCATTGCACGGAATCGTCTTCTAATTCCAACTTATTGGCATCCACAGCACGTTTCAATTTCAAGCGCAGCAATTGTGGTTCTGGCTTAGGACCGACATCTCAACAATTGTCAGGAATGTTTTTAAAAGCAGATTCAAATGATGGAGGAGGGGCCACGGGTTCTGATTACGCACTGTTAGAAATAGAAGACCCAATTCCATCAACGTGGACGGTTTATTATGCAGGATGGGATGTATCAGATGCGCTTCCCGTTGCTATGGCAAACAATGCAAAAGTTGTTTGTTTACATCATCCATCAGGAGATTACATGAAAATTTCTCATGCAAGCTCTTGCAGCAAGGGTACATGGCAGTCCAACGACAAACATTGGAGAACTGTTTGGATGGCCACTGAAACCAATCATGGCGTTACCGAAGGAGGTTCATCAGGATCTCCTATTTTCAATGACAAGCACCAAATCATAGGCACATTAACTGGAGGAGGATCTTTTTGTACTTCCCCCACGTCACCAGATTATTATGGCAGAATGGCCAAACATTGGTCTGCATCAGCCAACCCCAATGCCAATGGGCAAGAGTTGTCCGTTTGGTTAGATCCAGCAAACACAAATGCGCTTTTCCTCAATGGCTCTTATCCTCATGTGGATAAAGTTTTACCTTGTGATCCTGCCTCTGTAGAAGAAGAATTATTGAAATTCAATGATGTTTTGGTTTATCCAACCTTTATCAATGAGTCTTTTACCGTTGAATTAAAGAACAACCAGTCCATTAATCAATGCATGGTCTTTGACTCGAATGGAAAGCTATTAGAAGATAGAAGAACAGACAGAAGTACTTTGATTTTTGAAACAACTTCATGGGCTGAAGGTGTCTATTATTTAACTGTGAAACATCGCAACGGTAGCTTTGTAACCAAAAAATTGGTGGTGGCGCATTAACAATGAAGTTAGAGCAATTACTTGAGGAAAGTTGGAGAAATGAGTTAAAGGATTTCTTCAAACAAAACGCTTGGGAATGGATAAATAAAAAGGTTGAGCATGCTTACGCTCAACCTTTTTGTTTTCCACCAAAAGAACAATTGTTCAATGCTTTCAGTTTAACTCCTATTTCATCCGTCAAGGTTGTTATTATTGGACAGGACCCATATCATGGTGAAGGTGAGGCCAATGGATTGGCTTTTTCGGTTAATTCAGGAATCAAGATTCCACCTTCTCTGCGGAATATATTCAAGGAATTGAAATCGGATTTGGGAATAGAGCGAACGAATACTGATTTAACGGATTGGGCTCAACAAGGGGTTTTGTTATTGAATACAACCCTAACAGTTACCAAGGATAAACCACTTTCGCATGCAGATTTTGGGTGGGCCAAATTCACAGATTACGTTATTCAGAAAATTGCAATGAAAGAAACCTCTGTAGTTTTCATTCTATGGGGCAAGCACGCGCAAAAGAAAAAGTTACTTATTCCACAGAAACACCACCTAATTATTGAAAGCGCTCATCCTTCTCCTCTAGGTGCACATCGTGGTTTTTGGAGTTCCAAACCATTTTCAAAGGCAAATGCTTTTTTGGAGCAGCCGATTCAATGGGGTTGATGCTCTCCAGTCTTGTTATCAAACATCGCAGCTGCCTTCCTCAATTCTGCCAACTCCTCAGTAGTTAGATGCCTCCATTTTCCAATGGGCAAATCCAAATGAATGTGCATGATGCGCACACGCTTTAAACTTTCTACTTCATAGCCCAACTCCTCACACATCCTGCGGATTTGTCGGTTAAGCCCTTGTGTCAAAATAATTTTAAAAGACTTGGGTCCTCTTTGTTTCACCACGCATGGCTTGGTAACGGTATCTAAAATGGCAACGCCAGTACTCATCTTTTCGATGAAATCAGGCCGAATGGTTTGCCTTACGGTAACCCAATACTCCTTTTCGTGATTATAAGATGTTCGGAGAATTGGATTAACAATGTCACCATCATTGGTCAATAAAATCAAGCCATGTGATGCCTTATCCAATCGTCCAATGGTGTATATACGTTGCTTGAAATTCAGATAATCAATGATGTTATTTTCATCATTCTCTGATGTGCATACGATACCAACAGGCTTGTTGAAAGCAATGTAGAGTTTTTGAGTAGGGGAGTGCGATACCAACTTTCCATCCACTTTCACTTCATCGGTCTCCGCAATTTTGGTCCCCAATTCAGGAACTTTACCATTGATGGTTACCTTACCGCGCTCAATGTATTCATCTGCCTTGCGGCGAGAACAAAAGCCGGACTCACTTAAAAACTTATTGATGCGTATGGGATACTCCATGGTCAACGATTAACCCAAAAATGGATACTTGTAATCTCGTGGAGTTACAAAAGTTTCCTTAATGGTTCGAGGGCTTACCCAACGGATCAAATTCAAATAGCTACCAGCCTTATCATTGGTTCCACTTCCGCGAGCTCCTCCAAATGGTTGTTGACCAACAACAGCTCCAGTTGGTTTGTCATTGATATAGAAGTTTCCTGCAGCGTTTTCTAGAGCCAAGGATGCCTCATTGATGGCATAACGATCTCTTGAGAAAATAGCTCCTGTCAAGGCATAATCACCCGTTTCATCTACCAACTTCAACATTTCATTCCACTCCGCATCTGGATATACATAAATGGTAATGACAGGACCAAAAATCTCTTCGCAAAGCGTTCTGAATTTTGGATTGGTTGTCAATACAACTGTTGGCTGAATGAAATATCCCGTGCTATCATCACAATGTCCACCAACAAGAATCTCTGCATCCGTTTGTGTCTTAACATAATCGATATAAGCTTTGATTTTATCATATGCTCTTTTATCAATCACAGCATTGATGAAATTATTGGTATCGGCAGGGCTACCCATTTTAAAATCATTGACATCTGCAACAACTTTATTCTTCACCATTGGCCAAATGGAGGCAGGTATGTATGCGCGAGATGCAGCACTGCATTTTTGACCTTGAAACTCAAAAGCACCGCGAGAAATAGCAGTAGCTACTTCATCTGCATTGGCTGAAGGGTGGGCAACAATAAAGTCTTTTCCTCCCGTCTCACCAACGATGCGGGGATAAGTTCGATAAAGATCTAAATTGTTTCCAATCTCTTTCCACAAGTGTTTGAACACCGCAGTAGAACCTGTAAAATGCAATCCTGCAAAGTCTTTGTGTTTAAAAACAACTTCGCCAGCTGTTGGTCCATCTGCAGCAACCATATTGATTACTCCGTCTGGAAGGCCAGCTTCATGAAACAATTCCATGATAATCTGAGCGCTGTATAATTGACTATCTGCGGGTTTCCAAACGACCACATTGCCCATCATGGCTGCTGCTGCAGGCAAATTAGCAGCGATACTCGTAAAGTTAAATGGTGTAATGGCAAATACAAATCCTTCCAATGGTCGGTACTCCAACCTGTTCCACATGCCAGGCAATGAACCGGGTTGGTCCATATAAATCTGCTGCATATAGGTAACATTGAAACGGAAAAAATCAATCAACTCACACGCCGCATCGATCTCAGCTTGCATCACATTCTTGCTTTGAGCCAACATGGTGGCTGCATTCATACGATCCCTATATGGACCTGCCAATAAATCAGCTGCTTTTAAAAATATAGATGCCCTATGTTCCCAAGGCAATTGTGACCACTGCGTCTTTGCTTTCAATGCCGCATCAATGGCTGCGCTAACATGACTGGCATCTCCAATGTAGGCTGTGCCAATCTGTTTTTGATGTTCGTGGGGAGGACAAATGATGTGGGTCTTTTCTGTCTTGATGGCATAACCGCCAATGTACAATGGCACTTCCAATTGGGAGTTGTACATTTGGTTATAGGTATCCATTAACCGCTGTCTTTCAGCACTACCCGGCGCATAGGCCTTTACGGGTTCATTAATGGGTGTTGGAATTTTGTAATTACCTTTTGGCATAATCTCAATTTTGAGTCGCAAAGGTAGGGAATCTTTATTGGCATTCGCCCAATTGAGCCGCCTTCTTCATCAGCTTCCAATAGGTATTGCGGTAGAATGGATATTGAAAAGTATCATTGTGCCAAACCACGCAATAAACCCCACCATAACGTTCCACATCATTCAATCGTTTTTCCATTTCTATCATCACTTTTTCAGGTGATGTAATATTCATATATCGAGGTGTAATGATGGCCTGATCCATCGCGCAAAAGGGAATTTCAAGTACGCTCGAAATTCTTTTGTTCTTGATATCAAACAGGTAATAGGGCAATGAACAGCTTGTGCGCCAGCCAGTCCTATCTGTAAAACCTAAGCTGCTGTCCTCATCCACTCCAGCCAACATCAATTGCTCCGCAAAATTGAAAGGATGAAAACGCTGAAAATGCTGGCGATTCTTGCGACTGTTTGTACTGATTTTTATTTGATCAATAAAAGCCTTCCAGTTGGCAGTGATTCCTTGCATACTTTGAGACGATGCGTAATTGCTCAGGCATCCTATCTCTCCATTTACACCATGAACCAACCCAACAATATTCCCAATTTTCCGATCAGCTAAATGATATTGAGAATCATATTCAGGATGCTGTATTACAGGACAAAAGTAAAAGATGGGTCGACTTTTGAAATTCACATTTTCTTGAATCATCCATTGAAAATGATTAAAAGGATCGATTCTATCCTTTACAAAAGGAAACAAGGCCAGTCGCATCAGTTCCTTCGAAACTCTTTTGAGTGAATTTCCAAATCGATAACTACCTAAAGCCCTTTTCACATGAACTTTCCAACGCTCACCTTGGTACTTAAAAGGACGATCAACGTTGTGACTAATACGGTAGGATTTTTTTGGTAAATGCCATTGAAATTCTGGGATTCTGGATTGTATCAATGTTAATATCCGCTCTGCACACTCATTCACCAAGCACCGCTCGTGCCAACGCTTTTCTACTACCAAGGAATGAACAGAGCTAATACGTTGATGCATGTCTTTTTCCTCCTGCATGCATTCAGCATACTGCGAAAGCAGATAAAAAATCGTCGCCCAATCATCCACAACTGCAGCTTTCGCTGGATGTGCAATGCCATTGCGCAAGGGAATAGGAACAAAATTAGGGTCAAGCCAGTGCCTTTCTATATCAATCAACAAAGTGTCATCAAAGGTGATGTAATGTCCTTCATTTTCGAAAAACGTAATGCCTTGGCATTGTTCATCAATAGACCAATCAATTGGGCAGTACAAGTAATGCTGTTCAAGAAACTGAACTACATATTGCTTTAAAACCAGCGCTTCTGAATTGGTGATCAACTGCATTCTACTGCGAACATACAAAAAAGTTGCGTGGTCATTTCAAGGTATTGATGTACCTTTGAGCCTCATTCAAGAAAAAGAACATGGAACTTAACCTTATTTTATTTGGCCCTCCAGGAGCTGGGAAAGGAACACAAAGTGAATTCCTCATTCAAAAGTATAACCTAGTGCATTTGAGCACGGGCGATATTTTTAGAGCCAATATCAAAGGTGAAACGGCCTTGGGCAAGGAAGCCAAAGCCTTTATGGACAGAGGTGAGTTGGTTCCTGACTCCTTGACTATTTCTCTTTTGGAATCTGAAGTGAATAAAAATCCAAATGCCCACGGATTTATCTTTGACGGATTTCCCAGAACTCAGGCTCAAGCAGAGGCTTTAGATTTGTTTCTGCAAGGAAAAGGTTCTTCTATATCATGCTTGGTTGCATTGGAAGTAGAAGAGGAAGAGTTGAAACAACGACTATTAAAAAGAGGTGAATCTTCTGGAAGAGCAGACGATGTGAACCCAGAAATTATTCAAAACAGAATCAACGTGTACAATAGAGAAACCACGCCAGTGGCAGATCATTATCGTTCACAGAACAAATACAAAGGCATCAATGGATTAGGTTCCATTGAAGAAATAGCAGAGCGTTTATGCGCTGCCATTGAGGAAGCTCGCGTGAAAGCATAATACATGGCATCAGAAAACTTTGTAGACTACGTAAAAATTTGTTGTCGCTCCGGTAAAGGAGGGGCTGGTTCCGCGCATTTCAGAAGAGAGAAGTTTGTTCCCAAAGGTGGTCCAGACGGTGGTGATGGCGGAAGAGGTGGTCACATCATCATCAGGGGCAATGCCCAATTGTGGACTTTGCTGCATTTGAAATACCGCAAGCACGTCATCGCGGATCCTGGACAGGGGGGGATGGGTGCGCTTAAAACTGGTGCAGAAGGGGAAGACATTATCCTTGAAGTTCCACTTGGCACCATCGCAAAAGACGCGGAAACGGGTCTTGTACATTTTGAAATAACGGAAGACCAACAAGAATACATACTGGTTTCTGGGGGACGCGGAGGATTGGGCAATAACCATTTTAAAACGTCAACCAACCAAGCTCCTCATTACGCACAACCTGGAGAACCAGGCAAAGAGGAATGGAAAATTCTAGAGCTTAAAGTATTGGCCGATGTAGGGTTGGTGGGTTTCCCCAATGCAGGAAAATCAACTTTACTTAGTGTAGTGTCAGCGGCCAAACCTGAAATTGCTGATTATCCTTTTACAACCATTGTCCCCAATTTAGGAATGGTGCGCTACCGAGATCACAGAAGCTTTGTTATGGCTGATATTCCTGGAATCATTGAGGGTGCAGCTGAAGGCCGCGGATTGGGTCATCGTTTCTTGAGACACATAGAACGCAATGCATTGTTGCTTTTCATGATACCGTGCGATGCCAAAGACATTGTTGCAGAATACAACGTTCTATTGAATGAGCTGAAAAAGTTTAATCCTGAATTGCTGGATAAAAGAAGATTCTTGGTTATTACCAAAAGTGATATGTTGGACGATGTTTTGATGGCCCAGATGTCTGAATTGCTTCCCAAAGATATTCCCCACATGTTCATCAGTGCGGTGAC
>CANNHA010000067.1 GCA_947504275.1 Flavobacteriales bacterium
AAGTAGCAGCCTCTACCCGATCACTTTCCAACTCACGCATCCCCAAAGTCAGCACACCCAAGTACCGCAGCTGGGGAGATATCTTGCGTTGGAGTTTGCAAGAAAATGTACCCGGAGAATATCCATACACGGCAGGAATCTATCCTTTCAAAAGAGAGGGCGAAGATCCTACGCGGATGTTTGCAGGCGAAGGCGGACCCGAAAGAACCAATCGCCGTTTCCATTACGTCAGTTTGGGCATGCCTGCAAAGCGCTTGTCTACAGCCTTTGACAGTGTTACCTTGTATGGCAATGATCCCGGTTACCGTCCAGATATTTATGGCAAGGTGGGTAACTCAGGAGTGAGTATTTGCTGCTTGGACGACGCCAAGAAATTGTACAGCGGATTTGATTTGGCCGATGCCAAAACCAGTGTGTCGATGACCATCAACGGACCAGCGCCCATGTTGTTGGGATTCTTCATGAACGCCGCCATCGATCAACAATGTGAGAAATACATCAAGGCCAATGGATTGGAATCATTGGTAGAACAAAAGCTCAAGGCCAAGTGGGAAGACCGCGGATTAAAGCGCCCAACCTACCAAGGCGAATTGCCCGAAGGCAATGATGGATTGGGTTTGATGTTGCTCGGTATCACCGGAGATGAGGTTTTAGATATTGATGTATATAACAAAATAAAAGCGGAGACCTTGAGTGCTGTTCGCGGCACGGTGCAAGCCGATATCCTCAAGGAAGACCAAGCACAAAACACATGTATATTCTCCACTGAATTTGCATTGCGTTTGATGGGTGACGTGCAACAATACTTCATTGATCAGCAGGTGCGCAACTTCTACTCGGTGTCCATCAGTGGATACCACATTGCAGAAGCGGGTGCCAATCCCATTACCCAATTGGCGTTTACCTTGTCCAATGGGTTTACGTATGTTGAGTACTATTTGAGTCGCGGCATGGACATCAATGCCTTTGGACCCAATTTGAGTTTCTTCTTCAGCAATGGAATTGACCCCGAGTATGCAGTGATTGGTCGCGTAGCGCGCAGAATATGGGCCAAGGCGTTGAGCAAAAAATACGGAGCCAATGCACGTGCTCAAATGTTGAAATACCACATTCAGACCAGCGGAAGATCTTTGCACGCGCAGGAAATTGACTTCAATGACATTCGTACCACGTTGCAAGCATTGTATGCGATATATGACAACTGCAACAGTTTGCACACCAATGCTTATGACGAGGCCATCACCACGCCAACAGAGGAAAGTGTGCGCCGCGCCATGGCCATTCAGTTGATCATCAACCGAGAGTTGGGATTGGCCAAGAATGAAAATCCATTGCAAGGTTCATTCATCATAGAGGAGTTGACCGACTTGGTGGAAGAAGCCGTGTTGAGTGAGTTTGACCGCATCACAGAGCGTGGTGGCGTATTGGGAGCCATGGAAACCATGTACCAGCGCAGCAAGATTCAAGAAGAGTCGATGCATTATGAAATGCTGAAACACACTGGAGAGTATCCCATCATTGGGGTCAATACCTTCCTGAGTTCCAAGGGGTCGCCCACCGTAGTGCCAGGAGAGATTATCCGTGCGACGAGTGAGGAGAAGGAATACCAGATACAAATGTTGGAGCAATTGCACCAGATGAGTCCGGATAAGATGACTGAGAGTTTGAAGGAAATCAGACATGCGGCGATTCAAAATGAGAACCTGTTTGATGTACTGATGCGTGCCACCAAGTATTGTTCTTTGGGACAACTCACCCAGAGCATGTTTGAGGTGGGCGGACAGTACAGGAGAAATATGTAGGCATCCTAGATCTGAAAAAAACCATGAAAAGCAAATGGATTTGGATTGCGATGCTCATGGCGGGTTCTTTTGGGATGGGCTTTGTGGCACATCGATACTTGAATACGACACCAGTATCCAACGGGGATTTTAAGCGGGTAACAGGCATAGGAGGAATATTCTTCAAGTGCAAGGATCCCAAGATGATTCGGGCCTGGTACCAAGAGCACTTGGGGCTCAGCACCAATCCATACGGGGCGGTGTTTGAGTGGAGGCAAGGAGCGGATAGCACGCAGAAAGGATTTACCCAATGGAGTCCGTTTGGGGAGAAGACCCAATATTTTGCTCCGTCCACCAAGGAGTTCATGATCAATTACCGCGTGGCGGATTTGGAAAAATTAGTTGCTGCCTTAAAAGCGGAGGGAGTGACCATCACCGATACCATGGAGGTATATGATTACGGCAAGTTCATCCACATCATAGATCCAGAGGGCAATAAAATAGAATTGTGGGAGCCCAATGACAAGGTCTATGACCAAATGGGCAAGGACATGAAAATGCCCACGACGAAGTGACATGTATAGAAAATTGAAAAAACGATACACGTCTCATTCTTGATGTATAGAAAATCGCAAAATCTATACATAAATCTTTACATTTGTATAGAAAAAGCAAAAAAGCATGCATTCAACAAAATGGGAAATCGGGGAATTACCCTATCCCGATTGGGACATTGAAACAAAGCGGATATTGAAAGCCCTACCCTCGGCGCACGCTGCTTTGGCGGAATTGAAAGGGATTGCTGATTCCATTCCTAACCAAGCCATTTTGATCAACACCTTAAGTTTACAAGAGGCAAAAGATAGCTCGGCTATTGAGAATATCATCACTACTCACGACGACCTCTATAGACAATCTTTGGAAGAAGAAAAGATTTATGCCATATCGGCCAAGGAAGTTCAAAACTATATTTTTGCTTTGAAAAAAGGATATGAGTCGGTCAAGAAGAAAGGTGTCTTAACGACGAGCTCAATTCTTCAAATTCAAGAGTTGGTGGAAGAAAACAAAGCCGGGCTCAGAAAATTGCCGGGTACTGATTTAAGAAATCACCGTACAGGCAAGGTTGTCTACACCCCCCCCCAACACCCCGAAGATATAGTGCGATTGATGTCCAATTTAGAAAAGTACATCAATGATCCATCCATTCACGAATGTGATGCATTGATTAAGATGGCGTTGATTCATTTTCAGTTTGAGAGCATACATCCATTTTACGACGGCAATGGGCGAACGGGGCGTATCATCAATATTTTATATCTGGTATTGGAGGGGTTACAAGATTTACCCATTCTTTATTTGAGCAGTTATATCATTCGGAACAAAAGGATGTACTATCAGCATTTACAAGATGTTAGAGATCATCAAGAATGGGAAAATTGGATTTTATTTCTTGTCAAAGGAGTTGAGGAAACTGCTAAAGAAACCATTTTCTTGGTCAGGGCAATCAAAGAATTGATGCACAGGAACAAACACTTTTTACGAAACCATTATAAGTTTTACAGCCAAGATTTACTGAATCACTTGTTCAAGCATCCTTATACTAAAATTGAGTTTCTCGCCAAAGATTTGGGTGTTTCCAGATTAACCGCATCCAGTTATTTGAACAAAATGGCGGAAGATGGACTATTAGAAAAAAGAAAGCTGGGGCGCGGAAATTTTTACATTCATCATGAGTTGATGAGGACATTGTCTCAACGATAAAAGCATATACGCGTATAGCATAAAAATGGAAATGCTACTTGAATAATGTTATAACAAAACATCTGATGACTTATCTTTACCTTGGAAAAAAATAAAAATATTCCAAGACCTATACAAATCATAATGGCCAAAGAAAAAGTAAACACCTGTTTGGGTGAGGTATGCACTTTGCAATTACCCAAAATTGCAACAATTGAGAGGAACTTCATTACCTCATCCTTTCATTCCATCATAGCCAATCGCTTCGTAGCTAAGAATCGCTATCGCTCCCTCATCTCTTCATCTATTCATCTCTTCATAGCGAATCGCTTAACTCTCGCTACTTCATTCCTTCTTCTCCTCATCACCTCATTCCTCGTCTCCTCATCACTTCATTCCCAGATCCCCAATTACGTCCCCACCAACGGTCTCGTTGGCTATTGGCCCTTTAATGGCAACGCCAATGATGAGAGTGGGAATGGGAATCATGGAACGGTGAATGGTGCGACTTTGACCAGTGATATCAATAATATTTCAAATCAATCATATTCGTTTGACGGCGTCAATGATTTTATATCCATTGGTAATATACCAGTTATAAACGGCAATAATTCTAGAAGTTTTGTCGCTTGGGTGAAAATAAATCCAGGGCAGAATGGAGGCGTAATTATCAGTCAAGGTGCTGAATTGTTTCAATCTGGTTGCAATCAAGGATTTCACTTTAACGCCACAAGTGCATTAGCTGATTGCGCTTATTCTGGTTGTGGAATAATTACAAATTGTAGTCAAGTAAGACACCCCTATTTATTAAATGATGGCAACTGGCATCAAGTCGCTGTAACCTATTCCAGCGGAGGATATGGGGGATTAGCATTTTATGCTGATGGGCAATTCATTAGTACAAATCCCAATAATTGCATTCAGGGAGATCAATATTCAGAATTCAACACTGGGAGCATGTTTGGTGTAAATTTTGGGAAAAGAAATGATGAGTACTTTTCCAATTGCACACTCGACGACATCGCCATCTACAACCGCGCCCTCACCCCAGCGGAAATCACCGCGTTGTACAATGGGACAACCGCCATCTCCGGCTGCACCAACAACACCGCCTGCAACTACAACTCCTCTGCCACCCAGGATGATGGATCTTGCACCTACCCTGCTCAAACATATTTGAACTGCGCCGGAACTTGCATCAACGATGCCGACAATGATGGCACTTGTGATGAATTGGAAAACCCTACCCTTCCCTCCTACCTGCCTTCCAACGGTCTTGTGGGTTATTGGCCTTTCAACGGTAACGCCAATGATGAGAGTGGGAATGGAAATCATGGGACCGTGAATGGCGCGACGTTGACTGCGGATAGAAATGGCAATACGAATAGTGCGTATGGTTTTGATGGGAATTCCTATATTGAAATAAACCATAACCTAGGAACAATCAACGACTTTTCGATAATTGGAAATGTAAACCTAAACTCTTTAAATGGGGGATATTTAGTTCATATCGGTACTGACGACCCTGTTAACGGTTGCAATGGATTTGGCATAGGAAAAGGTGTTCAAACAGCTTGGAATCAGGAACAGGGGAATTTTCTGGTTGGTTTATCATCTTGCGTTAGTTGGTATCAAACTATGGTAGAGATAACAAATGCTAATAATTGGAATCAATTTGGATTAATAAAGAATTCAAATGGATTTCAATATTTCCTAAACGGTCAATTGGCTTTTACTATTTCCAATTCTAATATTAATCAGCCTTCTCCTCTAATCTATTTTGGTTCTACAGGGTCTAGCTCTTCGGTTCCTACAAAATTATTTGGTGACTTGGACGACATCGCCATTTATAACCGCGCACTCACCCAAGAAGAAATCACCGCGTTGTACACTGGGACAACCAGTGGTGGCGGTGGAAACGGAGGGACAGCCGGAACACCCGCCCAAAGCGTACCCCAAGGCATCCCCTACCAAGCCATGATCAGAGACAACAACGGCGCGGCACTGATGAATACCCCAGTCACCGTGCGCTTCTCGTTGCGCCAAGACGCCATTGATGGAGCGTTGGAATACCAAGAGACCCACAACCTGACCACCAATGCCTTTGGATTAATCAACACGCACTTCGGCTCAGGCACCGCCACCCAAGGCACCTTTGCAGGAATCAACTGGAGCAACACCACCAAGTTCATCCAAGTAGAAGCCAACACCGGAGGTGGTTTTGTGGAGATGGGCACCCAGCAGATGATGTCGGTTCCTTTTGCATTAAAAGCCAACGAGTCCAACAAAGTCAAAAACGCCGGACTTCCTGTTTTCGCCAACAACGCCGAGGCACTTGCGGGTGGATTGGTGGCTGGGGATATGTATCGGACGGCAACCGGTGATTTGAAAATTGTTTATTGATTTAAAGAGTATTTGAAATATGAAAACCAAAACTTCCCTCATAGCGAATCGCTTAGCTATCGGTACTTTTTTCCTTCATCTCCTCATCACCTCATCCCTTCTCGCTCAAGTTCCCGCCTACGTCCCCGCCAACGGCTTGGTAGGCTACTGGCCTTTCAACGGCAACGCCAATGATGAGAGTGGGAATGGAAATCATGGAACGGTGAATGGCGCAACGTTGACGGCGGATAGAAATGGGAATGCGAATAGTGCGTATGGTTTTCAAGCCAATAATCAACATATTTTAATAGGTGAAAATTTAAACAATGGAGCAGAAATAGGATTTCCAAATACTTCTTGGAGCGTCAATGCTTGGTTTTTAAATGATGGAACAAATCAGTTAATTATCTTTTCTGATTACAATAGTTTCGCTGGAAATACGAATAATGGTGAAAATGATTTGATTTTTAGTTTTCTTAATCAATACAATGAAAATATTGCATACGGCTCAATGAGACATTTTCCTAGCGGAGATTATGGATGTCAAGGAAATTCGATCGAAATCAACAATTGGAAAATGTATTCTTGCATTTATTCACAGGGAACAATTTCAATGTACATCAATGGTACATTGTTATGCTCCACATTGTATAATAATGACTTAAATTATAGAGAAAGTCCCGTTTATAGAATTGGTGCCTCTATGTGGAATGGTAATTATGCTCAATCATATGGTTATCTAGACGACATCGCCATTTATAACCGCGCCCTCACCCAAGAAGAAATCACCGCGTTGTACAATGGAACAACCGCCATCTCCGGCTGCACCAACACCGCCGCCTGCAACTACAACGCTGCTGCCACACAAGACGATGGATCCTGCACCTATCCTGCTCAAACGTATTTGAACTGCGCTGGCACTTGCATCAATGATGCGGACAATGATGGAACGTGTGATGAATTGGAAACTCCTACCCTTCCCTCCTACCTGCCTTCCAACGGTCTCGTGGGCTACTGGCCTTTCAATGGAAATGCGAATGATGAGAGTGGGAATGGGAATCATGGGACGGTGAATGGCGCGACGTTGACTGCGGATAGAAATGGCAATACGAATAGTGCGTATAGTTTTGATGGGGTTAACGACAATATAATTATTGCGAGCGACGAAATACTTAATGTCGGCACATCAGATTTCAGCATTTCCATTTTCTTCCGATCTGAGAATTTAACCAATGCATGTTTGATTGGTAAAAGAAGCTACTCGCTAGGAAATGGCTATTCAATATTTTTACAAAACAATGCACTATATGGACAATTAATTGATGAAAATTCAGCATCACAATCACCAGGATGTAATTTTAACACAACCGAGAATCAATGGCATCACTACGTTGTTACATTCGATAGAGATAACAACCAACTCGCATATATGGATGGTATTTTTTGTGACTATGTGGGTATATTAGATGAAAGCGGTAATATTGTCAACGAAACAGATCTTTTTATTGGATTTTTTCAACCCCCAGGAAACGATTGTTGGACGGGCTGCTATTTTTTCAACGGCCAACTCGACGACATCGCCATCTACAACCGCGCCCTTACCCAAGAAGAAATCACCGCGTTGTACAATGGGACAACCGCCATCTCTGGCTGCACCAACAGCACCGCCTGCAACTACAACGCCTCCGCCACCCAAGACGATGGCTCCTGCACTTACCCTGCTCAAACGTATTTGAATTGCGCCGGAACTTGCATCAACGATGCAGACAATGATGGGGTTTGCGATGAATTGGAAACCCCAACCCTTCCTTCCTACATTCCATCCAACGGCCTCGTAGGCTATTGGCCTTTTAACGGCAATGCCAATGATGAAAGTGGGAATGGGAATCATGGAACGGTGAATGGAACGACGTTGAGTGCTGATCGGAATGGCAGTGCAAATAGTGCTTATAATTTTGCGGGTAACCCAAATTCGATAAGTGTAAATCAATCTAATCACCCAACAGGCAATGTAGAAATATCATATTCAATTTGGTTAAATCCCTCTCTATTAAGCACTGTAGATGCAAGCGCAATCATT
The DNA here is from genome assembly GCA_947504275.1 of Flavobacteriales bacterium. Lineage (GTDB taxonomy): Bacteria > Bacteroidota > Bacteroidia > Flavobacteriales_D > Sanyastnellaceae > CAMCTV01. The sequence goes on from CANNHA010000067.1 coordinate 7,984, forward strand.
TGTATTGGTTCAATCTCAGTTGGAAATGGAACATCAGCAATTTTCTGCAGAAGCAATAATATTTATTACACCCAAGGGGGCAATGATGTTGCATTCAATTATTCTTTGAACATTAATGAATGGTCTCATATTGCAGTTACCAAAACATTTTCTAATCAGGTAAAACTATTTGTAAATGGTGTGTTTATTAGCGATCAATTTACCAATCCCGGGCAAAATATTCCAACAAGTAAAATTAGTTTTGGATTCAATGGGGATGATAATCATATTCAGGGTGAGTATTTCAACGGCCAACTCGACGACATCGCCATTTACAACCGCGCCCTCACCCAAGAAGAAATCACCGCGTTGTACAATGGGACAACAAGCGGTGGTGGCGGTGGAAATGGAGGAACAACAGGAACCCCAGCCCAGAGCGTGCCGCAAGGCATTCCTTATCAAGCTATGATCCGAGACAACATCGGTGCGGCCTTGATGAATACCCCAGTAACCGTGCGTTTCTCGTTGCGCCAAGACGCCATTGATGGAACGGTTGAATACCAAGAGACCCACAACCTCACCACCAATACTTTTGGATTGGTCAATACCCACTTTGGTTCTGGCACAGCCACCCAAGGCACCTTTGCCAACATCAACTGGAGCAACACTACCAAGTTCATTCAAGTTGAAGCCAACACCGGAAGTGGTTTTGTGGAGATGGGCACACAGCAGATGATGTCCGTTCCTTTTGCATTAAAAGCCAATTCCGCTAATGAAGCCAACAAGGTTAAAAACGCGGGACTTCCCGTTTATGCCAACAACGCGGCTGCATTGGCGGGTGGATTGGTGGCTGGGGAGATGTATCGGACGGCAACCGGTGATTTAAAAATTGTTTATTGATCTATAGTAATTGAAATATGAAAACCAACACTTCCTTTATGTCGAATCGATTAGCGCTCGCCGCATTACTCTTCATCACCTCATTCCTCGTCTCCTCATCCCTTATCGCCCAAGTCCCCCAAGGCATCCCCTACCAAGCGATGATCCGAGGCAATGATGGTGCGGCGTTGGTTAACGCCAATGTGACGGTGCGATTTACGTTGCATCAAAACACAACCACAGGTCCTGTGGAATACCAAGAGACGCAATCGCTCACCACCAACGCTTATGGTTTGATCAACACCCAATTCGGCACAGGCACGCCTACTCAAGGAACCTTTGCTGGGATTGTTTGGTCCAACACCAGCAAGTTTATCCAAGTGGAAGCCAATGATGGCAATGGGTTTGTTGATATGGGGACGCAGCAGATGATGAGCGTGCCGTTTGCGATGTATGCGGCGCAGAGTGGAACTTCATTAAATTCACAATCTTCGAACAGCGGAATAAGGATTGGGATAAGCCAAAATTCCACTTGGACCTGCCCACCAGGTGTAACCAATATTCAGGTAGAACTTTGGGGCGGCGGAGGCGGCGGTGGCGGTTGTAATGCCGCGCCATATCCAGCATTTAGATCTGAAGGAGGAGCCGGTGGATCAGGAGGTTATGTGAAACAAGTTGTTACAACTATTCCAGGACAAGTTTATCAAATTACAATTGGCAATGGCGGGGTTGGAGGGCTAGCATATAATAATGGACAACCAGGGGGAATATCATCGTTTGATAATATTCTCTCTACAGAAGGTGGTAGTGGTGGGGTATCATTATATAATTGTAATTGGCAATGCTCCAATACATACATAGTCAATGGAGCTGTTATCAATTGCGATTATTTTCAAAATTACTCTGTCACTTCAAGATCATATATTCCGGTTGGATATATAACCAATTTTCCATACTGCGGAGCGCAGGGTGGTGGTGGCACGAGTTGCGGCAATTGTGGATGTGGTACTTATGGAAATGTCCCTGGCAATAACACTGGTTTCAATGGTGAAAATGGTTATTGTATATTATCCTATTAATTAAAGCTCTGATTAAATGAAAACTATTGTAGTCGGGGCAGGGTTAAATGCCCACGTATACGGAGCACATTCTTATCTGTCTAGTTGGAATAATTTCCTCGAGCATTTTTATCTAATCACCATGAATCGAGATATTCCATGATCATTGGCAATGGAAGAAAAAATTCGTGACATTTCAAATTTTTCCGAGGAAGAGCTATATGCTTATGAATGGGAGGAAAAGATTTTGAAAAAAATGAAGCTGGAAATGTCTCTAAAAACAGATGCCATTTGTGTTGATTCCTTTGATTGGATTTTAACAAACAAAACTGTAACAGATATTATTTGCTTGAATTTCAATCCTCCATTCAACTTAAAGTGGAGTGATTTTATACATTTTAAGAGACCGAAAGAAGTCCTCAATAATAATCGGGAGTTTCGCAACAATTGCGAGTATTATCAACTAAAAAATAAGTTTGCGTGTACAATTAGATTTTGGTTTCCGCATGGGGTATCGAAATCTATTGAAAGTATGGTTTTAGGTACCCATCGATATTGCATTCAAACGTCTGTAATTGCTCACTTGTTTTCACATTTAAAGCAAAGAGAAGTTGGTTTGATGAAAAGGAATGAAAGTGCTCCGTCTTTGAAATCAAAAATTCTTAATGATCCTTTTTCATGGATAGAACCATTCATAGTGAATGAGCTTTATTTCTTGGGTTGCAGTCTTTCAAATGCGGAGTGGGATTTATGGAGTGCACTTGCATTCAGACGCCGGAATTTCGCTAAACTGGAAAACAGAAAATACGAGAATCCGATTTTTCATATGCGATCCGGATGCAATCAAGGTTCAAGCTATCCGCAGTTTATCCAACCGCTTTATGACCCGACTCTGAGTTACCATGAGCAATGGAAAAAACTCAAAGCAGATTTTTCAAATAGTAAAAAATAAATTTTCAAATCACAGTTATAGCTAGACTCAAAATACAACCCCTGATATTATGAAAACCAAATTTCCCTTCATCCCCTCATCCCTTCATCCCGTTCTCCTCATTCCCATTCTGTTTCTGTTTCTCATTCTATTCTCCTCATCCCTTCTTGCCCAACAAATCACACCATCCGTTTGGATGTCATCGGGAAATGTGGGCACCATGTCCAATGGGAATCAATACAGCTGGTCGATGGGGGAGAGCTTCACCGCGACCTTGCCTTCGAGTACATTGACCTTCACCCAAGGTTTTCAGCAGTTGTTCAATGTGCTGGGCTGCACCGATCCCACAGCTTTCAATTACAACGCCAACGCCAACCAAGATAATGGTTCTTGTATTCCCATGTTGACTTGTAATGTAACAGCTCTGCAAAATACCATGTGCCAGGGCGAGGCCAATGAGTTATACTTGAATACAACGGGTGGTGGAGCCCTCTATTTTGACCTCCCTACAGGTCTTCAAACAGGATGGAACGACTATTATGCGGTTAATGGTAATTTGAATAACTACAGAAACACTGCCGTCAACGCCAACAATGTTGGAGCATTGAACTATGGGATGGATCGTTTTGGAATCAATAATAGAACGCTTTCTGTCAATGGCAATCAAGGAGCAACGATCAATACTGGAGCTTGGAATTTGAATCAAGATTACACCATTTGCTTTTGGATGAAATGGGATGGCGTGAATACCGCTTCCCAAACTTTGTTTTCAACCGGATCCATGAATGATGGTGGATTAAACATACAACTGCGTCCCGGCATGCCGGCTCCTTGGTCATTTTTTACAGGTTCCGGATCTGCTTCATCTAATGTGCCTGCTCCTGACACAGAATGGCACTACATTACCGCAAAGCGAGTGGGCACTTGGTTTTATCTGCTAGTGGATGGTGTTGAAGTGGGAAGCAGCAACTACCCCGAAAACACTACTTTGACCTCCAATAATGGCAGCGGATCATGGGGCCTAGATTTGAATGCAGCCAATGGATTCAGTGGGGATTTGGACGACTTTCAATTTTGGAGTCGCGCGCTAACCCAAGAAGAGTTGACCTATCTGTATTCATCAGCAGGAACAAAGACAATATTGTGGTCCACCAATGAAACCCAAGACACCATCAATGTTTCTCCTGATGCAACAACCTTATACAGTTGTACCGTTCAAAGTGGCAGCCAAACGTGCACATCGACTTTGGAAATTGAAGTAAACCCACTATCCTCGAGTGAATTGACTGCTACCATCATCGAAGGAGAAAGCTACAACTTGGGAACTCAAACCTTAACAACATCGGGCGTATATGATGAGGTATTTACAGGAATCAACGGCTGTGATTCAACCGTGACTTTATACCTGACCGTTGAACCTTTGCTCACCTGCAACATCACCGCCCCAACCACCACTTTGTGTGCCGGTGAATCCGTAACGTTGTCCATGAATACAACGGGCGGTGTTGGCGCTTTGACTGAGTTGCCAATGAATTTGCAAAATGGATTGGTGGCCTACTATCCTTTTAACGGTAATGCGAATGATGAGAGTGGGAATGGTAATGATTGGATAGTAAATGGCGCCATTTTATCTCCCGATCGATTCGGAAATCCAAATGGAGCATATAACTTTAACGGCATTTCAGATTATTTGTCAGTTTCAAATTCATCACCTTTTGATTTAGTTGATGAAATATCTATGTCGATGTGGGTTAAGCCAAGTCAAGTATTTGGTATGAATCTAATAGATAGAATGCCGTATAATGAGGCAATTGGTTACAGAGTTAATTTAAGATTGTCAGGTAATATTTGGGCGCAATTTGGTACAGGTGAGAATAGCCAATTGGCTGAGATTGCTCCAAGCTTTTACGTAGCTGATCAATGGATTTTTATAACTGCAGTATTCAGTAATAACAATTATGTAAAAATATATTACAATGGTATTTTACAAAGTTCAGTTCCAACATTGGGCAGCTTTAATGCGTATAATGAACCATTAGAATTTGGTAGATGGGCTCAATCCGTTTCTGTGGCCGAATTCTTTAACGGCTCAGCTGATGAAATAGGATTTTGGAATCGTGCCCTTACGCCTATCGAAATCCAACAACTTTACACCGCCCAATCTTTCAATTGGAGCAATGGAGCAACCACATCAACCAACACGGTTTCTCCAACTGCCAGCACCACCTACAGCTGCACCGTTACACAAGGTGCACAGACATGTACTGCTTCTGTGGATGTGACGGTGAATCCTTTGCTGACCTTCTACGCTGATGCAGATGGTGATGGTTTTGGTGATGTCAATGCGCCGCAATCCGCGTGCATTCAGCCTGCGGGAACTGTAACCAACAACACCGATTGCAATGACAATGACGCTTCATTGAATAGTGTATCTTCCGAGACCTGCAACAACTTCGACGATGACTGCGATGGCAATGTGGACAATGGTTTGAACTTTGTTAATTATTACAACGACTTGGATGGTGATGGATACGGAACTGGAATTGCCACCAACCTCTGCAGCAACCCCGGCGCTGGTTATGTGACCTCTGATGGAGATTGTGATGATGCCAATAACACTATTTTCCCTGGAGCTACTGAGATTTGCAACATTTTGGATGATGACTGCGACGCACAAATCGACGAAGACCTTCCCCTATTCACTTGGTACGTCGATAACGATGGAGATGGCATTGGAACAGGAAGTTCTACCGAAAGTTGTACTTTCCTTTCTGGATACGCCACCATCGGTGGTGATTGCAATGACAATGATGCCTCCATTTCACCCGTGGCCAATGAGATTTGTAACAACGTTGACGAAAACTGCGACGGTGTTCTCAATGACGGACTTTGGATTGCCGCATACATCGATGCAGATGGCGATGGGTATGGTGATTATGGAATTTCTGTTGATGGCCTTTGTGAATTGACAACTGGCTAT
>CANNHA010000068.1 GCA_947504275.1 Flavobacteriales bacterium
AAAAACATCATCAGCGGAGAAGGCGGAATGTTGGTCATCAACGATGTTTCTTTTATTGAAAGAGCAGAGATCATATGGGAAAAAGGCACAAATAGATCTCAGTTTTTCAGGGGGCAAGTAGATAAATATGGCTGGGTAGATATAGGCAGCTCTTTTCTACCATCTGACATAATAGCTGCGTTTTTATATGCCCAATTAGAGAGCATTAATCACATTCAGAATCGACGTAAAGAGATTTGGAATTTGTATTACCGTCTTCTACTTCCTTTACAAGAGGGTGGATTTCTGAAATTACCGTCCATACCTAACTTCGCAAGCAATAACGCACACATGTTTTATGCAGTGTGTAATAGCCTAGAACAAAGAACGGCTTTGATATCTTTTTTAAAGATGAATGGTATAATAGCGGTATTTCATTACCAAAGCCTGCACAGAAGTCAATTTCATTTATCGAAAAATGACGATGTGTATTTACCGCATGCTGACCATTACACAGATTGTTTATTGCGTCTTCCCATGTTTTTTGAATTGTCTGATGAAGACGTTCACATTGTTGCTAGCGCAATAAAAGAATTCTTTGACATGTCAGGTACAAAAAAGGAGTTCTGATTTTTACCTTATTGTAACCTACTATCGTTTAGCGGATTGTTTAAACGCTGAGCAGCGCCGCCATTTTTTTGAAAAGTTGAATGGTGAATAAGAAATAATAATGGCGTCGGTTAAACACCTTTCCACCATGTAATCAGCCAAAAGGAGATGGTTCTATTTGCTTATATTTGTCTTCAAAGCCTAACCGATGTTATTCAATAGCTTCAATTACCTTGTATTTCTTGTTTCGGTTTGGGTTGTCTTTTGGTTTGTATTGAAAGACAAAACAAAATGGCAGCAGTTGTTTTTGCTTTTGGTCAGCTGTTACTTCTACATGTTTTTTATTCCCAAGTACATTTTGATTTTGGGACTAACCATAGCTGTAGATTATTGGGCGGGAATTGCTTTGGAGCGACAAGAAAGCGAAAGAAAGCGAAAGGTGATTTTATGGGTAAGCGTGGTGGTGACTTGTGCCATTTTGTTTGTCTTTAAGTACTACAATTTTTTCTCAGAGAATATTCGCGTTTTGTCTGAGTATTTTGGCGGAGAATGGTCCATCGGTATTTTGTCTTGGGCGCTTCCGATAGGCCTTTCTTTTCACACCTTTCAAAGTTTGAGTTATGTTTTCGAGGTGTATTACAAAAGGCAGGCGGCGGAGCGCAACTTTTTGACTTACTCTTTGTATGTCATGTATTTTCCGCAATTGGTTGCTGGTCCCATTGAACGTCCCGGGAATTTGCTTCAGCAGTTGAATAAGCCATTTTCTTTTGATGCAACATTGGCGAGTGATGGGTTGCGGATGATCTTGTGGGGCTTGTTCAAAAAAGTTGTTATTGCGGATTCATGTGCGATGATTGTCAATACTACTTATTTGAATATTGAAGGCGCCTCTACGCTGGATTTGTGGTATGCGGCCATATTGTTTTCCATCCAGATCTATGGCGATTTTTCAGGGTATTCTGATATTGCCAGAGGAAGTTCACAACTGATGGGCATTCGATTGATTTCAAATTTTCAATTTCCCTATTTTTCAAAGAGCATTACTGAGTTTTGGAGCCGCTGGCACACCAGTCTTTCCTCTTGGTTTCGGGATTATGTGTACATCCCATTGGGAGGAAATAGAGTATCGGCCTGGAAGCAGTCCAGAAACATTTTGATTGTTTTTGTCTTGAGTGGATTTTGGCATGGCGCACAGTGGACATTCATTGTGTGGGGATTGGTCAATGCGGGCTTTATTCTCTTAGAGAAGTCAATGTCATGGAGCAAGAGAGCCCAATCAGCGGTTTTGATTCCGTTGACATTTTTGATCACAACCTGTATTTGGGTGTTTTTTAGGGCTGAAAACATGAACCAAGCTTGGGCGCAATTGCATCGAATGTTGTTTGATTTTCATGGAGGCTCTCAAATTGTGGTGGATAAAAAACTGTGGTTGATGATTGTGTTTTTCTTTGTGTTGGAGTGGATTCAACGCAGTAGGGTGCACGGTTTGGATGTACAGCATTGGCGACCCACTTATCGGTATAGTGCTTATGTGTTGGTTTATTTCTTGGTGTTTTTTATGGCTGTTTATCCTGCCAATCAATTCATTTATTTTCAATTCTGATGAAAGGGTTCTTACATAAGCTATTGTTTTTTGGCGCATTTGCATTCATCACGCATGTGATCGCGGGCTATCACATGAATGGAAATACAGATACCAATTATTTGCGATTTACCCCCAGCAATAATACAGGGATGATTTTGGGCAATTCGCGCGCTGCGCAAGCCATTTCACCGGATGATTTAAAAGCCCATTTGGGTTTGTTTAACGCCGCTTTTGCGCTGAATACATCTCCTTATGGAGAAGTGTATCACCGTTATATTAAAAAACAACTAAATGAGGAGGCGCGGGATCAAGTATTTGTTTTTTGCGTTGACCCTTGGTCGTTGTCTAGTCCGTTTGATCCGCAAACGGGTCGGGAGGGAATGGTGGAAGAAAGCAAGTTTCTTGCCACTACCACCACCATCGCAGATCCCAATTGGGAGTTTATGATTGAGCAATATGCCTATGGCTGGGGCAACATCATCAGGGAGCATTACCGCCCCACGTCAGGGATGTTTTTGCACAGCAATGGTTGGTTGGAAGTGAATAGGGAGTATGATGCAACACGTGCGGAAAAACGCAGGGCCAATAAGTTAAAAGGATACAAGGCGGAGGTGTTTGTTTCCAATCGACCGTCAGATTATCGCAAGAAGGAATTGAGGAAGATGTTGCAAGAAATGAAAGGATATGGGAAGGTGATGATGGTTCGACTTCCTGTTCATCCAGATTTTTTTGAAATGGAGCAAGCTTTTTGGCCCAGTTTTGAATCAGAGATGAATGAAATTGCTGCGCAAGAAGGAATCACATTTTGGAGTCCCAAGGAGTTGAATGAGCAATTGACATTTAATGACGGACATCATATGAATTACAAGAGCAGTCATCGGTTTAGTGGATTGTTGAATGAAAAGATTGCCGCATTGAAAGCCATGTAAAACACAACAGGTTTTATCCGTTTCACAAACCACGCTCATCTAAGTTGTTTTTTCCACAACGGCTTGATAAGGAAGAGCAGAGAGGGGAGGGAATAAGAAATGCAAGCGAGAAAAAAGAAGAGAGCGAGAAATAGAATAAGATTGGTTTTTTTAATTTTTCAATATTAGTCTTTGATACAACGGACGCTCAATCCGCCTCTTTTGGAGTAGTATAAACTTTGAACGCCCGCACTATCGAAACTCAATCTCCGATATACCCCATCAGATCCAAAGACGTTTTTTGTCCAGAAGTACCCATATACATTTTGCTGACTGTAGTTTCCATTGCTTAAGCGGTATCCGCCACCTTGGCCGCTGAATCCAGTTGCATTAGTGGCCCCAGTATTGGGCGCATTCCAATTGGTAGTAGATTTTAAGAGTCCACCTGACACGGGAGGCCCACCAAGAAAATCGAACAATGTGTTCCACTCAATAGTGGTAGGCACGTGCCAACCACATGGACAAACCCCACGGGTATCGGTCACTGCATAAAAGTTGTACAACTTGCCAAATGTTTCATCCATTGAAGGATCATCATTGTAATGGGCCCAAGACCCAACGGATGAAGATTGCCAGGAAATGGATATGAGATTGGTAACTAGAGGGTCACCATTGCAATATCTGGATGTTTTTAGGTTTTGAGCGAGCCACTCTTGTTCACCAATGATTACAGAAGTATATGCATTTCCATCCACGTCAAATATGCTTTCAACGGCTGGTGGGTTAGCCGCGCTGAGTCCTGGGACTATGGTAACAGTATTGCCAATGAACAACGAGTCCCCAGTTGCGCTTACACGCATGTATGTATCATTGGTATGCAATGCATAGGGAACGGACATTAGTTGTTGAGTTCCAAGGTCAATTGGACCATTTCCCGCATCCATCTGCACGTGAAGAAATTTGGCACCGTTACCCCAATCAATGGTGTTGAAAGAGCCAATGGATGTGGTTCCTGCTCCAACGTTGATGTTGATTAACCCTTGTGCATTGGAAGAAGTAGCGTGAGATTCCTCATACACCACAGACCCATTGGCCGCTACATCGTGAATTATCAAGGTGATATTGAGTGATGCATTGGCCATTGCAGAACCGTCGGTATTGCGCACCACTGCTTGATAAGGAATGGCAGCGGGAGATTGCGAGAACGAAAGGAAAGGGTGAAACAGAGCTAGAAACAGAAACGGAGCGGTTAATTTCATGAGGATTGATTTGTTGAGTGCAAGATACAGCGTATGCGACATGTTCTGAATTAATCTTGAATGGTATGGCTATGAAACCTCCCCACCTCCGCAATCATGCTGTGGTAGTATTTGTACCAAGTCAGGCCTAGTTTTTTAGCCTCAATGTGAACGGGGTGTGCGGCCCAGATCTGCACGGATTCCATGTCTTTCCAATAGCTGATAAAAGTACCCCGGCCATTGTGCTTCATGCTTTCGTAACCCAGATAGCCAGGCATGTTTTTTACCAAATCCAGCGTCAGCATATCGTATTCTTCATAACCTTCCAAGTTCTCGGAGAGATAGTAATTGAAGATGGATGCGATGAAGGGTGCCGCGGGCGGGTTGGGGAAGTTCCAGTTGATCATGTTTCGAAGATAGAAAAACGAAGGAAAGCAATAAAAATCATTGGCCATTGATTTGATTAATCTTTGATTCATATAGGGGGGTGTTCAGATAAAAATCTTATTTTGAGTTGATTAACAGAAATTTTTTATATTTGATACATGAAATACCCTTTGATTTTATTGTTTTGGGCTTTGAGCTTTGGGATATGGGCCCAAGCACCACAGCGCATTCCTTACCAAGCCGTTCTCCGCAACACAGACGGCAGTGCCATGGCCAATACCGCTGTCACCATCACTTTTAAAATACATGATGTAAGTGCATCAGGAACAGTGGTCTATGAAGAGACGCACGCCACCACCACCAACCCGCAGGGCTTGGTGAATTTGAACGTGGGCGGTGGCACAGCAATGACAGGAACATTTAGCGGTATCAATTGGGGCGGAGGCAATAAGTTCTTGCACGTGCTGATGAATGCGGGCAATGGTGTTGTTGACTTGGCTACCCAGCAGATGATGTCAGTGCCTTATGCGTTGTATGCGGAGGAAGTGCCAGTTAGAGTGAGTGTAACAGGCGATAGTTTGTTTATTGGAGATCAGGTGAGCATTGTGCCTGGGGTGAGTGCGGCCAATGCTACACCGGGATGTACCAACAGCCTGGCCTGTAATTTTAATCCATCTGCGACAGTAGACAATGGCAGTTGTCTCATTTTGGGCAATGCTTGTGATGATGGCAATGCCAACACTTTCAATGATGTGGTGAACGCTCAGTGCCAATGCGCGGGTAATGCACTCATCAATGGGTTGTACTATATCGGAAATGGCGTGACAGACGTTGACGGCAATTTTTACCCAAGCATTGTCATCAATGGTCAAGAATGGATGCAGAAGAATTTGGCTGTAAGTAAATACCGCAACGGAAACCCCATATCAACAGGGTTGACCAATACCCAATGGCAAAGTACAACCACGGGAGCGTACTCTATTTATTCAGACCAAGCGGCCAATAACACCACTTATGGCAAGTTGTACAATTGGTATGCAATGACGGACAGCAGAGGTGTTTGTCCGACGGGATGGCATGTGCCATCTGAGCCTGAGTGGTTTGTCTTGGAAAATTATTTAGGAGGAATATTTGAAGCTGGGGCTAAGATGAAGACGACTACGGGTTGGACAGCTCCCAACTCAGGAGCAACCAATTCAAGTGGTTTTACAGGGCTACCAGGGGGTTATAGATTGGTTAACGGCACATATAACCATCTTGTGAGCTATGGTTATTTTTGGACCACCACGGCCTATGAACTAGACGCCAATTTTACTTGGTACCATGCATTGAAGTTTGACGACACCATCACGTTTCGTTCACAATTTCCTAAGCGGGCTGGCATGAGTATACGTTGTTTGAAGGATTAGTAGCTCAAGGCTAAAAGCTTGAATCAAAGAAGACTTTTTTCCAGATCTTCGAAAATCGGTTATCACCTTTATTAACCTATGATATTTGCGTAATCAAGGTTTTTGCAGGTAATTTTCTCGAATAATAGATAGTAATTGAAGATGAATGGCGCTGAGGGAGGTGAGGGCGTATTTCAGTTGATCATGATTCGAAGATAAGAGGAAATGAGGTGATGAGGTAGCGATGCTTCGTTTTGAAGAAGCAATGGGCTATATTTGACCTATGAAACAACTCTTTATCTTTCTGTTCCTTGCCATGTCAGCAGTTGTATTTTCCCAAGCGCCCCAAAGCATCCCCTACCAAGCCGTTGTCCGTAATATAGACGGCAGCACCTTAGCCAATACACCTGTCAATATCACTTTTAAGATTCACGATAATAACGCCATGGGAACAGTGGTCTATGAAGAGACGCACGCCACCACCACCAACGCGCAGGGATTGGTGAGTTTAAACGTGGGAGGAGGAACGGCCGTGACAGGTACATTCAGCGGAATCCAATGGGGAACAGGAAGCAAGTTTTTGCATGTGCTGATGAATGCAGGCAATGGAGTTGTTGATTTAGGGACGCAGCAGATGATGAGTGTGCCTTATGCGTTGTATGCGGAGAAAGCTAATAGTATCAAGTTAACTGTAAGCTTAATAGGAGATACCTTGTTTCAGGGAAATGGAGATTTTATAATAGTACCTGGAATAAGCTTAGCAAATAATAATCAGAGCAACATAATTACAAATGACTCTTTAATAGAGGGGGATTTAGGAGTTGTGTTATTGCCTGGAATTTTAACTTGTCAAGATGAGTATATATCTGTGACAGGTTGTGGAGGACAGGAGAGCTTGTTGTACAATGATATTCAATATTCCTTAATAGAGATTAATGGACAGTGCTGGTTTGCAGAAAATTTATCCACTTCAAAATATAGAACAGGAGCCAATATTATTTCAGGATTAAGCGGACCTGCTTGGGCGGGAATAAACGAAGGTGCCTATTCATTTTATGGTAATGACCAAAATAATGGTTATGTAAATGGGAACTTATACAATTATTTTGCCGTAACTGATTCAAGAGGATTATGCCCTGCTGGATGGCATATACCTTCAGATTGTGAATGGATGTATCTGGAAATGAGTATAAATATGCCTTTAATGGATTTAGAAAATTTCGGGTATCGTGGAATAAATCAAGGAGCTCTTTTGAAGGCTAATTCTAGTTGGATTTACGAAAATGGACTTAATAATAATCTCGGGTTTAATGCCAGACCAGCTGGTTATCGTGAATATCAAGGCTCTTTTTCAGGTTTAAATACTAACGCGATTTTTTGGACAAGCACGGGTAATATTGTGCGTGTTTTGGAAAGTCAAAATTCACAGCTCAATAGAGATGGTCAACCATCAAATGCGGGTTCTAGCATCCGTTGTGTCAAGGACTAACTCTTTACTTGCTTTGTTTTAACTATTCTCCACAATCTGAATCTTAGTCTTCCGTCAACACATAAAACGCGTAAACCAAGCAGTCAATTGCCGAGTCTGTTTGGGCTATTCGAGACTGAGTTTATTGCGCTCAATTCTTTCTTTTGCCTCGATGAGTAACTGGTGCAACTTTGCTTCTAATTCTATTTTTGGAGGCATTACAGTCCAATATTCCGCAACCATAATTCCATCTTTATGCATTTCAAGGAGTTCTGCCTGTTCTTTATTGCTTTCGGCGCAAAGAATTAAACCAATGGGTTCATTTTCACCTGCTTGTTTTTCGTATTTATTGAGCCATTTTAAATACAATTCCATTTGACCTTTATGGCCAGGTTCGAATTTCCCTAATTTCAATTCGATGGCCACCAATCTTTTCAGCGTTCGGTTGTAAAATAAGAGGTCAAGGTAGAAATCATCTCCGTCGATAATCATTCGTTTTTGCCTTTCCATAAAAGCAAAACCATTACCCAATTCCAAAACAAAAGATTCTAATTCCCGGAGAATTGCCTTTTCCAAATCATTTTCTAAGTAGGTGTTTTTGAGATGCAGAAAATCCAAGAGGTAAGGATCTTTGAATGTGTTGAGTAAAGAGGGTTGGCTTTCTGAAAATTGCATATTGGCAATTTCATTTCGCTCAAATGCTTTGCGTTCAATTTGATTTCTCAATTCTCTTTTGCCCCAATTGTTTTCAATGGCATTTTGGGCATAATATATTTTTGATTCGATGGATTTTAGTGGAAATAGCTCAATGAAATGAGACCAACTCAATTTTGCCGCCAGTGGTGGCAAAATTTCAAAATCAGAGAATTCACTAGCGAATTTCATCATTCTCCTCACATTCTTTTCATTGAAATTTCGACCATATTTCATCTCTATTTGTGTTGAAACGGTTGCAACTATTTGCTTTCCATACTGAGCGCGTTCATTTTTCAAAACCTCTTCGTTAATACGTTTGCCCACTTGCCAAAACAAAAGTGTTAAAGTGCTATTGGCGGTTCTTACGACCTGTTGTTTACTTTCCTCAATGAGTGCAGAAATTTCCAGCACTATGTCAAGTGAAACTTTTTTATTTAACCCATTCATTTTTTAAATCTTTTTTCAGAAATCGTAGCGTTGTTTCGGAGTTCTTTTCTTTTCTCTTTTTGTGCTTTTCGATTCATCCATTTCATTTTGTAAAAATTGAATCAAAGTCATCATGATGCAAGAAACATATAAGGTGCATATAAAGCCTTTTATGTGACCACCCTAGCCAGACAGCGAAGCTCGTCTGGGCCCGTCTCGGCTTAGCCGAGCCACCCCTCCTCCCGAAGCATCAGGACCCTTCAGGTAGTAGGGGATATTTTTCTGCAACAAACCGAAAGGGTTGTAAGAAATCGATTGGTCCACGATCGTCTCTCCAAAAAAGATAAAAACATTCTCTTATATTTGTTATATGAAACAACTCTTCACATTTCTGTTCCTAGCCATTTCAGCCGTCGTATTTGCCCAAGCACCTCAAAGCATTCCTTACCAAGCCGTAGTGAGAAGCACAGACGGCAGCACCATGGCCAATGCTGCGGTGACCATCACGTTTAAGATTCATGACAATAGCGCCACAGGAACGGTGGTTTATGAAGAGACGCACACCACCATCACCAACGCGCAGGGTTTGGTGAGTTTGAATGTGGGTGGAGGAACGGCAGAAACAGGAACGTTTGGCGGAATCCAATGGGGAACTGGAAATAAGTTCTTGCACGTATTGATGAATGCGGGCAATGGGGTTGTGGATTTGGGTACGCAGCAGATGATGTCTGTGCCGTATGCGTTGTATGCTGAGGAGGTGAATGTGAGAGTAAGTGTAACGGGGGATAGTTTGTTTATCGGAGATCAAGTGAGCATTGTGCCTGGTGTGAGTGCGGCGAATCCGGTTAGCTTGAGTAATTACGGATCTGTGCTGTTGCCAGGAAATATAACGTGTCAGAATCAGTATTTTTCCGTTACAGGATGCGGAGGGCAGGACAGCTTGTTTTACTATGATCGATATTACAGCTTGGTAGAGATAGGCGGCCAGTGTTGGTTTGCAGAGAATTTGGCGACGGATAAATATGCAAACGGAGATAATATTCCAACAGGATTGACCAATACGCAATGGCTGAGCACAACGGCTGGGGCATATGCGGTTTACAATAATGATTTGGCCAATGACGCCTTTTACGGCAAGCTTTACAATTGGTACACCACAGTGGACAGCAGAGGGGTTTGTCCTACCGGATGGCACGTTCCATCCGATTGTGAGTGGATGTACTTAGAGAGTATTATGGGCTTGTCGGTGTCCAATCAAGAGATTGTTGGATGGAGAGGCACCAATGAAGGCGGAGCCTTAAAAGCCACTGCAGGATGGAATTTACCAAATACAGGGGCTAACAACAGCAGTGAATTCACTGCTCTTCCTGGTGGTGATCGTTATTATTTTGGGAATTATAACTTTATTGGCGATGGCGGTGCTTGGTGGAGTAGTACGGGGACAAGCGGTGGTTTGGCTTGGAATCGAACACTTTACCAAAATTATTCCACTATTGGAAGGGTTAGCGCTAATAAACAGGGAGGATTAAGTGTGCGCTGTATAATTAATTCAGAATTTCAACTAATTCAAGGATGTACTGATTATGCAGCATGTAATTACCTCTCGAATGCTGAAAGCGATGATGGTTCATGTTTGTACTTTGAAGCTAATTGTGATGATGGCTACAATTTTACTTACAATGATGTGATTAATAATGATTGTACTTGTTCAGGAACATTGAACGGGAATATTGGAGCCCAAGTCCTGCCGGGTAATGCAACTTGTGCTATGCAGGCTATAAGCGTCACAGGTTGTGGAGGACAGACATCTTTGACCTACGACGGCCGCACTTATGAACTAGTTGAAATAAGTGGTCAATGCTGGTTTGCGGATAACTTGGCCACGGATCAATATCGAAATGGAGACTTGATTCCAACTGTGTTGGAATTTGCGACTTGGCAAAACATCACCAGCGGAGCGTTTGCCATATATAACAATAATCCAGTCAACGATGCCACTTATGGCAAGTTGTACAATTGGTACACCACAGTGGATAGCCGGGGGGTATGTCCATCGGGATGGCATGTGCCGACCGATTGTGAGTGGATGTACCTAGAAGGCAGTTTAGGTATGTCCGTTCAAGTCCAACAACAAGCTGTTTTGGGTAGAGGATCGAACGAAGGGGGTGCGTTAAAGTCCATCTCAACTTGGAATTATCCAAATGAAGGAGCGTCAAATAGCAGTGGTTTTACCGCGCTTCCCGGGGGGGAAATAGGTTTCGATGCTGTTTTTCATAGTCTAGGCAATAGTGGTCTGTGGTGGAGTAGTTCGGAATTTGATACCAATAATGCATGGTTTCGACGATTATATTATAACAACGCCCATTTTGATCGAGGGGCCAATAAAAAAATTTATGGCAAAAGCATCCGTTGCATCAAAGACTAACTTTTTATTATCCAATTCTTAGCATTCCATTAAGTACAGAACTTCATTATTTACTTATTTTCCCTCTCCTATAATCACATTAATTCATCTGTTCATGGTTATATTAAAAAATAACTCAAATAATTTACAATTTTAGATGGATGAAGTAACAAAACTCTTGGCTTTCTTTAAATTAATTCTTGTACAGTAAAGTCTCCTGCACGTTTCAGGACATAGTCTTGCATTCTGTTAGCATAGTATGAAAGTATTTTCTGTGCTTTTTCATTGAGAACTTTGTTTCCTATTACTGTGCATTTATGAATATCAAAGCTCTTTTCTTGTAAATAACATCCTGTAGGTATAGAAAGGTTTTTCCCTTTGTGTGAGACAGATATAATTAAAGGGTATTCATTATTAAGAATAGCCCTTCTGGTATCCAAAGACAATTTAATACTTGCCATAATGTTGATGTATTATGACAGACACATGCTGGTTTCATTTGCATGTAATTTGCAGGTATTACCCAAAAATCAGCCTAAAAAACCTCATTTTCATCAATTCCCAAGAAATTAGGCTATCAACAAAAAACCCCATAAACATTGGTGTT
Source organism: Flavobacteriales bacterium (assembly GCA_947504275.1). GTDB lineage: Bacteria > Bacteroidota > Bacteroidia > Flavobacteriales_D > Sanyastnellaceae > CAMCTV01. The sequence goes on from CANNHA010000068.1 coordinate 11,696, forward strand.
TACAGGGTTTTTCCGCTCCTCAGCCTGGGCTCGAACCAGGGACCCCATGATTAACAGTCATGTGCTCTAACCAGCTGAGCTACTGAGGAGTGTTACCTTTTTGAGAAATGGGCTTTCCCATCTGTCAAAACCACTCAACTTATTCTTCAGCTCCTTGTCGTTACCAAGGTAAAACACCGAGTTTGGGTCGGAATCGGACGGCAAAAATAATCAAATCCGCCAACTTCACAATATCTTTGTCAAAATTTTTTTATCATGAAACTAGTCGCTGTAGGTACTGTCGCTTTCGATTCCATCGAAACCCCCTTTGCTAAACAAGAAAATGTCATCGGTGGCGCAGCTACCTACATCACCCTCACCGCATCCCACTTTGTCGATGCATCTGGACTGGTGTCCGTGGTAGGTGAAGATTTTCCCTCCGATTTCCTTGCCGATATGAAAAACCGCGGCATCAATCAAGAAGGGCTCGAAATCAAAATGGGCGAAAAATCTTTCTATTGGTCCGGCAAGTACCACTTTGATATGAACACCCGCGATACATTGGTGACCGACCTCAACGTATTGGCCTCTTTTGACCCCAAAGTTCCAGCCTCCTACACCAACGCCCCTGTTTTGTTGTTGGGCAACTTGGTGCCCGCTGTGCAATCGTCTGTTTTGGATCAATTCCCCACCCGCCCAGCTTTTGTTGTCATGGACACCATGAACTTCTGGATGGACGTGGCTTGGGACGATTTGATGGACGTGATCAAGCGCGTGGATGTGTTGTCTATCAATGACGAAGAAGCCCGCCAAATGTCCAAAGAGCACAGCTTGGTGAAAGCGGCTAAAAAGATCTTGGCCATGGGTCCTAAATATTTGATCATCAAAAAAGGCGAGCACGGTGCATTGTTGTTCCATGAGAACCAAGTATTCTTTGCCCCAGCCCTTCCTTTGGAAGATGTGGTAGACCCTACAGGAGCCGGTGATACCTTTGCTGGCGGATTTGCTGGCTACTTGGCCAAGACCCAAAACTATTCTTTTGAAAACATGAAGCGCGCCATTATCGTGGGCTCTGCCATGGCCTCTTTCACTTGCGAGAAGTTTGGTCCACAACGTTTGTTGGAAATCAACCAAGATGACATCAATGCCCGCATTGCGCAATTTGTGTCCTTGGTCAACTTTGATATTGAATTGGTATAAAATACAACCATGAGAAGAAACCACGAAATCGACTTTCGCATCTACGGTGAGGAAATGCAATGTGTGGAGATTGAACTGGATCCACAAGAAACCGTTGTGGCAGAGGCCGGAGCGTTTATGTACATGGACGATGGCATTCAGATGGAGACCATCTTTGGCGATGGTACAACACAGAACAACGGATTCTTTGGGAAGTTGATGAGCGCAGGTAAGCGCATGTTGACGGGTGAGAGTCTTTTCATGACGGCCTTTACCCACATGGGATACAACAAGGCGCGCGTGGCTTTTGCTTCACCTTATCCTGGCCGCATTATTCCCATGGACTTGCAACAAATGGGCGGCAAAGTGATTTGTCAAAAAGATTCATTCTTGTGCGCAGCCAAAGGGGTCAGTGTGGGAATTGAATGGCAAAAGAAGTTGGGAACAGGATTGTTTGGTGGTGAAGGATTCATCATGCAAAAGTTAGAAGGAGATGGATTGGCCTTTTGTCACGCTGGCGGACACATCATAGAACGCACATTGGCTCCTGGTGAAATATTGCGCGTGGATACTGGCTGTATCGTGGCTTACACACAAGATGTGGATTTTGACATTCAATTTATTGGTGGAATCAAGAATTCCATTTTTGGTGGAGAGGGATTGTTTTACGCGGTGTTGAGAGGTCCAGGTAAAGTTTGGTTGCAAACATTGCCCATTTCCAGATTGGCCAGTAGAATCATGTCTTATGGTTC
>CANNHA010000069.1 GCA_947504275.1 Flavobacteriales bacterium
CTCCATCAAAATCATTTCCACTAAGCTTGCATCTGTAAGGACAATAAGATCTTCGCGTTGAAATGCTCTTTTGACATCATCCACACTAATGGGATCCAAACGTTTGTGCGCAATGGTATGCGGATTAAAATAGACAATCGCAACGTCTGGTTCATCCATGCTGTGCGCATATTGCTCAAGAAAAGCAGGGTTGAGACTGCTAAAAGTGTGGAGCTCCATACAAGCCACAATGCGGTGCTGAGGAAACTGTCTTTTTACCGCTGAACTTGTGGCCTTAAGCTTAGATGGTGAATGTGCAAAATCTTTAAAAACTATGCCTTGACTTCTCCGCGCTACAATTTCAAGGCGTTTTGACGCCCCTTCAAAAGTTGCAATCGCTGAATAAAATCCTTCGTCTGAAATTCCAACCATCCGACAAATCTCCATTGCCCCGTTCAGGTTTTGCAAATTGTGATGACCAAAAACCCTTATTGGTAGCCAACCTAACGGTGTTTGTAAGTAGGTCACACCATTCTCAACCTTATTGGGATGCGGTCCATAGCCTAAAGTTTGAAGGTTTCTGTGCCTTGGCTTTTGTGCTAGCTTTACCACCTCGGGATCTTCATTGGCATAAATCAATGCGCCATCGGGCTCGATGCAATCTATAAAAACATCAAACTGATGTATATAGTTTTGAAACGTCGGGAAAACATTGATATGGTCCCATGCAATTCCACTAATCAAGGCAATATGTGGTTTGTACAGATGAAATTTTGGTCTTAAATCAATGGGTGATGACAAATATTCATCCCCCTCAAGTATAACATACTCTGCGTCCTCTGTCAATTTGACCATGCAATCAAATCCAGCCAATTGCGCTCCAACCATGAAATCACATGCTATTCCATTTTGCTTAAAAACGTGCAGCAACATGGATGTGATGGTGGTTTTGCCGTGGCTACCACCAATCACGATGCGCTTTTTATTTTTGGTTTGTTCAAAGATATATTCTGGATAAGAATAAATTTTAAGACCCAATTCTTGTGCCTTCAAGAGTTCGGGATTATCTGCTCTGGCATGCATACCAACGATAACAGCATCCAAATCTGCATGAATCCTTGTGGCATCCCATCCCAAAGAAGATGGCAACAATTCCTTTTTTGACAAACGAGATTTACTCGGTTCAAAAATCTCATCATCACTTCCTGAAACCGTGTAACCTTTGTCCCACAGGGCAATCGCCAAATTGTGCATGGCACTTCCACCAATTGCTATCAAATGAACTTTCATACTTCGAAACTATAATCGAAGTCAAGACAAGAAAAGACTAATAAAAATAATTATTAAGAATTAAAGGTGGAATTAATTTCGAATACCATCACAACTTAATTAAGTAACTATTCAGAGATTAAATCATAAGCAACACATCAATGTTTCACAATCACAAATTGAGCAAGATGTGCAACTGACCTTGAGACAAGTAACAATCCGTTTGGTATTATTCTTAGAACATTAAAAAAGGGGCAAAGCCCCTTTTTCACTTCTGACAACAAATAAAGTTATCGCACTAAAATCTTCTTGTTCCATGAGTGCTTATCGCTTACAACTCGGAAGTGATAAACGCCACTACTTAAACTATCCAATTGAATTGACTTCAAACCTTGGGTAACTAGGAATTCATCAACCAATTGACCCGATTGATTGTATACATAAACAACAGCACTTTGAACATCCTTTGGCAAAGAAATCCACAATTGACTCTCTGCAGGATTGGGATAAATATTTCCATTGGCACCTTCGATATTGTCTACTGAAGCAGGTTCAGTTCCCCATAAATTCATAAACTCTTGGAGATATAAGTTGGCTACACGAGCATCATGGACAATAACTGTATTCTCATCATTAGTGGTCTGCGCAGCAGAGCTCCAATTGTGACTACCGGTTAGGACCAAAGGATCAGAATCCAAATTACTATGATCCACAATCAAATACTTATGATGCACATCATACGACACTCCTTCATGAGATCTCACATCTTGGCCAGCTGTTTGTAAATAGCCAAACTCAGATGCAGGATCAGATGTTTGTTCTATAATACCACGCACCAATACCAAGAACAAATCATCTTCTGCAATGATAGCATCAGCAATATCTTGCCTTGTAAATGCAAGTACCGCATAGTCCAAATTGGCGTCTGTGGTTTGCATAGATTTGATGATGGCACCATTGGCATTGTCGGTAGGAGAGAAATAACTTTCAACACGAATATTGTTGGGACCAAGTACGTATTCAGTCGGTGTATTGGCTGATTTGGCCGCTCCAAAAACACCACTGGCAACACCTGGATTCGGACCACTCCCGCCCCACATTTCCTCAAACTCCAAGCGATAGCCACGCGCTATACTTTGATCTTGAAATACAATGATATTGTTGTAATCGTTATATAAGTTGTTGTCTGTCCAGTTCATTGAACCTGTCCAAACCCATGCATTATCAACATCATCTGGATCAATAACGATAAACTTATTGTGCATAATTCCAGTGCCTGAAGTGTTGACTCTCTCAACAACTGGGATGGCTGGGTTAAGCAAACTCAAACCCATCTGTGCTGTTGTACCATCAGCTACAACGCGCACTTGAACTCCTGCATCATATCGAGCATTGATTGCATTTGCGATAACCGCATCATCAGTGAAATTATAAATAGAAATATCCACTGATTGTTGGGCTCTGCTGATGTAGGCCGCAATACTATCATTGGAACCAGCACCTATACTCAGCGCATTCTCAACGGTTGCATAAGTGGTGTCCACTTGACGATTAAAATAAACCCTTATTTCACCTGAGCTCAAGCTCTTTGTAGCATAAGGACGCACTGTTGAAGTTGAACTACCATCTGCATTGGTTGAAGTGACTGAGCAATAATATATTGTACCCGGCTCCAAACCACTAATGGTTACAGTATGATCGGTAACATTATCATTGACAAGAACTGTCTCACCTAGCGCAGGTGTTAATCCATAATTCACTTGACTATTTCCGGGGTTATTCGTAGCCCAAGTCAAATCAAATGAAGTAGTATTGATATTTTCTTGAACAATTTGGCCCAAAATGGCTACGCCAGGGGGTAAGATAAAATCATTCTCATCACGAGGAAGTATTTGATAACCTGCATCAAAAGGAGCTGCAGGGTCATACTGAGATGCAATACCTACCAAAGTCACTGCACTTGATGGCAAATTCACGCCTACCAATACGCTTCCTGCTCTGATGTATATTGCGCCTTGCTCACCATTGGAGGTGAAATTGTAAGTTGAATTGCCTGAAATTGGCGTACCTGCCAAATCAAATACAACGTTCTCAACCGTCACCAATTCACCTTCCAAAGATTCGCCCAATTGAGCAGGAGTAATCAATTCTGGTGCAGGCAATGCTTGATTTGTTGCATTTACCGTAACAGCAGTCAAGGTTGGCCCCAATTCCAATAATCCACCAAATTCAGATAAGGTACCCGAAACAGTTACCAAATCTCCGCGATTGGGTGCTGTGAAATTGGTCCAAGCAGTACCTGGATAAATGGCCAAGCCACCGCCGAAATCTTGAATGTATCTAACCGAACTTCCCATTTCAATACCATTGGTGATGATACCTGTGACCGTAACTGTAGCACCAACACCTGCTTGTTCAGCCAATACAACAGTGCTTTGTCCCGAATCTTCACCGAGACAAACGCAACTGGCATCGTACACATCGTTGATTGTTCCAGCATTGTTATCGTTACAAGGATCGCCTGGAAGCGCGCAAGACCCATCATCTAGCACAGCCGAAGCATTGTAGTTACATGCCGTTTGATCCATACATCCAGAAATCTCTCCAATGCATTGACAATTGACATCATAAGTATCACCTGCAGTGCCGGCATTACCATCATCACAAGCATCTCCAATAGCAGCGCAAGACCCATCATCGTTAGTCGCATCTGGATTGAAGTTACATGCATTTGCATCCATACAGCCTGCAACTTCTCCTGAGTTTGAAGCTCCTGGGGTCGGGGTTTGAGCGACAAACGCAGCTTGATTAAAAGGATTTCCGCCATCTGGAATTCTAGAAGCTGATGTTGTTGCGCTTGGGCTCTCATTTACCTGAACTTGACCTGGGACAAAAATCCCTAACAAACCAACATCATCAGCATCATCTGTTCCGTATACCACAGCATCCAAAGCATCAGCTAGCGTTGGCGCTGTGCCATTGGGCCAAGCTGCCGCTGACCCTTGATAGATTGCCAAGGCATCAGCACCATTTTGAAATGCGCCACTTGCACCCGGATCTACAACTTGATTAACATTAGGAACCAACGGGTTTCCGATAACAAAGTATCCTGATGCAGGAATAGCACCTGTTAGGTCTATTGCAGAATATGAAGCCTCCGTGGCATTATTCCCATTGAACAATACCATGACATAGCCAGACAAGGAAAAGCCAGGAGTCCCTTTTAGCTCAACAAACTCTTGGTTGTCAGTCCCTGTTTGATCGACATCTACTTCATTGATCACAAACTGTGATTGGGCTGTCCAAGTTATTAAGGACAGCAAAAAAAAACTTATTTTTTTCATTGATTTGGATTTCATATTAATTATTAAAAAGTGGCCGTTAAAGATACATTAAACCATCTTCCTTGACCAAAGAAAACACCAGCTGAGGCGGCATCAAATCCATTGGTTTTATTGTTGTATAAAGCAGAGGTACTATTGTTGGTGGCATCTGTAATAAATTTTGAGTTCAAGGCGTTGTATACACTGCCTCTCAAATCCCACTTTATACCCCAATAGTCCGGTAAAGTATACCCCCCATGGAATTCCAAAGTTCCATAAGCAGGCAACATCCATGACTCTCTTCCTGCATTGGCTCCATTCAAGGTAAATGGATTCAATTCTGCAAAATAACGTTCAAATCTTGTGTAACGAGATTTAATATAAGCTCCATTCTTCCATTCATACCGCAACATAGCACCAAATTGCGTCTGTGCTGCATCGCTGACATGCACGCCATTGGCATCGTAAACAAAGGTGTATGGTCCTGAATTGGGATCCTCTGGATCCTTCAACATCACGTTTCCATTGTCATCTCTTACATAAATGGTATCACCTGATGTCCATACCCAATTGGCAAAAGAAGCCAATAATTCTAATGTCAATCTATCTGTCAATTTCAATGCTGCATCCCACTCAAGTCCTGAGTGCCTTGCATTCATCCCTCTTACATTCACACTGATGTTGGTGGATGGATCCAATGGATTGGGGACTGATAGTCCGTAAGGATATGGTTTATTTTCCCAAGTTGTATAATAAGCATTCACGTTCAACGCCAATTTGGAATATTTCCAATTCAAACCAACTTCATTGCTCATAATAATTTCATTGTGGATGTTGGCAAAACGTTGGTTCCCATTGGTGTAGACTTGATTGAATTGAGGAGCCTTGTTCAGGTAGCCAGCGTTAAAGAAGGCTGAAAAATGTTCGTCAAATGTGGCCTTGAAACCATACTTCACCGTGAAGGTATTTCTGTACAACCATCCTGTACTTTGGTATTCAGCACCTGACATCCCCGATACTATTTCCTGTCCATCTATGAATGTTGTATCCTGAACCAAGGCAATATAGTTGGGCACATTGGTGGGTTGGCTATATCCTACTTCAATATCATCGCCGTTTACGTTGTATACCTTGGGCAAGAAATAATCTATTCGATTATATCCCGTAAGAGCAGCTGATGCGCTGATGAATGAGGTGATTCTTCTGTCTTCATATTCCATTTGACCAAAAAGACCGCCCCATCTTACCAGAGCATCATTGTTGTAGTCAACAATATCCCCTTCTCTCTTGACCAAGTTGGGATCATTTTTGTCAAAAGCGCTTCGTGTTACAATATAATCCGCCCCCATCAAATCAATAATTTTTCGGTAATGGGCTCCTCTGTAGGAACGCAAGTCAACACCACCTGACAATGAGAAATTCTCATTGATTTGATTATTGTAGGTTGAAAGCACACCGGTCCATTGGTGCTCATTCATACTCGCCTTGATATAATTTGAAGTCGCATAACGTTCAGTACTGCTTACCAAGGGATTGATGTTGTAATCTGGACCGGAGAACAAAGGAATCGTAGCTCCTGAATTGGCATCATAAAATTTCTGCACATCCACGGTACCATCCGGCAAATAGTCTTTGACACCTAAATTATCATTCCAACGTTTTCCACCTCCACGACCAATGGACATGTAGGCCACTGTTGAGAGGAAGGAGTGATCATTGATGTTCCAAACATCTTTCAAAGAAAACTGTGGTTTGAAATAGAAATTCTCTCGGGCATTGACCATCTCTCGTGGTTGAATGTCCATTTTATTTCCTTCGGCCCATGTATATCTCTCCAAATACCCTTGATCAGGATTATAATTGATGCCACCATTGAATATTTCTGTATTTGGATTTGCGCTATTCAAGAAATAAGTAGTTGAAACACCCATATCCTGGGCTGTCTCACGATCATACATCGCGATGGCATCTTGCCTTCCGCGCTGTCCATGCCTTTGTGGTGCTCCCAAGGTATAGAAGCTCAACAAATGACGATTAACTTTTTTCTCTACTTTAAAAAAACCGAACACTCCCTGCGTAGGTGTGGCATCTACCCAACCAGAACCGTTCTTCACTGAGGCTGCAAAAGAAAATGCCCATCCGTTCTTGAGTTTTCCGGTGTTCATTCCAAAAGAAGTTCTACTAAATGCGCCCACTGCAAATTCCTGCTTCACTTGAATCCTTCTCTTTTGGTCAATCCCTCTAGTAATAATGTTCATGGTACCTCCCACAGCTGGAATGACCAATTTTGAAGCCCCTAATCCTCTTTGGATCTGCGCCGTTTGCGTGACCAAATCCAAACCAAACCAATTGCTCCAGTACACTGTTCCATTCTCCATGTCATTCACAGGCACTCCATCTAGCATAACCGCGACATTAGGCCCAGAGAAACCTCTGATCGTAACCCGTGCATCACCATCTCCACCACCGGCTCGGGTGGCATACGCTCCTGGAGTAGTATTGGCCAATGTTGCCATCTCTCTTCCTCCCAACTCCTCGTCAATTCGCTTCATGTCAATATTGGAATAAGCAACAGGCACCTTCCGGCCTACAGCCAAATCTGTCACAATCAATAGTTCCTTTTGATTAATAAGGACCAATTGCACTTCCAAAAATGTAGGCGAATTTCCAATTTTCACCTCTTGCATTTGCTCTTCATATCCCACTGCTGAAAAATACAACTTCTGCACTCCTTTAGGCAATTGCGCTGAGAACTTGCCATTGACGTCCGCAACAGCTCCTTTGTCTTTTTTCTCTCCCCAAACCAAAACTGCTGATGGTATGGTCTCACCTGATAATGCATCCGTGACAACACCTGAAAAATTATTTTGAGACCAACTTATAAAGCTGCTCAGTGAGAAAAACAGAATGATAAACTTTTTCATAATTATTGGAAAAAAAAGGGGCTTTCGCCCCTCTTGATTTTTTCTATTGATAAAATTACTTGATCAACTTCTTTCTCTCTACGCTTCCATTCTGGAAAACAACCTCAACCCAATACATTCCAGCGTTCAAAAACTGAACATCTACATTTAACATTATGTCATTGATTTCCATCTTGCGGGTTATCAATTGACCATTCAAAGAATAGATGCTCAATTGATTAATGCCTTGATGAGCAATAACACTCAAGTTACCATCTTTTACAGGATTTGGATAAACACTAAATCCATCATTATTCATCGCATTATCAAGACCTACCGTACCACAATTGCAATCGTGTGCACCTAGGTTATCAAATGTATTTGCAGATAAAGTATCATACTGAGCGAAAACGTCAAAAGAAGACGGATTGGTTGAAACACCTGAGGTAACGTCCGCCTTTCTAATCATCGTGTGATCTTTAGAAGCGTATCTTGGATTTCCTTGGCTATCCAGTGTGCCAAGAGGACTCCAACCGCCAAAGCCAGTACCTTCACCAATACGACCAAATAAATCTACCAAAGTTTGACCTCCGTTTTTCACAATGGCCACAGCATCATTTCCATTGAAATACATTGCCCAAACGCCATTGTCGTATGTAGGAGAAACAAAAACATCACCAGCATCTTCTAGCTCATCCCAAACTGGAGCTTCTAATCCCGTACCCAAAGAATCTCTTTTATCAAGAACCACTACCAAAACATCATAAGGAGCAATGGTTAAACCATCAAAAGGAGTAATCTGACCATAGGTAGTTGAACCATTGTCAAATCTCACAATACCGTATCCATCTAAAGAAACAGTGTTGGCTGTCGGATTATAAATCTCAACCGCTTTGTTGTTACTCCATCCCTCAACAATTTCTGACATGAACACTTCAGAACATTGGGCACTCGCACTTATGGCAGCGGTGATGGAAAAAATAGACAATAAAAGTTTTTTCATATTTTTTGGGGTTAGCGCACAAATGTACGATTAAAATGGGTTACGCAAATATCAAGACTACATTAAATAAAGATTTCATTGTCGGGCAATTTAATATCGAATCTAATTCCCTTTGCTCCGCATCCAATCTTGATAAAACCTATCTGCAAAAATCCTTGCTCCATCTGCATTAAGATGCTCACGATCAAGGAAACAACTATCTGGAAGGTACATTTTTCGGTAATCATAAAACTCCAGGTCACTAAAGTTTTCTCTAAGTATATCTTGAAATGAAAGTTCAAATAAATCCGTCTCTGATTCATGAACTGGAACCCTGATCAAAACAACCTTGACACCACGGTCACCACAAAACTTTATCAAATCTAAAATTGCTGTTAAGTTGGGCGGGTACGGTTGAAGGAATCTTGAAGAATTACTTTTCATCATCTGTAAACTATCCGTAATGTTTTTTTCATGTGCAACATAGCCTCCCCATTCCAGTTCATTGGTATTGCATTTACTTCTGTCGCCCAATAATAGACCAATTATTCTCTTTTCAGCTATCAAATGTGAAGTGCAATAGTTCAAAGGAAATGAAAGAAAGAAATCCAATTTTGCCGAGGAACTGAGTAAATGGAAATATGATTTCATGGCGCGTTGAAAATGTTCCTCATCACAAATCCAGTCTTTCATGTGAGCGTCCATTTGATTTGCTGACAACTCAACAAATACTGTTTTCACTTGAGGGTAAGTTTGAACGATTTTAGCTGCCTTCAGGCAACCATAGTAAAGGGCTTCACCTGACTTGCCAAAGTTTTTAAGCCCTGGAAAGTGCTTGTCATCCAAACCACATTCAACATGTGAATGGCCAATGGCGATTGCATCAATATTAGCATCCAAATGAACCTTTATTTTTTCTCTAGCGAAATGAAGCGTCAAAAAACTAAAGGCAGAATAAAAACCAAAACCACAAAGGAAAAAGAATAAAGCACGATTTAGAATCAAGGAGGGTTTCATTGTCATTCTTTATAACTCAAAATTCATATTACCTTTTTAAACTCACGGGGAAACATCTTCAATCGCGTCAAAACTTTACAAGAATTTCTGCTCTTGAAAATTTGCCACTTCCACTTACTTTCCTTTGGGTTGAATAACATAACCAAATACAACAAAATTGTTCATCTCTTTTTCATTACTAGTTACAATGAAAATTCAAAATGTGAAAATAGTAAAATATCTTAGCCACATGGCAAAAACAAAAACAGCTTATTTCTGCAGAAATTGCGGTCACCAATCCCCACAGTGGTCAGGAAAGTGTCCAAGTTGTTCAGAGTGGAACACTTTTGAAGAAGAAGTTATTCAACGCGGGAGTAATGAAGCAAAAACCAATACGGGGATGGTTAGAATCAATCAACCTGCGCGGACCGTGAAGGAACTGGAGAGCCAAAACTACCCTCGTTATGCTATTATTGATCAAGAATTAAATCGCGTTCTGGGAAATGGCCTGGTCCCTGGCAGTTTGATACTATTCGGTGGTGAACCTGGGATTGGAAAATCAACCTTACTCCTTCAATTGGCTCTTCAGCAAAATAACATGACCGTATTGTACGTATCTGGAGAAGAAAGTGAAGAACAGATCAAGATGAGAGTTGACCGCGTTGAACTTCAGAATGATTTGTGTTGGCTGGTGATGGAGACCGACATAGAACAAATAGAGGCACATATCGCGCAGGTTAAACCCCAATTGGTTATTATCGACTCCATTCAAACTTTACAAAGCAAACTCATTGACAGCGCACCGGGGAGCGTTTCTCAAATTAGAGAGAACGCCACAAGACTTTTGAAAGTTGCCAAGGAAAACAACATTGCCATTTTCATGATCGGCCATATCACCAAGGAGGGTTCAATTGCAGGGCCCAAACTTTTGGAACACATGGTAGATACTGTTTTGCTATTTGAAGGGGATAAACAGCACGTTTATCGCTTATTAAGGACAACCAAAAACCGATTTGGCTCCACCAATGAATTGGGCATTTATGAAATGCAAGGAAGCGGACTGAGGGAAGTTTCCAATCCCAGTGAATTGCTCATTCAACAGCACCAAAATGGACTTTCTGGATCTGCCATTTCCGCTGCTGTAGAGGGAATGCGCCCGATGCTCATTGAAATTCAAGCGCTTGCAAGTACCGCCGTGTATGGCACTCCTCAGCGAAGCACAACTGGATTTGACTTGAGAAGACTGAACATGCTTTTGGCGGTGTTGGAAAAACGATGTGGGTTTAGACTGGGCATGAAAGATGTTTTCTTGAACATCGCAGGTGGAATCAGAATGGAAGACCCAGGAATGGACTTGGCTGTGGTATCAGCTATCATCAGCAGCAACGAGGACATTGCCCTCCCGGAATTAACTTGCTTTGCAGGAGAGGTGGGATTAAATGGAGAAATACGACCCGTTGCTAGAATAGATCAGCGCATAGGTGAAGCCAAAAAATTGGGCTTTAAGAAAATAGTTATCCCAAAACACAACAAAGAAAGCGCGCACTCAGGCATTGAAGTCATTGCCGTTGGAAGAGTGGATGAACTGGTGAACAATCTTTTCGGCTAATGTATTGATAAGTTAACCAAAGAATCACATAAAACCGATGTCCATTTTCTTGCCCCATCTTTGTTAAGATGATTATCATTGTAAAAATATTGAACACTATCTTCCATGAACCAAGTGTAATCCCAGAATTCAACTTTTTTAAACCTTGCAATATCTTGGACTTTATTTTGCAACCGCCTCACCAATTCTTGAGGGATAGATCTGTTGAATGTGTAATAAAAGGGAGGATGCAGAAGTATCACGCGTATCCCCTTACTTTTTAGTAGATTGATTGTCCTCTCCAGATGAAGTAAATTAGCTGCAATCACTAATGAATCTTCATCAAAATCATAAACCATTTTGAAGGTTTTTTCAATTTCATTTTTATTGAATGACAGCAGCTCAAAACGACCATCATGGTTTTCTACCATATATCCTGCTTCATTCACTTCTACCCTATCGTTTTTTTTTGTTAGATCGTTAATCACGATCGGCCTAAAAAAATCGTAAGCTTGAGTTAAATGAAAATAGGATCTTGGATTAAGCACATTGACATTGTATGGAAGCCCATAATGAATCCAATAGACGTTAGAATTCCATTGAGAAACTTCATCATTCATCAACAATCTTGTTTCACTGACCTCAATAAAAACCACCTTCAATCTCTTCATCTGATTGATATACCGATCAAACAATGCGTTTTCGTATCCAAATGATTGTCCAGCTGCACCCCAATTATAAATCTGATGTTCATTTTCGCTGTAAATTCCAAACTCAATATGTGAAGTTCCAGTGGCTATAATTTGAATGTTAGCCAAACTGGAAATAATGTAGTTTCTTTTCTTCACAAATGCTAAACAATCTCTGCATTTCGATTCAAAAAAAATAAAACAACCAATAATTGGAATGATAAATAGAGCAGAACCAAATATAAATCTTTTCAAAGTAATGTTTATTTTACAATACCATCAAATATAAAATATTGAAGCTAAAATTTTCAATGTTCTTGTAAGAAAGTCAAACAACATGTTCAATAATAATAAATCGCCGCTCCTGTAGATGATTTCTCAGCGCCTGTGACTGAGGAAATTGAATTCAAATGCATCTCCCATCGCAAGACACCCAACAATGCAAAAATCAACGCTTCCTTTCCGTGAACCAATTTATTTTCAGGGATGACCAATTCCATGTCTGACGTATAAGCTTTTAAACGTTCGATAAAGTAATCATTGAAAACACCACCGCCCGTTAACAATGACTGCCCTACCCATCCGTTCAATGTATTGGACAACTGAATGGCAGCATGCTCAGTGATGGTGGCCATGGCATCATTTGGAGAAAGTTGAAAGCGCTCAATAATCGGATAAATGTTTTCTTTGACCCATTCCACACCCAAAGATTTGGGCGGGGGCTGTTGGTAATAATTCAATGCATTCAATGCCCGTAAGCATGCATCATGAACTTGGGCTGACCTTGCCCAATTTCCTCCATCATCATAAGCCCCACCCAATTGACGCGCAAACTCATTGAGCACAATATTCAATGGACACACATCAAAAGCGTAGCGTTCATTATTTATGGCATAGGAAATATTGACAAATCCACCCAAATTGATGCAGAAATCATATTCACCAAAAAAGAGAGCATCCCCAATGGGAACCAAAGGCGCACCTTGCCCTCCCCATGCCACATCCGTTGTCCTAAAATCACAGACTACCGGCAGTTTGGTTTTAACGGCAATATTTGCACCCAATCCCATTTGAAAAGTGAAACCATTATTGGGTTGGTGAAAAACCGTATGGCCATGCGAAGAGATAAAGTCCACAGAAACTTCTGAATTGCGTTTCAAAAACAATTTAGCCCTCTCACCAAAAACATTTCCCCAATGGGCATGAGCCTGCATGAGTTGAGCAGCACTTAGGTTGGTGATGTTCTTCAATGCATCAACTTCATTTGAATCATAAGGCGAAGTTTCAAAACCCAGTATTTCGTAATTCCAATGATGATCAAAAAAGATCCGACATAGCATAATATCTAGACCATCACAGCTGGTTCCGCTCATCAATCCCAAAACCACATAATCTCTTTTGTTCATGGCACAATGTTATTTCACAATCTGCAATATGACAAAGTTTTTTGTCAAAGCCAATTATGGCTTTTCTTTGCACAAATCAATTTTATCGAACAATGCATTTCGAATTATCAGAAGAACACAAAGCAGTTCAAATCGCTGCACGTGAATTTGCACAAAACGTTTTGAAATCAGGCGTTATTGAGCGCGACGAACACCAAAAGTTTCC
>CANNHA010000070.1 GCA_947504275.1 Flavobacteriales bacterium
AACTTTCAAAACATTGTCTACCTCCGCTTGACCGGTGAGCATCATTTTTTTGGAACGCGGGCAAATTTCATGCGCTTGAATCAAAAAATCAGAACCCAAAAGACCGGGCATTAAGTAATCAGAAATAATCAAAGCCAAAGGCTGTTGTTCATCCGAACTCAGTTGTTTGACCAATTCTAAACCTTCATAACCACTGGATGCTCTCTCAATAATAATATGATCCGGCAGAAAACGCTCCAATTGAATTCTGAGAACTTCAAGGATAAAAGCATCATCATCAACCAATAAAATGGAGAACTGCTGACTCATTATTATACGGATTGATTGGCCTTTAATGCATTATTGATGACATTCACCAAATCCTCTTCACTCCAAGGTTTCAGCATTACTTTATCAATGGTTTGACTTGCAACCAACGCCATTGCCTTTTCCTCCTGTAATTGCCCAGAAAGAACAACGACTTGAATTTTAGGATTAATGGCCTTAACATGTTCCGCTAAAACATCCCCATTTTTGGAAGGCATAATCCAATCTGAAATGATAACAATGAGTTCCACCCCTGTTGATGTAATGTCATCAATCACACCGATGGCCTCATCGACGTTCTGTGCAAATTCCAATAAATGAGTCTCCCCAAAATGTCGTTCCAATTGAATTCTCAATGAATTCAAAACCAAGATATCATCATCGACCGAAAGGATGGCGGTTTTCATTCTGTACTGATTTTTGGCAAAGTAACAATAAATCTGGTTAAACGTTCATCACTTTCACAGACAATGCTTCCCCCTTGCTTCTCCATAATCTTTCTTACAATATTTAAACCCAATCCTGTCCCCTCTCCTCTGGCCTTGGTTGTAAAAAACGGTTCAAATATTTTATCCACTATCTCTGATGGAATCATTGGTCCATCATTGGCAACATTGATGACATGGTGAGTCGGCGTATCAGTATATTCAAATGCAATCATGCAATTGTTGCCGGAAGCTTGCAATGCATTGTTCACCAGATTGGTCCAAACCTGAGACATCTCCTCTGCCAATCCAAAACAAACGATGTCATCTGGAATGGCATTGACCACTCTTGAGCCTTGCTTAATTTTGTTCCATAGGATGGTGAGAACAGTATCGACATTTTCCTTTAGATTAAAATTGGACTTTTGAGCCGATAGATTACTGTGGGCAAAGCTGTTTAAGGCCTTTACAACCTTACTGCCTTGATCAGAAGAAGCTGTAGTAGTATTAATGCTTCGCAGAATCAAAACAAAGTTCAAACTCAATTGAAAAATTTGTTCTGCTTTCTCTAATCTCATCCATTGCTTTATCTCGTCATCAATGGTGAAAATCCCCATTTGCACCAACATTCTGGCCATCTTTGTTTTTACTCGATCATTCAATTCTATGTCTGACATTTGAGCAATTACTTTCTGAATGTATTGCCTTTCCTCTAATGTAGATAAATTAATGATTTGGGCTCTTTCGTAAAATCGGATGGCCAACATCAGTTCCGAAGGCTCCATTTGCGCAATCAATTTCATGACGCCTTCAGTAAACAAATACTTCAGGTTTTCACCGGAAGCCTTGATTGCTCCCAATGGCGTGTTTATTTCATGAGCAATTCCAGCAATCAACATCCCCAAAGTAGACAATCTTTCTTTACTCACAATCTCTGATTGTGCCAATTTCAATTCATCCAATGATTTTTCAAGAGCGTCGGATTTCTCCCTCAATTCAGACTCTGCATGGGTTAATTGGCTTACCAAATGAGACAACTTCTCCTCGTTTTGTTTCCCTTCCGTAATGTTGTGTAAATAAGCCCTTAAAATTTTCTTTTCTTCCAACATGAAAAGGTTGATTTCGAAGATCAATCCTTCATAGTGAAACTCACCTTTCTCATGCTCTGATTGCAAATCATGAGAAGTGATATTAAAGGTGAGCAACAGCTCGACAAATGGAAGGTTTAACAATTCGCCCAAAATCCTTTTGGCTGCAGGGTTTACATAGTTGAGTTTAGCATTCAATAAATCAAACTCAATAACCGGGTTGGGATTTTGCTCTGGGAACAATGCTAGATTGGCAATGTGCTTGGTTTTTTCCTCAACCGCTTTTTCAAGACCTTCATTGATGCTTCTGATTTCCGCTCGAGAGTCTTCCAGCAGTTTCACATATTGTTCGCGTTGCAACTCCATCTCTTTGCGCTCAGTAATATCATTCTCCACTGCCATGTAACCTGTAACATCCTGTTTAGCATTGATCAATGGAACAATATTGATGGACAACCAATATTCATTTCCAGTTTTACCTCTATTGAGCAATTCAGACCAAACAGATTTCCCTTCAGCCAATGCCAAATTTATTCTCTCTATTTCCTTCCGATCCGTTTTCTCAAACTGAAACATTTTTGGAGACTGACCAATCACCTCATCCATTTCATACCCGGTAATGCGCAATGCACTTTCATTAACCCATTGTATCCTTCTATCTTTATCTGTAATAATAACAGCATTGGAGGTCTTTTTAGCCACAAGTGACAATACACTCAGTTCCTCTTGCGCATGAATCTGTTCAGTGATATCCTGAAGTACACCTGCCAATTTAAAATCATTGGTTTTGTCATCTAGCACAAACTCACCAATACATTTTACCCAGATTACTTCTTGGTCAATTGGACGTCGCAATCTAAAGTTCAATTCAAATCTTCCTTTGGATTGAAAGGCATTTTGAAATGTCTGCTCAACCTCTTCAACATCATCAGCAAAAACAATAGCCATAATGTGGTCATAGTCATTGATGAAATCATCCTGGATTCCAATAACCATTTTCAAATTGTCGCTTCCCAACCAAGTATCATTTTCCAAATTGTATTCAAAGCTGCCTAACTTAGAGATGGTTTGTGCAACATTTAAATCCTCCAAAGCTTTGAAAAGATTGTTGGTTCTGAGTTGAACCTCTTCTTCCAACCCTGCGGTCAGTTGATCGTTGATATCCTTTTGTTCTTTTAAAGTATGAGACAAGGACATCAAGGAATCTTGCAGTGAAATGAGCTCTTTGGCTTGATAACTATTCTTAGACTGCTTCAATGAAAAATCACCTTGTTGCAAAGCCATTGCATTTTCCTTCACCAGTTTTATTGGATCTGTGATTAAATTGGCTAGATAGTAAACAATGACCAATATAACAGCAGCGATCAGCGTGAGAAACAGAAATATAGGTCGGTTCATTGCGCTCACATCCTTTTTCAAATCTTCTTTGCTTATTGTCAAGGCAACATAGCCATTCATGCTTGGATGAGAGAATGGGTGTTCTATGGTTAAATATCGCAATGTGTCCAACTCCATTTTCTCATGATCCACGGTATCAGGAATCGTCATATAGGATACCGATTTATTGGATTCGATTGTAGCAATGGAAACAGCCTTCAACTCTGCATCCGCTTGCAAATGATTCATTGTTTTGGTCAGGCCTGGAAAATCATCCCTTTCAAGACTCAGTTCAACACTCAATGCCAAGGTTGATGCTTGTTGCCTTAACTCAGCCATTTTATACTCGCTCAGCAAAGCTCTTTGCCTTGAAGGATAGTACATGGCCAATACACCGATTAAAACCAAAACGATAATCGTATAGGGCAACCAAATCTGAGTAAATATGCTTGACTTGAACTTCATCAGTTGTTCACTGAGATCAAAAGATTAGAGGGAACAATGCTCTTCTTGTCAGCAGTGATAACACCTATGGCCCCTGGCGTTCTTTTGACGTAATCAACCATCTCTTGCTCTGTATCAAAAAACACGGGTGATTTTGCTCTCCCTTGAAACACCAATGAAAGCCAAAACTTTTGGACTTCTTTGACCGACTTGTTGTAGACCTTAGTAAATACTTCTTGGGCTTTGGGTGATTTAGTACCCGGCAAACAAATCACCACTGTCTTACCATTCTTCCACAAAGTTTCTTTTCCTGTAAAAACACGCTGTACTTTGTCGTTTGAAATGCTACTCATTCCAATATCATTTCCAAAGTAAACCACGCTCTGCGCCATCCCCCATTGTGAAACCATCCACAATGCGGCCATGAATATCCATTTGCAAATTCTAGAATCCATAAGCCAATTGAAATTTGAAATCGTAACGTTCAACGTGCAAATCACCGTGATGGCTCAAATGATTATCTGCGGCGATGGTTCTTTCTACCTGAAACTTGACATTGCAAGTCTCACTAAATTCATATTTATAGCCGATGGCTGTCTTTAATTGCTTACCCGGAGCTGCATGCAAATCATAATCTGAAATGTGCATATAATCCGCGATGGCATATACGGTATTCACCTCTTTCACTTTAACCCCCAAATAGTTGAATGAGGAAAAATTCTCAGCCCTGCCCAAGCTATCTGTCGTGTTCACTCCGTATCCTGTTTCACTCATGAACTCATATTGATCCGTAAATCGTTTGATGGATAAACTGTACAATTCAAAATTCAATGCGCCTTTGTACCCGCTGTTATATGTCGAATGTCCGCTGTGGACACCAGGCTTGTTGGAGGGCATGTAGTCATTGTAATAAGACACCCCAATCCGGGTGAATTCATCGGGCCTCATGTGCATGCCCATCATCAATGCCTTATTGGTACTGGAGTCATAAATATCTGTAGAGGATATTCCATTTCCGATAACAACATCATACCCAAAATTTAGCTTGCCTAGATATTGACCTCTTAAAGCCACGCCCGAGGTATGAACAGGAACCATGGTATTAAAAAACAACGGACGATCAATAGAGGGGAAAAACAAACGTCCATGGTGATATTCATCATTCCAAGTATTGACCGGTGTATGAATTTTCCCCAGGATGATGCTGTGATTTCCAAAATAATCCCACTTCATTTGAGCGCGCTCAATACTTGGCGCAAATTTGGCTGAAGTAGCGGCATCATATTTAACAACAGTTTCGCCCAAAAAACTGATCCGATCTGTGAGCTTAGCTGTGACAAAAAAATCTTGTTCCCCCAAAGAAAAATAGGAGTTTTTGTCTTGATCAAATTTGTCTAAATTATACTGGATATGTCCGTACAATTTAAGATCAACGTTTCGTTCTGTTTGGGACCAAAAGCTTAAGGTCTGTATCAACAAACAGCATATAAAACTGATTTTCTTCATTTTTTTAAGTTGTTTTCAAATATAGCAGATATCAATAGACGTGGTATTAATAATAGAAAGAAGCGGTAAAAGTCTTATTCCATCCATTGGTTTCCCATTCCCACAATTGCATTTTTTCACGGTACAAGCCAAAAGAAATATCAGCGCAATGTCCTGCACCTAATGGAAATTCAAAACCCACTTGAAGACCCGCACCCATTCCTGTAGCTGTCCTTGGAACATACCCATATGTCTGGTTGAAATTGTCTCCTCCAATAAACAAATCATAGGATCGGTCAGCAATGTAAGCTTTGTTGTTCACCACTTTGATACCTGTTAAACTAATCCCTGGCTGAATAAAAAAGTCCATCCCGTCATTGATCTCCCATCCCTGGCGGTATCCCAATACCATTTGAAAACGCTGCTCATTGCCTTCTATGGTAAACAACCGGATATCCTGTTGTGCGTTCTGTTGCGCTCCCGTTCCTTCAAATATGATAGAATATTTGTCCACCGTTTTGATTCGGGTGGTTAAAAACTGAAATACAAATGAGCTGTATCGATCCAATCTGTAACGCAAATCCAAACCCAATGCAATTGCAGGGCTGTATCGCATGGCTGTTGGGTAGGCATAATTGTCGTAAAAATTAGGAAACGAAAAACCACTAGAACCATAATAACTATTGATGTATTGCGTCTCCAAAGGATTCCAATTGACTCTTTCCTCTATTGACATGGCTCTAACCCCGGCATAGTTAGTGCCCTGCTGCAACAAACCTGAGCCATTGTAAAAATTAGCGGTAGTATCAGATGCAGAGTAAGCTCCAATGCGCAGACCAAAAGAAAAGCCGCGGTATTCATCCTCTTGCGCGTTTGAACAAATTGGACTTATTATCAACATTAGTAATGCTATTCTTGTTTTCATTCTCATTCCTTATTCTATTTGCGACCTAAAGTTAAGCATAATGCGATTTGCCATCACCGATATTGAAACCGTAGGAAGCAAACCTGGCCAAGGTACCATTATCGAGATTGCCATTTGCATCCACGATGGAGAAAAAGTGATCGACAAATACGAGACGCTTATCAATGCCGAAAAAAAAATCCCTCCATTCATCGTGTCCCTAACAGGAATCAACGAAAAAATGCTACAACATGCGCCACTGTTCGAAGATGTCGCTGATGAGATTTTTGATTTACTAAAAGATTGCGTGTTTGTTGCGCACAACGTGAACTTTGATTACAACTTTGTGAAAGCTGAATTGGACGCCGCCGGCTTTCAATGGAAGCCTGAAAAGCTGTGCACCGTTCGATTGGCGCGGGCTTCTTTTCCAGGACACCGAAAATATGGGTTGAGCTCCATGTGCGAATTGTTTGACATTCCCAATTTTGCGGCCCACAGAGCCATGGGCGATGCGCAAGCCACTTCCATTTTATTTGACAAATGCATAGAAGAACATGGTTTTACCATTGTCAATGACATGCTTAAATTAGGAAGTGGAGATTCTTTTTTGCCCAATCACATTCCCAACGAAGAGTTTCAGCAATTGCCCACCACTGCAGGAATCTATTTTTTTAAAAATGAAAAAGGTGAACACCTGTACATTGGTAAGGCCTTGAATATTAAAAAACGTGTTCGTTCACATTTCAATCCAGACGGCGGAGAAAGGCAACAATTTTTCCTTCGTGAGATAGCCCATATTGAATTTCAAGAAACAGGCACTGAGTTATTGGCTTCATTGATGGAAGATGCCGCTATCAGAAAGCACTTTCCCAAATACAACAAAGCCCAAAAGAAAAAGGCCCATCCTTTTCATTTGATTTCTTTTTATGATCAAAAGGGAATTCATAGATTACAAGTTGCCAAGGGTAAAACAGCACAAAGCATTCATAGTTTTCCTTCCATGAAGGCTGCCTACCAATGGTTGAACACGCTGAAAGAAGAACACCACATCCAAGGCAGATGGATTGGCTTGCACAACTTTCAAGGAGAGGAATTGCAAGAAGAGATATCCGTTCACAATCAAGCTTTGGAGAAAGCGCTACAAACCATGATTGCCAAGCAGCCATCCTATTTGGTCATTGGCCGCGGTAGAAAAGACCATGAAAAATCCTTTATTTGGGTACAGCGGGGAAATTTAAAAGGATATGCGTTTGTAGACAGTGACCAACGCATCGAACATGAGGAAGAGTTAGATTGGATTATTCAACCACTGCCCTCTTCGGAAATCACGCCTTATTTATTGAGATCGCATTACGAAAGTCCTAAGCAATGTTACATTAAAACTTTTTCTGATCCTCTTTTGGAATGCGATAAATTGTGATTTTCTCCAATGAATTAACGGGGTTCATTCTGTGTAAAAAACGATCAAAAAATCCTGGCTCAATGGTTGTACAATAAGACAAATGAGGAAACTTACTCTTCCAATTTTTCACTCGCAGATCCAAATCGACATCATCATAAAACAAAATGTAATTGGGATAACTTCTGCGGTGAACATCGTTTTTAAATGTTGAATCCAAGACATGGAATAAACCAATGGTTTCTTCCAAATTTTGATGATTTCCATACGTATAGTATTCGTCCCAAATGTCTGCATAGAACTTTGGAGCCAATGGTACGCTTTCACGGTGAGCATGTTCTTGAATGAAATTCTGAGCATCACCAAACGCATACAAAGCATGCATGCTCTCCACCCTTGCCCTCTTGGGATAAATACAGCTGGCGCCAATGAGCAATATTGCATTAACAATCCAAAAAAACCTCCAACTTCTGTTGATCCAAAGTTTTGTTTCCCAATTTTTCCACTCTACCCACCTGTACCATCCTATAACTCCCGTCACCAACAATAACGGAAGTACTGGAAACAAAAATCGTTCTTGCTTATTGGGGAAAACCAAGTGAAAAATAGTAAATACCAACCATGCCATCCAAACGCCCCAATATTCAGAATGTCTAGGTTTCAAACCTTCTTGACGCCTAATGAAGGGGGTTAATGCTCCCCAAAAAACAAACAAACTTACCGGAGGTAAAATAAAATAGGACAACCATGACAAGTAGGCCCATGGTGAATTGGGAAACTCACCTGCATGCTGGGCATTGTATTCAAAATAGCCCAATACATGTTGGAAAGGTTTTCCTCCCCAAAGCAATATATCATCCAATTGGGTAAGAAAAAATGACAAACCTGCTGCAAAAGCAACGATTGAAAATTTACGCCATTGCATCATGAACAATGCTGTAAGTCCCCACCCAATGGGGATCCAAGCATTTTGAAAACGAAGTCCAACGGCTAGACCCAACAACAAACCACCCAGAACCCATCGCGATTTTTTTACCGTAGTAATATAATACAAACCACCAATGATGACGGGTTGGCTCACCACTTCCACCAAATTGCGAACAGCGTTCATAGGCATCAGTCCCAAAAAGGCCATTAATAAAGCGGCTGTTACAGCAGCGTTTTTATTGGAAAGACGAAGCGTCAATTGAAACACATAATAAACAGAAAGCAATGACCACAATCCATGAAGAATGCGCATGACCAACTGCAAATGCTGAGGATCTTCCAATCCAATACAATAAAGGGCTTTGTAAATGACAAAAAGCAATCCGTTGTATAAAAAACTAAATGCTTGCGGTGCAGTTTCCGTATTTCCCCAACCTGGAATCCAATCACCCGTATTGAATCCATTTGCCCAAGAGCCAGCTATTTCAACCGTTAAGAAATGATCATCAACCATCAAGTAACCCGGTGAGAAAAAAGCCGCAAACAAGCGAGCCAACAAACCGCCCAACAAAATGACCTGCAGCGGCTGATAATTCCACCATGAAACAAAGCTATTGCGCCACAATCCCATCTTGTTATACTTGAATAACTCCGGTTCGGTAAGGAGGTGTTGGCTGACCCAATGAGGCTGCATGAATACCCATGCTGATCCATTTTCGTGTGTCCACTGGATCAATCACTGCATCCAACCACAAACGTGCAGCAGCATAGTAGGGCGTGGTTTGTTCATCGTACTTTGATTTTATCTTTTGATACAACGCGTCTTCTTCCTCTTTGGTAATCACCTCGCCTTTGGCTTTTTTAGCCGCTGTTTCAATCTGCAATAAAACCTTAGCCGCCTGAGCTCCTCCCATCACCGCTACCTGGGCAGTTGGCCATCCAACTATCAATCTTGGGTCATAGGCCTTTCCGCACATGGCATAATTTCCCGCACCGTAACTATTGCCCGTGATTATGGTAAATTTGGGAACGACACTATTGGCTTGGGCATTGACCATCTTTGCACCGTCTTTGATGATGCCGCCATGTTCCGATCTTGAGCCCACCATAAATCCGGTAACATCTTGTAAAAAGATCAATGGAATATTTTTCTGGTTGCAATTCATGATAAAACGCGCAGCCTTATCTGCGCTATCGCTGAAAATAACACCGCCCAACTGCATACCATCCTTCTTACTCTTCACAATCATTCGCTGATTGGCTACAATACCTACAGCCCACCCGTCAATACGTGCATAAGCGCATACGATGGTCTTTCCAAAATCTTCCTTGAACTCTAAAAATTCGCCGCCATCTACTATGGTAGCAATCATTTCCTTTACATCATAGGGTTTAACTCTGTCTTCTGGTAAAACAGAATACAAGTTCTTTTGATCCAATAATGGGGCTGCTGAAGCGATGCGATCAAATCCGGCTGTGTTATTTTGCTTACCCATTTTAGACATGATGGATTTGATCTTGTCCAATGCATCCGCATCGTCTTTGGCCTTGTAGTCTGTTACACCACTGATTTCACAATGTGTCGTAGCACCGCCCAATGTTTCATTATCGATATCTTCACCTATAGCGGCTTTGACCAAGTATGAGCCTGCCAAGAAAATGGTCCCCGTTTTATCTACGATTAAACTCTCATCGCTCATGATGGGCAAATAAGCTCCTCCGGCGACACAAGATCCCATGATGGCCGCAATCTGCAAAGTTCCCTGAGCAGAAAGCTTGGCGTTGTTTCTGAAAATCCTTCCAAAGTGTTCTTTGTCAGGAAATATCTCGTCTTGCATCGGTAAGTAAACACCTGCACTATCCACCAAATAAACAATGGGCAAGTTGTTTTCTAGTGCAATTTCTTGCGCCCTTAAATTTTTCTTTCCTGTAATCGGAAACCAAGCCCCTGCCTTAACGGTGGCGTCATTGGCTACCACCAAACATTGCTTTCCTGCCACCCAACCCATCACTACTACTACTCCACCTGAGGGACAGCCTCCATGCTCAGCATACATTCCATCGCCTGCAAATGCTCCAATCTCGATTCTGTCAGCACCTTGATCCAATAAATAATCAATTCGTTCGCGTGCTGTCATCTTTCCTTTGGCCCGCTCCTTTTCCTGGCGTGCCTTTCCTCCGCCTTCCATGATTTTGGCCAAACGTTTGTTCATGTCTGAAACCATAAGGGCCATTTTATCTTCATTGCGGTTGCGCTCAATCACTTTTGGATCTGCCATTTTCATCGGATTTATACCGCGAATTTAAGGCACTACCCTGCATTCCCTTATTTTTGTTCCAATGAAATATTGGGTATGGCTTTTTTGCATTATTGGGTGTTGGTCCTGTCAGTCCAAAAACAATGTTCCGCTCCATCAAATACATCCCCAATATGCGCAACTTTTCTTTTTCTCCGTTGACGGTCTGGACACCACGCTGCATATCATTCATGGCGGTGATACCCTTGCCTTTCAACAAAAATCTGCCAATCAATTTCATTTATTGAGTACGACACAAGTTGGTTTCTTTTCATTGCTAAAAAACACTGCGGATATTAAAGGATTGGTATACCCACAAGATGTTGATTCGCCTGAATTGCACGACCGATGGAATCAAAAGCAACTGGTAGAATTGAATCCAGGAAAATCAGAAATCAATCATGAGTTGCTTTGGAGCAATCCTGCCGACTTTTTATTGTACAGCCCTTTTGACCCCACTGATTTTGCTCTCCCTAAAGGAACAGAAAAAGTTCCTTTTATGGATTACGAAGAAACACATCCATTGGGCAGGTTGGAATGGATCAAGGTCATTGGTTTTTTGAGCAATCGCTTGAAACTTGCAGAAGAGATTTTCAAATCCAAAGTCCAACAATACCAGTCAAACATTTGTGCAATAAAACAACCCCAAACATTAGTTGTGGGCAGTTGGGATGGAGAATATTTTTACTTCAATGGACAAAAGTCCACTATTCATCAATTGCTTTTGGATGCAGGACATCAAACACTTTCTCCAGAAAAAAAAGGGAATGCCCAATGGGACAAAGAAATGTTGTGGTCCAATTTACCGGACATCAACCACATCATTTGGATCACAACTTCCCAGCAAAAACCGCTATTGGAAAGAGAAATGAATCAGCCTGAGTCATGGCAAAAAAAATGGGGAGTAACCCCCCACTTTATCCTGACTGACACTTGTTCTTACTTTCAAAAGGCCATCATTCAGCCTGAAAAATTGCTGTATGATTTAACCCATTTGAATGAACCTGGTGCTAAAACTTTCGTAACCAACTCACCATAGGAAATCCAAATGTATTTCCTTCAAAACTGGTATAATTCATATAAAATTGAAATGCCCTATTAGAGCCATTCATAATGCGTATCCCTGGCATTAAAAGCATAAAACCTCTGCTTGTTCTTGTTGTCACCATTCCGTTGTTGTAATAGTAGCCGTTATCAACGTTTAAAATTGGATCATAATTATAAACATAGCCAGCGTCTAGACGTGTTCTCTTCGCATTCAGTATTCCAAACATCGAATCAAAAATTAGACTGGCCGATTTTCCAATTCTCAATGTACCCGCCACCGAGGCCAAGGACCCTGAAGACTTCACATTACTTTGATACTCATCCGCCTGCATTCCGTTGTTGGCAACTAAAAAACCGCTGGAGAAGGTGAAATTGTTTTCACGTGTTCCTTTGGTAATGGACAAGAAATTAACGCTCATTAGACCTTTGAAACCATTGAGATAACTCAAGTTACCCGTTAAAGTTCCAATAGCAAAATTTACATCAGGTCTTTTGGTTGCAAACGATTTTTTAGCTGTAAACAAAAATGGCGCACCAATCCAAGTAGTCATTAGACCAACGTTCACGGTATTGGATACCGCCACATGAAACTCTGGGCCATACAGATGTATCATATAATAGTTGTCTCCCTTTTTGATAGGTAAACCATTGGTTGAGAAAAAATAACGGGTAGAAAATGTATTATTATCCCAAACTTCACCATCAACCATAACTCCCTTAACTTCTGTTCTCTTACTTATGGAGACAACATCAGCTTTATTGACGTACAATTTCCCAACACTAGCGGACTGAATCAACATCTCTCGTCCATCATCCTTCAAAACAATTCCGATGTACTCATTACCATTGGCCATTTTTATGACATACTCAGTGGTGTCACCTGGAGTAACTTGAGAAATTCCAAGCGTTGAAGTCATGCAAAACAAGAGGAAAAAAAACAACTTTTTCATAGTATTAAAATTTTAAAAAATTAAACATATTGGGTAAGGGCTATCTTCAAGCACTCCACCGCATTTTTTAAGTCTTCTACATTGAGCACATAGGCCAAACGAACTTGATTCTTTCCACTTCCTGGTGTTGCATAAAATCCAGTAGCTGGGGCCATCATCACTGTTTGTTGATTGTGCTCGAACTTTTCCAGCATCCATTGACAGAAACGATCAGAATCATCAATGGGCAATTCAGCGATGCAATAAAAAGCACCCTGAGGTTTGGGACAACGCACGCCA
>CANNHA010000071.1 GCA_947504275.1 Flavobacteriales bacterium
ATAGATGGTTTCAAAAACTTCTTTATTCAATTGACGCGCCTCAATACTGTCAAATGGGAAACGCATCATGATGAATGCATCAGCCAAGCCTTGTATACCAATTCCGATAGGACGGTGACGCATGTTGGATTTGCGGGTCTCAGGAACAGGATAGTAATTGGCGTCAATGATTTTGTTCAAGTTGATGGTCAACTGATAAGTCACTTCAAACAAACGATTGTGATCAAACTCGCCATCCTTAACAAACTTAGGAAGGGCTATGGACCCCAAATTACAGACGGCAATTTCGTCTGGAGCGGTATACTCAATGATCTCCGTGCACAAGTTGGAACTCTTAATGGTTCCCAGGTTCTGCTGATTGCTCTTTCCATTGGCCGCATCCTTGTACAACATGTAAGGAGTACCAGTCTCAATTTGTGACTCAACAATTTTATGCCACAAGTCTTGCGCATTAATGGTTTTTCTACCACGACCCTCATTCTCATATTTGGTGTACAATGCTTCAAACTCAGGGCCCCAAACATCCGACAATCCTGGACACTCATTGGGACACATCAAAGTCCATTGACCATTTTCCTTCACACGCTGCATGAACAAATCAGGCGTCCACATGGCGTAGAACAAATCACGCGCTCTGGCCTCTTCCTTTCCATGGTTCTTGCGCAACTCCAAAAAATCATAAACATCAGCATGCCAAGGTTCTAGGTAGATAGCGAAAGATCCTTTGCGCTTTCCACCACCCTGGTCCACATAACGTGCAGTATCATTGAACACGCGCAACATAGGAACGATTCCATTGCTGGTTCCGTTGGTTCCTTTAATATAAGATCCCTTAGCGCGAACATTGTGAATGCTCAATCCTATTCCACCTGCACTCTGAGAAATCAAAGCCGTTTGCTTCAATGTATCATAAATACCAGAGATGCTATCGTCTTTCATTTGTAATAAAAAACAAGATGACATCTGAGGTTTTGGAGTACCTGCGTTGAACAAAGTAGGCGTGGCATGTGTAAACCAACCTTCACTGATCATGTTGTACGTCTTAATCACCTCATTCAAATCGGCTTTGTGAATACCCACCGCCACACGCATAAACATGTGTTGTGGACGCTCTGCAACGTTACCATAAAGTTTTAGCAAATAACTGCGCTCTAGCGTCTTGAAGCCGAAGTAATCGAAATTAAAATCACGGTCGTAAATGATGGTGCTGTCCAATAGTGGTGCATTTTCTTGTACCACTTTGTAAACATCATCCGCAATCAAACCTGCGTTTTGTCCGGTCTTAGGGTCAACGTAGGTATACAAATCATGGATGGTTTGCGAAAAAGATTTCTTGGTATTCTTGTGCAAATTGCTCACGGCAATGCGTGAAGCCAGTGAGGCATAATCTGGATGAGTTGCTGCATTGGTTGCTGCAATCTCTGCAGCCAAATTGTCCAACTCTACAGTGGTAACACCATCGTATACTCCTTCAATCACCTTCATGGCAATTTTAACAGAGTCTACACTCGGATTTAAACCATAACACATTTTAGAAATACGCGCAGTGATTTTATCAAATTTCACTGACTCTTTTCTACCATCTCTTTTAACGACAAACATTCTGATATTGTTTTATAATACGACTAAATTGAAAATTAAAAATCTGCATCCAAAGTAAAATTCTGGTTTTCTTTTCCAGACATAACACCTGCCTTCTGATACTCCCCTACACGCTTTTCAAAGAAATTGGTTTTTCCTTGCAATGAAATCATCTCCATGAAATCAAAAGGATTGGTCACGTTGTAAACCTTTTCATTTCCCAACTCCACCAACAAACGATCCGCAACAAACTCAATGTACTGCGCCATCAAATCACTGTTCATCCCAATCAATTTAACTGGCAATGCATCAGTAACAAACTCCTTCTCAATTTCAACAGCATTGGTGATGATGTCCAAAATACGCTGCTTGGGAAGCTTGTTGACAATGTGGGAATTGTAAAGCAAACAAGCAAAATCACAATGCAAACCTTCATCGCGACTTATCAACTCATTACTGAAACTCAAACCTGGCATCAATCCTCTTTTCTTTAACCAGAAGATGCTGCAGAAACTTCCACTAAAGAAAATTCCTTCCACTGCAGCAAAAGCTACCAAACGTTCTGCAAAACTTCCGTTCTTGATCCAACGCAAAGCCCAATCTGCTTTTTTCTTGACACAATCTAATGTGTCAATGGCCTTAAACAAATAACTTTTCTCTGCAGAATCTTTGATGTAGGTGTCAATCAACAATGAATACGTTTCACTGTGAATGTTCTCCATCATGATTTGAAATCCGTAGAAAAATTTTGCTTCTGTATATTGTACTTCGCGAACAAAATTCTCCGCCAAGTTTTCATTAACGATTCCATCACTGGCAGCAAAGAAGGCCAATACATGCTTCACAAAATGGCGTTCGTCATCATTCAACTTGGAATTCCAATCCACCAAATCAGCCTCTAAATCAATCTCCTCAGCTGTCCAAAAGTTAGCCTCCGACTTTTTGTAATAATGCCAAATGTCCTGATGTACAATTGGGAACAACACAAAACGATCTGGATTCTCCTTTAAAATCGGTTCTTCTGTTGAAGCCGACACGCCACTGTTTATGACAGACCCTTCGAATAAATTATGCTCCATTGTTGTTTTATATTGGTTATGTGATGCTTAGCGCGAGAAGACTTCTCCACGTAAGCGTTTTCAAATGTGTAACTTTTTTGATTCAAAACCTATCCAAAACAACTAACAAGAAGCGCAACTTTTTAACACCCCTTGGTTATAACTTTATCCCGTTAACAAGTAGGTGCTTTTTGTTCAAAACATCTCCGAAATATATTTTGCGCATATCGTTTTTGAAAATACGCGCGTGTTCTTTTTCTTATCTTTTTTTTTCAATCAATTCCTTACTGAATGGTTTATTTTTGCCTTCGCCGTGTTCAACAGACCACGGCATAAAGTTATGATTAAAGCCATTCAAGGAATACTCAAGAAATTTGTCGGAGACAAAGCGCAGAACGATTTAAAAACCATCCAACCCATTGTTGATACCATACTCCAAGAGGAGCAGAAAATGGCCCATCTTAGTTTGGATGAACTTCGTGGCATTAGTCAACAACTCAGAAAAGACATTGCAGAAAAATTAGCGCCTAATCAAGTCAAAATAGATTCGCTCAAGGAAAAAGCTGAACAGCTGTCTATGGAGGAATTGGAACAAAAAGAATTGATATACAATGATGTTGACGTCCTTGAGCGAGAGAACCTTAATCTGCTTCAATTGCATTTGGATGAAATCCTTCCCAAAGCTTTTGCATTGGTCAAAGAGACCGCAAAAAGATTCAGTTCTCAAGAGTCCATGGAGGTAACCGCCACTGAATTTGATAGAAACCTAGCCGCACTTGGGAAGGACTTTGTAACCGTTCAAGGCGACAAGGCCATTTGGAAAAATTCGTGGAATGCAGCCGGAACGCCCGTCAAATGGAACATGGTTCACTATAATGTGCAATTGATTGGTGGTATCTCATTGCACCGTGGTAAAGTGGCTGAGATGGCAACAGGTGAAGGAAAAACATTGGTGGCCACATCGCCCGTTTTCCTCAATGCACTTGCGGGTCGGGGTGTGCACTTGGTTACCGTCAATGATTATTTGGCAAAACGTGACTCTGAGTGGATGGGACCTTTGTACATGTTTCATGGTTTATCTGTGGATTGTATCGATAGACATCAACCCAACACTTCAGCCAGAAGAAATGCCTATTTGGCGGATATCACTTTTGGAACCAACAATGAGTTCGGTTTTGACTATTTGCGCGACAACATGGCTACCGACAGCGATCAGTTGGTTCAACGCAAACACCACTTTGCAATCGTCGATGAGGTGGATTCTGTTTTGATTGATGAAGCGCGCACGCCATTGATTATTTCAGGTCCTACGCCCAAAGGCGATCAACAGGAATTTGACAATCTAAAACCAAAAGTGCAATTGTTGATCAATACGCAAAAAGGCGTAATCAATGAGTTTCTCACTTTGGCCAAGAAAAAACTACAACCTGAAACAGGCTCTCCAGCTAAGGATGAGGCTGTAGAAGGTGGATTAGCCCTGTACCGATCCTACCGCGGTTTGCCCAAGAATAAAGCATTGATTAAATTTTTAAGTGAAGATGGAATCAAGGCGCAATTGCTCAAAACAGAATCGACCTACTTACAAGACAATCAGCGCGAAATGCCCACGGTGGATGCGGAATTGTACTTTGTGATTGAAGAGAAAAATAATCAAATCGAATTAACGGAAAAAGGAATTGCATTGCTCTCCAAGAACATGGAGGACGATAAATTCTTTGTACTACCCGACTTGGGTCATGAACTAGCAGTGATTGAGCAGACCGCATCTTCTGCGGAAGAAAAAGTTCAACGCATTGAAGCATTGCAACGGGATTATGCCGTGAAGAGCGATCGCATTCACACCATCAATCAATTGCTCAAGGCTTATGCTTTGTTTGAGAAAGACGTTGACTATGTTGTCATGGAGAACAAAGTCAAAATTGTGGATGAGCAAACCGGTCGTATCATGGATGGTCGTCGTTATTCTGACGGTTTGCACCAGGCCATTGAAGCCAAAGAAAATGTTCGTGTAGAAGCGGCAACGCAAACTTATGCCACTGTGACTTTACAGAATTATTTCCGCATGTACAACAAGTTGGCCGGTATGACAGGTACTGCTGAAACAGAAGCCGGCGAATTCTGGAGTATTTATAAATTGGATGTGATGGTGATTCCTACTCATCGTGCCATCAGCAGAAAAGACGAAAACGATAAGGTGTACAAAACCAAACGTGAAAAATACAACGCAGTTATTGATGAGGTTGCTTCACTGCAAGCGGAAGGTCGCCCCGTATTGGTGGGTACCACTACTGTCGAGGTATCCGAATTGCTTTCGCGCATGTTGCGTCAACGCGGCATTGAACACCAGGTACTGAATGCCAAATTGCACCAAAAAGAGGCCGATATTGTAGCTCTAGCAGGACAGGCGGGAACAGTGACGATCGCCACCAACATGGCAGGTCGTGGTACAGATATCAAATTGGGTGAAGGAGCCAAAGACAAAGGTTTGGCCATCATCGGTACAGAGCGCCATGACTCCAGACGCGTGGATAGACAGTTGAGAGGTCGTTCGGGTCGTCAGGGTGATCCGGGTACTTCACAGTTCTACGTTTCTTTGGAAGATGATTTGATGCGCCTTTTCGGTTCAGATCGCATTGCCAAAATGATGGATCGTTTGGGCTTGGAAGAAGGTGAGGTCATTCAGCATTCCATGATCACCTCTTCCATCGAGCGTGCGCAGAAGAAAGTAGAGGAAAATCATTTTGGTGTTAGAAAGCGCCTTTTAGAATTTGACGACGTGATGAACGCCCAGCGTGAAGTCATTTACAAGCGCAGAAAACACGCCCTTTATGGAGAGCGATTGCAGTTGGACATTGACAATATGATTTATGACATGGCCGCTTCTGTGGCGGAGATGTACCATGTTGCCAAACAATATGAAGGGTTTAAATTGGAGATTCTTCGCCTATTTGGTATTGATACACAAATCGATGAAAGCACATTCATTCAAGGGAAGATAGACGATCTTATTCACAAGTTGTATAGCGAAGTTGTATCTGGATACAACCATCGGGCAAATGCCCTCAAGTTGCAAGCATTGCCCGTGATCAAAAATGTTTTTCAAAATAACCAAGGGTATCAAAATATCGGCATCCCAATTACAGATGGACGCAAGCAGCTTCAATTGGGTGTCAATATGCAGCGTGCTATTGAGACTGAAGGGAAAGAGATTGTGGACAGCATGGAAAAATCCATCACCTTGGCCATTATAGATTTGTATTGGAAGGAACATTTGCGTGACATGGATGATTTGAGACACAACGTTCAATTTGCTTCGCATGAGCAAAAAGACCCTTTGTTGATTTACAAATTGGAGAGCTATGAATTGTTCAAAAATGTTGTAGCCAAAATCAACAGTGAAATCATCCAGTTCTTGTTTACTTGCCGCATAGCAGAAGGTAATCCAACTGCTGCGCCCAAACAAGTTGCATCAAGCCCAAAGGTTTCCACTTCTAAAGCGGATATTCAAAACCTCAATGAGCGCAACCAACAGCAGCAACAAGCAGTGCAAGAAAGCGCGCCTGTGAAAGCTGAGCCTATTAAGGCGGATCCACGCATTGGCAGAAATGATCCTTGTCCCTGTGGATCAGGAAAGAAATACAAATCTTGTCACGGATAAGGGAACAGATCAAATTATTCAATCAATAAAATAATTCAATTAATAAAAAAGGCCATCAAAGTGATGGCCTTTTTCTGTTTCTTGAAATGGATTACTCAACAACCAAACTAGTGTTGAAACTCATTGATCCTTTATTCACCACCAAGTGGTAAACACCTTTGTTCCAGTTTAAAACGCTAACATTGGTTTTTCCGGATGAAATATTGTCTTTCATAACCATTCTACCCATGGCATCATAAACAGCCAACTGACCACCAATCAATGACTCCGTCACTAAAGTGAAGTTGTTGCTGGTAGGATTGGGGTATGCCAATACAGCATTAGTCTCTACTCCATCCACACCTTCATTGAAAGAAGGAACCAAGTCAGTAGAAATGGCCAAGTAGATTTGAATATTGTCTCCTACGGGATCAGCAATGTCTTCTGGTTGAACGTGCACACCTGGCTCTTCATCTTTTTGAATAACCAAGTGCAACTTGTTATTGTATACCTCATGCGCCATGGAGGCAAACATGTATTCCCAACCCACTTCAGCCAAGTCAGGTGTAATGTCCGCTGGATCTGACCAGTTAAAACCAGCATCAGTAGACTT
The DNA here is from genome assembly GCA_947504275.1 of Flavobacteriales bacterium. GTDB lineage: Bacteria > Bacteroidota > Bacteroidia > Flavobacteriales_D > Sanyastnellaceae > CAMCTV01. Next base: position 6,890 of record CANNHA010000071.1, read on the forward strand.
TACTGCAAACACGTGACGCAAGTACTCCTCACCGTTGAAATATAACTCATTTACAGCAGCGTATGCAACATAGATATTACCATCTAAATCACCCGCAATTTGAGGGTGAGAGGCAATACCTGAGTTTCCGTATTGACCCACTTCAGTGATATCAGCAGGTGTGGCTGTATCTATTTCAGGAGAAATACCAATTTCTAAAACTGAATTATTGTAATTGAAAACATCAACGTACTCATAAACATCAAAATAATCGTAAACAGCAATTACAGTATCAATCACATAGACCGTATCGATAATCTCCCCTGTGCTAAAATCACCTGTGAAAGTGATGTCTACACCTTGAAGAATTCCAGCATTTTCGCCATAGAAATACATATCGAAATTGCTACCCAAGTTCATGCCTGAGATATCAATGCTATTGGAAGAAGCCAAATAGATAGAATCCATTCCGTTGTACACATAAATCCCTTGACCGTTATCAGAAGTGAAAGTAATATCCAATGTCGACCACAAAATTCCATCTGGAGCTGCTACAACAGATGCGATCAACTCTGGACCATCGCCAATATTTTGATTCTCTGTGAAAGTATCGGTTGCGTATACTGAATTTACATAATCAATTTCATTGGTATAAATGGTCTCATTGTAGGCAAAAACTGAATCTTGTCCCACCACGATGCTATCTTGACCGACCAATTCAGGAGTCATGTTACTGTTCCAATAAGCAATGCTACCAGCCAATGGGAAGTAGGAGTAGGAAGAATCCACTACACCCAAATCATCCGTGTAGAACATTGTACCAAAAGCAATGTGAATGTTGTTGTTCACATCAATATACAAAGCTCCAGTTCCGTCTGAAGAAAGGATGGTATCTTGAATTCCATCACCCTCAATATCGGTTCCCATGTCAATATCATAATTATCCATTGGGAAATCCCAAAAAACCGTTTTGGTCCAAGTGGTTCCGTTGTCCTCTGATACAAAAATGTATGAATCTTGCAACTCACCAAACACAGAAATGACAACCGTGTTACCACGAGCGTGAATGGCATAGGTATCAGCCGTTACACCAGTCGTGTAATTGGAATTCATCTCTGGAAGAGCTCCATCTGTTACATCCCAAGTTGCACCGCCATCAGTTGAACGATAATACAACAAACAACTTCCCAAACCATTGTAGTTGGTAGTATTATTTGGATCAGTTATCGCAACCATGTGAATGGAATTTCCATCTGCTCCCCCATTGGCTGCTCTAGGCCAAAGGATGGCTTCTCCAGAGACTGTTGAAATTTCTGCAGTATTGGTCCAGTTACCTGTGCCCACCGCATCTCTTTTTACATATTTAACACCACCAGCACCACTATGGGCCAGCACCACTTCAGAACCATTTCCAAGGTGCAACAAATTGCTCCATCCGGTTCTGGTATTTTCTATGCGGGAAGAAGGGAAATCTTCCCAAGCGTTGGTTGCTGCACTTCTAAAATTATAACCCGTTCCTCTATCAGTATAAGAACCACCACCCTCAATAGCAGAGAATGTAAAGGTTGCAGCCACACCGTTATCATCTGCAATAATGCGCGGACAAATAGATCCATTGGACTGCAAATCGTATACAGAAACGCCTAACTCTTCTTCAGTAGAAATCATTTTCTGAACGCCAGGTGCCATTGAAGGCTTTTTACCCTGCTTGGCAATGGTTTCTTGAATCACCTCTTGGGTATAAGGATTGTACTTGGCTGATTGTGTTTTGCCAAGCTTGGGATTGATGTGATTCTGGGCAGTTAAGGCACCCGCTATCGCCATCAATACACCGAATGAATAAAACTTTTTCATGGGCTATTGGTTAATTAAAGAATAAATTTGTTTGAAGCGAATATAAACGAGAATGGAGAAAATCAAAAATGTTTACTGCGATATCATTTCCATAGGAGACGAGCTACTTATTGGTCAAACCATTAACACCAATGCAAGTTGGCTGGGATTGCGCTGCAATCAAGAGGGCGTAAGAGTAAGACGAGTCAAAACCATACCAGATGCTAAAGCCGATATCCTATCAGAATTTGAAGATAGCATGACGCATAGTGACATCATCCTGGTCACGGGAGGCTTGGGGCCCACAAAAGATGACATTACAAAAAAAACCATTTGCGAATTCTTTAACGATCATCTAATCGTCGATGAGGCAACATTGAATCGGGTTCAAAACTTCTTTGCCAAAAGAAAGTTACCAATGCTTGAGGTAAACACCGCGCAAGCACTGGTACCCAGCCAATGTCGCGTGATACCTAATCACCAAGGGACAGCGCCTGGCATGTGGTTTGAGAAAAATGGGAAGGTCTTGATTTCAATGCCTGGTGTACCCTTTGAAATGAAGGGCCTGATGGACCAGTATGTATTTGACTGGATAAAAGCGCAATTTCAAATGCCAAAAATTATTCATCAAACACTAATGACTATTGGCGTTGGAGAATCATACATTGCTGATCAAATCAGCCCAATTGAAGATCAAATGATTGAATCCGGCATTTCATTGGCCTATTTGCCAAGTCCGGGAGTTGTTAAGTTGAGGCTGTCATCATATGATCAGGCCAATGGTGCGGAAAAGATTGATGGTTTCGTTACTGAAATAAAATCCATTTTGGGCGCTGTGCTTTTTTGCACTGAAGAAAAATCCATTTATCAATTTGTTCATGAGCAATTGCTCCAAGAGAGAAGTACCTTGAGCATTGCTGAATCTTGCACAGGAGGAAAACTACAAAGTCATTTCACTGACATCCCAGGCTGCAGTCGATACTTTAGAGGAGGCATTGTTCCTTATGATGCGCAATGGAAAGTAGAAATGCTAGGAATTGACTCCAGCGTATTGGATAAAAACGACGTAGTCAGTGAAGCCATAGCAAAGGCAATGGCTGAGCAATGCAGAGAAAAATTTCAATCCACCTATGCTTTGGCAACAACAGGTTATGCCGGACCAGAAAGTCAAAACGCTAATATTCCTGTGGGCACCATTTGCATCGCGGTGGCAGGTCCAAATGGCACTACTGTCAAGACTTTGCAATTGGGGAACAATCGTGAACGCAACATTGAAACAACGTGCTTACAGGTCACCAATCTTTTGAGATTAAACATTTTGAACAAATAAATGTGAACTTAAAAAATCTTGACTATATTTGCCGACCTCATTTTAGAATTAAAAATTAGAAAATATGCCACGCGTTTGTCAAATCACCGGTAAAAAGACGATTTCTGGAAACCACGTTTCTCACTCTAACATTAAGACTCGTCGTAAGTTTTATCCCAACTTGCAATACAAGAAATTTTGGTCTGAAGAAGAACAACGTTGGATTGAATTGCGTGTTACTCCAAAAGGAATGAAAACCATCAACAAAATTGGATTGGCAGCTGCAATGAAGCAAGCCAAAGCCAATGGTTTGATGGCCTAAAAAATACTGAAGCCTGAAGAAGGCCGAAAAAGCCGGCGAAAGCCGGTTTTTTTTTGTCCTTTGAACTACGCTTCATTTTATTATATTTGCCTCCTTACTATAAAACCGAAAAAAAATTACGTTACATGCGGAATAGATCGATTCTTTGGACCTTTGTCATCCTTTTGGCGGTGGCAGTATTGTACTCCTTGTCATTTGGATGGGTAGCTTCTCGCTATGAGAAGAACATTCACCAAATGGCCCTTGACTCCATTGCCTCGGCAGGCTTGGAGGGTGAAGCAGCAGACATTGCTGTATTTGATTTGGAGCGCAAACTTTTGCGTGATAGCGCAGATGCTAAGGCTTATCCTTTGTTTGATCACACATACAGCTATTTGAAACAACATGAGTTGAATTTGGGTCTTGACTTGAAAGGCGGTATGAGCGTCACACTGGAGGTTTCTATTCCTGATTTGATCATAGCTCTATCTGATTACAATGAAACTCCTGCGTTCACCAACGCTATCAAAGATGCCGTTGCAGCTCAAAAAAATTCAACTGAAGATTTTGTTTCTCTTTTCGAGCAATCTTGGAAAAAGCAAAATTCTAATATTGAATTGTGGACTTTGTTCAGCAATTATGAGAACAAAGATAAATTTCCAGCTAAGGCATCAGACAGCGATGTTATTTCTGCCTTGAGAAAAGAAGCTCAAGATGCGATAGACAACACTGAAAATATCATTCGCAAGCGTATTGACCAATTTGGAGTTACTCAACCGAACGTACAGAAGCAATCTTTGACGGGTCGCATTATTGTTGAACTTCCTGGTGTAAGCGACAAAGAACGTGTACGCAAAAATTTGAAATCAACTGCCAACCTTGAGTTTTGGGATACTTACTTCAATACTGAAGTCATTGACTTAGTTGTTAAAGCCAACGAGAATTTGGGCAAAGCCAACGCTCCTGAATTATTCGGTTTAACTGCTGCTCCAAAAGATTCAACTGTTGCAGATTCAACTGTTGCCATTACTGACTCTACTAAGATTAAAGCTGATAGCCTTTTGACACGTGAAGAGAGTCGCAAAAAGAATCCACTGTTTGCCTATTTAGACCCACGTGTACCAACAGGTTCTTCTGTTGTAGGTATGGCTCGTGTTTCTGATACTACCGCAATCAATAAATTATTGAATCGTGCAGAGGCAAAGGCAGCATTTGCCTCAAAGCCTGATGTAAGATTATTGTGGGGAGCAAAACCCATGTCAGGTGTGGTTAGTCTTTATGCTATCAAAGATCCATCATTTAAAAAGAAGGCCCAATTGGATGGCAAATCCATCATTGATGCACGCCAAGACTTTGATCCTACAACAGGTGACATTACCGTTGAAATGACCATGGATCCTGAAGTTGGTACTCCAGTTTGGAGAGACATGACAAAGAAAAATGCAGCTGATAACAATCGTGCAATTGCCATTGTCATGGACAACTTGGTATACTCTGCACCATCTGTAAATAGCGAAATTCCCAATGGTCGCTCAGTCATCACTTTCGGAACGGGCGCTCGCGACAAACAAATTGAAGAAGCCAAAGATTTGGCTGGTTTGTTGAAAGCTGGATCTTTACCTGCACCTGCTAAAATTATTGATGAAGTAACTGTTGGGCCAACTTTGGGAGAAGCCAACATCAAGGCTGGATTGCTTTCATTTGGTTTGGCTTTCTTGGTCATTATGATTTACATGGTATTCTACTACGCTTGGGCTGGTTGGGCTGCTAACGTAGCCTTGATTGCTAACTTGTTCTTCATGATTGGTGCCTTGATCTCGATTGGTGGATCATTGACGTTGCCAGGTATCGCTGGTATCGTTTTGACCATGGGTATGGCGGTAGATGCCAACGTATTGATCTATGAGCGTGTTAAAGAAGAATTGCGTTTGGGCAAGCCCATCAGCGTAGCGATGAACGACGGTTTCTTGAAAGCTGTAAGCGCCATCATCGATGGTAACGCAACAACATTGATTACTGGTCTTGTATTGTTGGTCATCGGAACAGGACCTATCAAAGGTTTTGCTACTACTTTGATCATCGGTATTTTCACCACACTTTTCACCGCCATCATCATCTCTCGTTTGATTTTGTACAAGCGTCTAGAGAGCAAGAAGCCTATCACTTTCTACAGCAGCATCACCAAAAACTGGTTCACCAAAATCAACTATGATTTTGTGACCAAGCGCAAGATGTACTATGCCATCTCTTTGATTGTTATCGGTGCAGGTATGGTTTCATGGGTAACACGTGGTTTCAATATGGGTGTTGACTTTGCCGGTGGTACTTCTTATAAAGTAACTTATGAAACAGCTATGGATGCTGAGTCGTTGAGAGGATCCATGAATCAATTTTTGGTTGAAGAAAACGGAAATGTTGCAGCTACTTCTGTTCAAAGCATTGGTAACGACAATAAATCTTTCAAAATTACCACCAACTATTTGATTGACTCAAAAGACAACAACGTAGATGAAATGGTTACGGCCAAAGTAAAAGAAGCTTTGGATGCTACTGGAGCAAAATA
>CANNHA010000072.1 GCA_947504275.1 Flavobacteriales bacterium
TCCTGGATTGATGGCCGCATCGGTATCATTACAATCCGTGTTGTCTACTACATAACCTGTTGGTTGTCCACATGCAATAGAATCTGTCGCAGCATCTCCAAATCCGTCTCCATCTGCATCAATATAATAAGTCAACAATTCTGTTGCTCCGTTGTCTGCATTTCCATCGCAATTCTGGTCGATGCCATCACACAACTCTGTCGCGCCTGGGAATATCGTATTGTCTGCATCGTTACAATCTGTATTGTCTGCTACATAGCCAACAACAATATCACATGAAACCGAATCTGCCAATGGATCTCCAAAACCGTCACCATCTGCATCCGCATAATACGTCTGAGCAGTCAAGCCGTTGTCTGCAACACCATCACAATCTTGATCGATACCATCACAAAGTTCAACAGCACCAGGGAAAATATCCGCATTTGTATCATCACAATCTGTATCGTCTAATACATAACCTACTGGAACATTACATGAAATAGAATCCATGGCTACATCTCCAAATCCATCTCCATCAACATCTGCGTAATACGTCTGCGCAGCCAAGCCATTATCTGCTACTCCGTCGCAATCTTGATCGACACCATCACAAACCTCAACTGCTCCTGGGAAAATAGAAACATCATTGTCATCACAATCATCTACACAAGACAAAAATCCATCGCCATCGACATCAAAACCTTCATCAGTATTTCCGTCGCAATTGTCATCAATGGTATTACACAATTCTATCGCACCTGGAAAAACAAGAGGATTCTGGTCATCACAATCGTCGCTGCTATCCACATAACCAACAGGTGCTACACATGCTTCAGCGGTAACTGTGCTTCCACCAAATCCATCGCCATCCTCGTCGGCGAAATAAATATTGGTTACGCCTTCATCAACCTCACCATTGCAATTATTATCTGCCTCATCACAAACTTCTATTGCAGTTGGATTGATTGCACCATTGGTATCATCACAATCATCTGGGTTGTCGACATATCCAACAGGAATATCGCATGCGGCTGTATCCACAAGCGCGAATCCAAAACCATCTGAATCTCCATCAAAGAAAGAAGTGATGAACAAATCTTCATCTAGAATTCCATCACAATTGGAATCAATGTTGTCGCAAATCTCTGTCTGGCCTGGGAAAATTTGATCATTCAGGTCGTCACAATCCAATTGACATACGGTATAACCATCCAAATCCTCATCCCAAAATTCATCAACAACACCATCACAGTTGTTATCGATAAAATCACAAGAACCTGCCTGAAAAGCACCCTCCAACTGAGCGGGATTAACACTTGCATTGTTGTCATCACAATCTCCCGCACATGTGGACCATCCATCGGCGTCTATATCAAAATCTTCATCGATTAGTCCATTACAGTTTTCATCGATTCCATTACAAACTTCAGGGTTTCCTGGAAAAAGGAAAGGATCTGAATCATCACAATCGGTATTGTCAACAACCATAGAAGGTCCTGCAACACATGCATCCACTGGATTTGACGCATCCCCAAAACCGTCGGCATCTAAATCATAATAAAAAGTAGACAAAACAAATCCGTCATCAACTCCTCCTGAACAATCATCATTGATTCCATTGCAAAGCTCTACTTGTCCTGGATTAATGCTAGGGTCATTGTCTTCACAGTCTGTATTATCAAAAACGAAACCTGAGGGCACAGGACAAGTTTCTCTGCTTGACCCATCGAGAAACGGGGTACCATAACCATCTCCGTCAAAATCACCGTAGATCGTCACCGGCAAGAAAATCTCATCTGCTCCTCCATCACAATCGTCATCAGTAAAGTTACAAACCTCAATTGCTGCAGGGTTAATAACGGCACTGTTGTCATTACAATCCTGATTATTGGAAACCCAAATCCCCGAACAAGAAGCTTGGTTCAGTGTGAGCAGTGGATTTCCGTACCCATCACCATCCTGGTCTCTATAGCACACCACATTGACCTGATCTTCGGATAAGTCCAAATTAGCTGCACTATCCAATGCAACGGATATGTCCTCCAGAGAAAGTGAGATTGGAGTATCCATCGCAACTGCTCTGTTTAGCAAAAAGATCACAGCCAAAAAGGTTAACGTCCTTTCCAATGATTTGTAAAAAACTCTAGTCATTATGCACTAATTTTGGTTTTGGTACGGATTGTATCAATCACAAATATATGCAAACAGGGTCGAAATAATACCAATTGGTGAATTTATCATTTAGACAACAACACTAACTCCATGTTTTTCAAACACTTATATAACAAAAAAAACTCCAGTTCTTGGATCATTTTTAAACAGCTTAGAGAGTTGGTTTTTGCTCTTGTGCACAACAATTTTTCCAGAGAGAATGGCACCATTTGGATACAACCTCATTTCCCTAGTAGAAAGTCCACCATTTATCAAATTGCTAGACATTTAAAATTGAATTTGGTCACTCAGCCATTTACCAATACCAGAGTGGGAATTCATTTTCATGATAGTACGCTGCATGACCCTGTTTCTTTTCCGGATAAAATTCAAGTCATTAATAAAAATATATATGATATTTCTAAGATTAAAGTAGACGAAATACACCAAATCGTTTTTGGATACAATACGATCATCGACCCAACATCTCATCATGGACTTTGTGTATCTAAAAGCAATGAAAACGCTATGCACGATGGCCAAATACTAAATTGTCCTTTAAATCAAATAGCAGATGGGAAGATCTATCAAATCATCATTGACAACCAAGAGGAAAATCTCTTTGTAGACTATCGCGTTTGCGTAATGAAATCAGACATTGTAACTGCTTACAAAAAATACAAAACAAAAGAGTTAAGATTCACCAACGACACCTGTAAAGCGAATATTATCAACACAGATTTATTACCAGAAAATGTTCAGAAAAACATTATTCTATTTTGTCAAAAAATGAAAGCTGATTTCTGTGAACTCGATGTTTTAAAAGACAACAAATCTGGGAAATGGTACATTATTGATTTGAACAAAACTCCTTATGGACCGCCGGCATCTTTATCCAAAAAAGATAAAAAGAAAGCCGTTGAAATTTTATCCAACGGCTTTTCAAAAATATTCTTGAGCCAATAACTATTCAGATGCAAATTTCTCTACAACAGATTGCGTCACACCCGTGTTGCTAAATCCTCCGTCATGAAATAAATTCTGCATGGTCACATATTTGGTCAAATCACTAAACAGCGCCACGCAATAATTGGCACAAGCCAAGGCATCTGCATTGCCCAAGGGCGACATCTCTTCAGAGTAATTGATAAAACCATCAAAACCCTTAACACCGCTGCCTGCTGTGGTAACCGTTGGAGATTGGCTTATGGTATTGATGCGCACCTTCTTCTTGGTTGCATAGTGATAACCGAAACTTCTTGCGATACTTTCCAACAATGATTTGGCATCAGCCATATCGCCATAATCAGGAAAAATTCTTTGCGCGGCAATGTAACTTAAAGCCACAACAGAACCCCATTCATTGATTGCGTCTTTCTTATATGCCGTCGCCAACATCTTATGCAAACTAACAGCACTCACATCAAGCGTTTGCTTGTACCACTCATAATTAATATCTGTATAATGCTTCCCTTTTCTGACATTGGGCGACATGCCTATGCTGTGTAATACAAAATCAATTTTCCCACCAAAATGTTCCATTGATCCAGTGAACAAATCATCCAAATCCTGCTCGTTGGTTGCGTCTGCGGCAATAATAGGCGCATTAATCTTTTCAGCCAATCCATTAATCTCCCCCATGCGCATGGCGATTGGGGCGTTGGTCAAAACAATTCTTGCACCGTGTTCATGGGCCAACTCTGCTACTTTCCAAGCAATGGACTTATCATTTAAGGCACCTGAAATGATGCCTGTTTTCCCTTCCAATAATTTTACTGACATATCTCGCTATTTAGATAGACAAATATAAGCCTTCTTTTTTTGTTCTGAACTAAATTTGTATCTTACCATTTGAAATGACAGACAAATCATCCTATCATAAACTTTTACAAAGGCAAATCAAAAAAGTCCAAGCACTGAATATTTCTGAGGATGAGAAATGGGACATGCTTTTTGACTTGGTTAATGAATCTTACAACACGCACGATCGAGACATCAATCATTTAAAAACCGTTATTCGAGAAAGCTCCGCTGAATTATTGGAGAGCAACGAGAATTTGAAAAAAGCGCATGCTGAAATTGCAGATGCCTACACCAATGAGGTGGGGTTACTGAATAACTTGATTGACAAATCGGGAGAAGCCGTTCAAGTCTCTACTGAAGAGGGAATCATGGTATACATCAATGAAAAAGGAGCGCAACGTTTACAAAAAACCAAAGAAGAAATTTTGGGGAAATTTGTAGGTGAGGTGGAAAAAAAATTTTCAAGTCGCCAGGATTGGGCTGAATATGTTTTAGAACTTAAGAACAACGGCCCGATGATTATTGAAGGCGTTCACAAAAAGGGCGACGGCTCAGAATTTCCGATTGAGGCCAATGCCTACTTTACTGAAATTGGCTCTCGTGGCTATGTTATTGCTTTCATTCGGGACATTACAGAGAGAAAGAAAATAGAATCGCAGTTGCTTAACTCGTTGACAGAAAAGACAACATTACTGGGGGAAATACATCATCGAGTAAAAAACAATCTTACAGTAATTTTTGGCTTATTGGAGATGCAAATTCTGCAAAGTGACAACAATGAAGTTATCAAAATTCTTAGAGAAAGCCAGGGTCGTATTCAGAGCATGTCAATGATTCACGAGATGTTATATAAGACAACTGATTTACAAAATGTCAATCTCACTGCATACATTCGAGACCTAGCTAACACCATTTATAGGACTTATCACACCAGTGATAACATCCAACTGGAAATAAGAAATGAAACATCTGTTGGATTACCGTTGAACAAAATGATCCCTTGTGGATTGCTGCTGAACGAGATATTAACCAACGCCTATAAGTATGCATTCAAAGACAGAACCAACGGAACTATTTTCATTGACACCCAGCTCATCAATGGACATTTGATTCTTATTATCGGTGATGATGGGGTGGGCCTACCCATCATTGAAACTTCCACTAAAACCCATTCACTGGGAATGAAACTGATCCACTCTTTCTCAAAACAATTAAAGGCAAAAATGACCATCGACAATTCAGTGGGCTTAAAATACACATTTCAAATTCCCTTAAACTAATCCATGAGTAAGAAAATATTGTTGGTAGAAGACGATGAAATCATTGCTTTCTTGCATAGACATTTCATTGAGAAATGCGGCTATGAAACTTTGGAAACCGTTGACAATGGGGCTGATGCTATTGAGGATGTAAAAAAGTTTAATCCAGATGCTATACTCATGGATATCAGAATCAATGGAGAAATGGACGGGATAGAAACTGCGCTCAAGATTCGCGAAATTTCTAAAGCTCCAATCATTTTTCTCACTGGTAATTCAGATGAAAATACACAAGAACGCGCTAAAATTTCAGGGCAAATTGGCTACTTGGTAAAACCATTGCGTCATGAGGATTTATGCGCAGCACTATTAAAATTATCATTTTAAAACAATGGTTAGTGTAATCATAACAGCATACAATTACGGTAGGTACATCGAGCGCGCATTGCGCAGCTGCATGGATCAGAGCATTCAAAAAAATCAATATGAAATCATCATTGTCAATGATTGCAGCACAGACAACACTGTTGCTATATTAGACAACTATCAAAATGACGCTAGAATTTATCATCTGGAAAAAAATGTAGGGCTTTCAGCGGCAAGAAATTTTGGTGTAAGAAAAGCTAAAGGCCAGTATGTGGTGTTTTTGGATGCCGATGATTACTTGCACAAAGAAACGATTCAAGTTCAAAAACTATTTCTTGAAGAAAATCACTCCTTCAATGCAGTTGCCATAGACTATTACTTGGTTGATGATTTAGAGAACCACAGAGAGCGCGTCAAGGCGGAAGAAAAACCCATTGCATGCGGGATTATGTTTAGAAAAGACTTGCTCATTGAAATTGGTCTTTATGACGAAAAATTCAAAGCCAGGGAAGAAGAGGATTTAAGAATTCGTTTCCTCGAGCGTTTCAATGTTTACAACATACCATTGCCACTTTATCGTTATCGAAGACACGATAACAACCTTACCAACAACACTGAAGCAATGCAACAAGCAAAAAATCAATTGAACCAAAAACACGAAAACAGTTAATATGCAACTTACAGAATTTATTGCTCTTCATGACAACAAGAGTATCGCTAGACCTTTCATCATTGCTGAAGCAGGCGTTAATCATGAGGCTAACATGGATTTGGCCAAAAGACTAATCGATGAAGCTGCTGAAGGTGGTGCTGACGCCATTAAGTTTCAAACTTATAAAGCAGACACCATTGCGTCTAAAGATAGTCCCTACTATTGGGACATCACCAAAGAACCAACCAGAAGTCAGCATGAGTTGTTTCAGAAGTATGATAAATTTTGGAAAAAGGAATATGAGGAATTGAAGAAGTATTGTGATCAAGCTGGCATAGAATTCATGAGTACGCCATTTGATGCGGAGAGTGCTTTGTTCCTCAATGATTTGATGAATGTTTACAAGATATCATCTTCTGATATCACCAATTTCCCTTTCATAGAGATGCAATGTAAATTTGGTAAACCGATAATTTTAAGTACGGGAGCATCACATCTTTGGGAAATTCAAGAAGCCGTAAGCATCATTGAAAAATACGGAAATCCGCTCGTACTCATGCATTGTGTATTGAACTACCCCACTCCCAATGCCAATGCTCATTTGGGAATGATTTGGGATTTGCGCAATAAATTCCCTCAGCACATCATTGGCTATTCAGACCATACCGTTCCTCAAGAAATGGATGTTATTCATTCTAGCGTTCTCTTAGGAGCCAATGTCATTGAAAAACATTTCACTCATGATAAAACTTTGCCTGGTAACGATCACTATCATGCAATGGATAAAGAAGATTTGAAATTGTTTTGGACCAAATGGGATAAAACACAAGAACTCTTGGGAACGTTTGAAGTGGCAGCTCTTGCTGAAGAAGAACCCGCAAGAAAAAATGCACGTCGAAGTTTGGTTGCTGCAAGAAACATTCCAGCTGGTAAAAAAATTGAGGAAAGTGATTTGACGTGGAAAAGACCAGCACATGGTATCAGTCCTAAATTCATGGTTGATTTGATAGGCCAAACTGCTTCAATGGATATTGCTGAGGATACGGTATTACAATGGCGTTACTTCAACGGATAAGCTAGGATTTGCTCTGTTTAAATACGACAAAAATCACACTGGTTTAACATTTCAATATCTAAATTACAACTACTTTAGTCACCCACTAATTTAGGAAATGCGCAAACACTTTATTTCTGTATTGAGTCTTTTTATTTTTTGTCTTTTAGGACAAAAAACATTTTCTCAATTGGTGATTAATGAAGTGCTCATCAACGCCACTACAGCCAATAATGATGGGCAAAATGCACCCAATACTGGCGAGTGGACAGAATTGCTCAACAATGGACCTAATGTGCTAGATATATCGTGCTATGTCATGACAGATGGAGATTGGTCAATAACATTTCCTCCTGGCACAGTTGTACCGCCTTACGGAATCATAACCATAGGGTCACCATTTTCTCAAATCCCAGGATTAGATTTTAATATTGCGAATTGCAATTGTACCAGTGGCGCATCGAATCTCGTGGGTGTTTTTCAAAATAGCGATGAACAAGTTTTACTTGCGAACAACACAGGACAAATAATAGATGGCGTTTATTGGGGCTCTGGGGATTTTGGCGGGAGTTTCACTACAAGTAGTTTATTTGGCTGCCCTTCACTAACCATTCCTATCCTGCAATCAAATCCCAATGTGCAACACATCGTTGGAAGTATTGCAGAAACCGTAACAGCCTATCTCCCTTGCAATGGCTCGACAGTAATTGGAGGAAATACAAATCCAACTCCTGACGCTCCCAATATTGGGGCAATTCAAAGCGTCAATCCCAACGCGAGTATTACTGATGAAAATTGTGGAACACTTGGATCCATCGCTTTGAATCCGACAGGGGGTGTTGGTCCCTATGAATATCTTTGGAGTGGTGCATTGGGTAATACCAATGCCATAAGCAGTTTACAAGACGGCAACTACAATGTTGACATCACCGATTTGGGACAATGCGGCACCATTCAAAACTTTTCATTTGTTGTATCACAAAACAACAATATTAATCTAAACATAACAGCCAATAACAACACCATTTGCAACGGAGAGAGTGTGACGCTCACCGCAAGTGGAGGCTCCAATTACACTTGGTCTTCTGACCCAACACTCAGCAATACCACTGGTCCTGTAGTAACAGCAATTCCAAATACCACTACTACCTATACCGTTGAAGATAATTCCTCCGGCTGCATCAATACAGCCTCTATCACTATTTATGTCAACAACTACCCTGCGACAACGTTATCTTTTAACGCACCCATTTGCGAAGGTCAAAATCTATCTTTGTCTTCTAGTACAACAACAGGGAACTTTCTTTGGACTGGACCAAACAGTTTCAGCAGCAGTTTAAGTTCACCTACTTTGAATAATGTCACACAAACACAAGCCGGTACCTACACACTCCAACTAACCCAAAACAATTGCACCGCGAATTTCACCCTTCCCGTGATTATTGATACTCCAACGCCTGTAATCATCAATTCAGCAGGTCCATTCTGTCCCAATGATGGGTCGGTGGATTTAGTTTCTACAGCAGAACCTGGTGTTTGGTCTGGAACAGGAATCACCAATACCAGCTCAGGTATATTTGACCCTTCTGCGGCTAACATCGGCAATAACAATATTGTATTTCAGAGCAACAATTATTGCACTGCTCCCGCAAGTTTGGTCATTAGTATTCAGTCCATTGGAGATGCCAGTATAATACCCATTGGTAATATCTGTGCAGATAACCCACCATTTCAGCTTCAAACCATCACTTCTGGAGGCCAATGGACAGGAAACGGAGTTACTTCAGCAGGAGTTGTTCAACCTGCAATGTTAGGTCCAGGAAGCTACCAAGCCATATACACACTTCCAGGAAATTGCGGAACATCTGAAACACTCAATTTTGTTATAAACAGCAATCCCATCCCTTCAATGAGTGTTAGCAACAATCAAGTTTGCATTCCATCTGAGGTCCAATTGAATGCCAGCAATTCTTCCAACAATTGGCAGTGTGAATGGTGGATGGATGGGATCCTGGTTGGAACAGACTGCAACAATCAAGACTTTTTGGTTGATCAAATAAATTGTATCAATGCACAACTTATTGTTACGGATGGAACGGGATGCACAGGCAGTAACATTGAACCCAATTTGGTGTGCGGATCGATGCCACCTTCAGCATCGTTTACTTCAAATCCGGAACAACCTGTTGCTACAGATAATGTCATTGAATTCATTGATTTGTCCTCAAGTTCAACACAAGTACTTTGGGAGATAAAAGGAGAAAATTTCACCACCCCTACAGTGGAATACACATTAACGGGAACAGAAGTCAACATTCAATTGTGCTTAACAGCAATCAATGATCAAGGCTGCGAAGATAAGACGTGTAAAATCATCAATATAATGGATGATTATGGCATTTATGTTCCGACAGCCTTCACGCCCAATGAAGATGGTTATAACGATGGATTTGGCCCTGTACTTTACAACTTACCGATAGATGAATTGAACTATGAGTTTGCTATCTACAGCCGGGATGGTGAGCAAGTTTTTTTGAGTGACAATCCCAAGCAAAAGTGGCACGGAAACAAGGAAGGTGGTGACGTATATGTGCTTCAAGACAGCTATGTTTGGGTAATGAAACTCAATTTACCTGGAGAGGGTGAGCGCAAGATTTACAGAGGTGATGTGAAAATTTTGCGATAAAAATGAAAAACCATTTTTTTTGAAAGGTAGTCTCGTATTATCTTTGGCGCGGAGAGTTGGCAGAGTGGTCGATTGCGGCAGTCTTGAAAACTGTTGACTGTAACAGGTCCGGGGGTTCGAATCCCTCACTCTCCGCCAGAAAACATCAATGCCCCTTAAGGGGCATTTTTTATTGGTGGATGAGCCAAGTTTACTTGAGCGAATCCAATCAATGAAAAATGCAAGCACGAAGTGCGTCATTGATGTTTTCTGAAGCCTCCCCAAAAAGGGAACAGCGAAGCTACTCCCAAAGGAGAAGAAAGAGCTTTCTCATTATGCTCTCTTTCTCACTCTAAAAATGATTCGCAGCGCATCACCCCAACAATCCCTTCATCTTCTTAGCGATAAAATTGGTTGCAAATGTTGGCGCCAATCGATACAAGAAGTTCATGAATTTAGAATCGCTACCCACATAAATGCGCAATTCATTATTCTCGATTCCTTTCAGTATTATCTGAGCCGCTTCAGGCGCTGAGAGGGTTTTGTAATCACTGGCCTTAGCTCCCTTGGGCAACTCCATATGAACACCTGAATTGGCTGTTATATTGGTGTTAATCGCTCCAGGGAATACCACGGATACCTTAACATTTGTGTCTCTCAATTCAGCGTACAGCCCTTCCGATAAAAGCTTTACAGCGGCCTTCGATGCGCCATAAACACTTTGACCTGGAACTGGCAAGAAACCGCCCATACTCGATACATTGATGATATGCGCTTCTGGACGCAACAGCAAATGTGGCAGAAATACTTTGATCATTCCCAATAACCCAAAAAAGTTGACATCCATGACACGATGAATGGCCTCAAAACTCAAATCATTGACGCGCACAAAAGGTTGAATGATTCCGGCATTGTTGATGATGGCATCTACACATCCATGAGCTGCAATGACCGCTTGGGGTAATTGTGCAATTCCATCTTGATCAGCAATATTGAGGACGTGCGAACTGCAATGATCTGCATTCTCATTCAATAAAGCCAACGTTTCCTTCAGGGTGTCTGCGTTTAAATCAACCGCAGCTACCCTAGCACCCCTTTCAACTAGCTGCAAAACCAACTCTCTACCCATTCCGCTTCCAGCACCTGTTACAACAAAAACCTTATCCTTGAAAATCATACTTTTTTTGTTGAAGGTACGCATGTTTCAGGAGACTTACCTCGCAATACTTTTCTGGATGCCAAATGAAACAAATTCAGATCAAATGCACTGTTTGCTATCCTCTCTGAGCCACGCATACATATAATCCCAATCCACTTCATCACCGAATTGATATCGATGTTGGATGGTGGCCTCCTTCCGAAAACCAAACTTCTCAACCAGTTTGTAGGAAGCAGGATTATCAATGGCAACAAAAGCTTCAATTCTTCTCAATGCCATTTCCCGCATGCCATACTCTAGGACTGCCTCCATGGCCTCTGTCATTATTCCCTTTCCTCTATCCCTCTCTTCTTTGAGCATGTAAAAAATCTCAGCCCTTTGGTGCTGCTTAGCCCAAGAATGGTAACCGCACCACCCCAATACTCGGTTGTCTTCTTTGGCAACCAACTGAAAGAACTGAATGGTCAAGTTGTAGGTGCTATACCCCCCTTTGTATCTGTTTTTTTCCAATGTCAACTCATCGACATTTTCAAGACCAAGAACACCCATAATCACATTGTCCTCAAGTGAAAATAAATAATGATACGATTCCTGATTAAAGCCTCTTAAAATCATTCTAGGGGTATCTAACAACGTATTGAAAATCATACTCAATAATAGAACAAAACATTCAATGGGTGCTCATATTTCATCATCATACAGAAGCATACGTTAAACGTTAACAGAAACTTATCTTACTCGACAAAACAATTTGAACTACTTTCGAAACATGGCCAATGACAACTCATCCAATTGGATTTATTTACTGCGCAACACGCAACAGCACCATGTTCACCTGAGTGCTTTTGCTGATCAGAAGGCAAATATCATTATTGCCAGCAACAGTATTATTTTTTCACTCACCTTGTCGAAAATGGAATTGGCACAACAATTTTGGGGTGCTTGGGCATTACTGATTACAGCCGTGTTGTCAATAGTTACCGCTCTTATAGTTGTAGCACCATTAAGCCTGCCCAAAAAAAGACCCAATGACGATAGTGATCATTTCAACATTCTTTTCTTTTCTCATTTTGCGGCATTGGATCATGATGATTTTCAAGATAAAATGAAAAATATCATGTCTTCCAAAGACGAGGTTCAATACGCCATGGTTAGGGATATATATCAGATCGGAAAAATCTTGAACACTAGAAAGTATCCGTTCCTCAAATTAAGTTCAGGCATATTTATAGGAGGGCTAATTGTATCGTTGCTTTTATTTGCCATTCAAATCCTACTCTTCTAATAGCACAAAAGACGAAGAACTTTCAACTTAATCTTTGTATCAATAGTCGCTGATGAAGTATGGCATGACATATTTGCCCGTTGAGACTACTGCTATTTTTAGTAACCCTTGGATGACGCCTTTATTGGATTGGGTCTATCTTCAAGAAAACCCACTGGTTGAATTACAAATGGATGTATCCAATAAGCAACAAGTGCTAGACAATTTAAAAAACAATGAGGTTGACTTCGCGCTAATCTCCATTATTCCTGACAATATCAACCTAAAAAAAATTGATTTAATAGACAACAAACTCTACATGATTGGAAAAGGAAAAGTTCAAAAATCAAAAAAAGCCCTCCGGTAAAACTTGGAGAGTGCACCCCTCTCATTTACAGAGAAAA
>CANNHA010000073.1 GCA_947504275.1 Flavobacteriales bacterium
AACATGGAAGGTACCAGAGATTTGATTCCTCCTCATTGGATTCAGCTTTGAGTGACTTTGGTTACTGCAATGGATAGGTTAGCTTAACGACCTTTGCAGAAAATTGAATGTTATGACAACAAAAGAAGCACTTAGCCAGTCAGATGTGAAAATCATTGATGTGCGCAGCTTTATGGAATTTCAATCTGGGCACGTGCCTGGATCAATAAATATTCCATTGAATGAGATTCCACAGCACGTTGCGGATTTGAAGAATGAAACATGCCCTTTGATTTTCTGTTGTGCCTCTGGTAACAGAAGTGGTCAAGCCGTTTACTATTTGCAAGAGCATGGAGTGAGTAATGCCATCAATGGCGGAGGATGGATGAGTGTACAGTTTGAACTTTCTCAATTACAAAGCATATGAGTTTTTTAAGAAAATTATTTGGAATGGGACCCAAGGTGGACCATCGCCAATGGATCAAAGAGGGTGGAGTAGTGATTGATGTGCGCTCTGCCGCTGAATTCAAGTCGGGTCATCCTAAAGGGTCGGTAAATATTCCATTGGACAGGATAAGTGATGTTGCTAAAAAGTACAATAAGGAACAGAAGGTCATCTTGTGTTGTCGTTCTGGAATGCGCGCGGGCAATGCCAAAGCGCAATTAAAAGCCTTGGGCTTTCAATATTTGGTAAATGTGGGAGCCTGGCAAAATGTTTAATTAAAATACAAAAAGAAGATGAGTAATTTTCAAGAAATCATACATTCCGGAAAACCTGTTTTGGTGGATTTTTTTGCCACATGGTGCGGCCCGTGTCAGCACCAAGGTCCTATTTTACAAGAGGTGGCGTCTGAATTGGGAGATACCGTTCACATTATCAAAATTGATGTAGATAAAAATCCAAGTGCAGCCCAAGCATACGGAGTCCGAAGTGTTCCAACCTTACTGATTTTTAAATCAGGCGAAGTGGTCTGGAAACAAGCTGGGGTTCAGCAAAAAGAAGAACTCACTCGATTGCTCAAGAGTTTCATGTAACGATAGGGTTGTATTAAAATAAGAGAGGGGCATTAGCCCCTCTTTGTTTTCTGTAGCAATGATTTTACATGATAATTCTTTTTGTTTGCCATGGTTTTTTCTTTTGTGTAAAGTTCTTTTGAACTTGATGAACAGCCATTGATGGGCATCATTCCATGATGTGATAATCATCAAAGAAAAATTTCGTTTTGATGAATCCTCTCTTGTATTATTTTCGCAGCGCATGAGGTTTATTTCAGTTGCGGTCATTCTTTTGTTATCCTCTCCTGTATTGTTCAAATCTTGGACGGTAGTAAATTATTGGGTGCATTATGACCATTATGTCAACGTTCTGTGTGAGAACAAAGACAACCCCATGGAAGGTTGCAATGGCCAATGTGCTCTAAAGCGAGAGTTAAAAAGAGCTGAGCAAGAAAAGGAGAACGCGGAGGCCCCATTGGAGTGGGTAAGTCAATACAATGTTTCTGTTTTTGAGTCTTCACCCATTTTGTGGATGGACTTTGCTTGTCTAGCAGAGGTAGAAAAGCCGATGACAACAGTTACATTGCTAAAGACAGCAGCGTTTCATTTGACCTTGGATCATCCGCCTTGTTGATTTTTGTTTGACTTGATACTGGAATAAGCTTAAATGCGCGTTCCGGTCTTTGTATTAGAAAATCAAAAATCAATTAAAAAGTAAAGATGAAAAATATTTTAAATGCAGCCTTTGCATTGGCTGTTGTTTTGTTTGCAGTTTCTTGTAAGAAAGAGAAGGAAGAACCCATCACGGATAATACACCAGCCGCTACAACAGGAAATGTGACACTGGAAATTGAGCATGTCATACAAGATTTACCCATGTCATTGAATCAGTCTTATGTATTGAACAATGGTGATACAATGTCTTTTACAACGTTCAAATACTATGTTTCAAATATTCAATTTGTTAAGGCCGATGGTTCTGTTTGGTCAGAATCCAATTCCTATCATCTGATTGATTTGTCTGATGAGGCTTCAGCGCTTCTCACGATAAAAGATGTACCAATGGCAGACTATGTTGGAATGAATGTATTGATTGGCGTGGATAGTTTACGCAATGTTTCAGGAGCCCAAGAAGGAGCTTTAAGCGCCACCAATGGAATGTTTTGGAGTTGGAATACAGGCTACATTTTATAAAAATGGAAGGTACTTCAAGTCAAGCCATGAATGGTGCTTTCACCTATCACATCGGAGGTTTTTCCGGAGCCAACAATGCTATTCAAGAAAATGCTCTTGGTTTTAATGGGTCATATCTCATGGCTCGTCCAGATGCAGTTCCTCAAGTTCATTTGATGTTGAATGTACAAGACCTATTTGAGAATGGCATTCAAACGGACATGAATTCGATGGTTCATATGCCTGGTGCAGCCGCGGTGGCTGTGTCAAGTGCGTTTTCAAATGCGCTGTCTTTTGAGCACATACACAATTGATGCGACGATTTTTTACGATTTTTTTGGTAGGCAGTTTCTTACTTACTGCATGTCGAAAGGACGTTGAGAATTCAATGGTTGGGGATGAGAATCTTCTCATTCCCAACCATATTCCAGTTGCCAATTATAATGCTCCTTTACTCCATCAGAATACATGGGTAGATATGGGGAGGAAGTTGTTTTATGATACAAGTTTGAGTATTGATTCTTCCATTTCTTGTGCATCATGTCATGCGCAAGTACATGGTTTTGCAGATCATGGTTTAGCCCTCAGTCAGGGATTTCAAGGACAGCTGGGAACGAGGAACTCACCTGCTATTTTTAATATGGCTTGGAATTCTTCATTCATGTGGGATGGTGGCATCAACCACATAGAGGTAATGCCCGTGGCTCCTTTTACTTCTGAGGTTGAAATGAATATCAGCATGCTTGAATTGGTACAAAGGGTAAATAATAACCCGCAGTATGCAGCGTTCAATGTAATTTTGCAAGGAGAGAGTATTTATTCGGATGCCCATATTTTAAAGGCATTGGCAGCTTTTATGTCAAAAATCACCTCATTTGGAAGCAGATATGATGCCATGCGACAGGGCATTCTGACGTTCAATGAAACAGAAGTGAAAGGATATAGATTGTTTCAAGAATATTGTAACACTTGCCACGTAGAGCCTATGTTTACCGATTACACCTTCGCCAGCAATAGAAATCGATGGAGTGAGTTAGATCCTGGACGATATAGAATTACAATGGATTCTGCAGATTATGGATTGTTCAAGGTGCCGACTCTGCGCAATTTGTCCTACACCAATCCCTATCGACATGATGGAAGTGAACATTCTTTGGATATCGTTTTGAGTAATTATCTGAAGGCGGGGGAGGAGTACTTTTCAGGGGATGCAAGAATTCAACATTTGTATGCTTTAACAAGTGATGATTTACAGAAAATTAAATCGTTTTTATTGACTTTGGATGATCCCAAACTTTTGTCAAATCAAGAGATTAGTGAGCCATGAAGAGAATAGTGTTAATGATCATTTTATGGACATTGTTGGAAACAGTGCTGGCATGTGATGTCTGCGGTGGTGGTAGCAGCAGTGCTTACAATGGTTATATCCCACGTTTTGGAAGAAGTCAGTGGACCTTGGGATATGAACATAGATCGCTCAAAGATGCGTCATTTAGAAATGAAACTGTAGATTTTCAGTTCACACAATCTGATTTGGGTTGGCGATTTTTTTCAAAGAAGAATTTGTATTTTAATGCTACGTTGCCTTTCAAGTCGTTGCTGGTGATGCGAGATCAAGAGGTGAATACTTATAACGGACTGGGGGATCTGAGGTTAGCCGTGCACTACGCTTGGAAGCCTAAATCGTGGGAAGGGATTTGGATGCCTTTGATGATGGTAGGTACCGCATGGAAATCCGCTACAGGGAAATACATGGTACGAGATTTTACCAAGCAAATGATGCCACTTTATCTGCAAAATGGCACCGGAGCCAATGCGCTGCAATGGATGGGTTACGGCCAAGTAGCCAATGAGAAGATGGGGTTATGGTTCAATGGATGGAGCCAAATGAGCGGTGTTAATGAAATGCAGGAGCAGTGGGGCAGAAGAAACTACTTTCAAGCGGGATTTTTTGCACATACCCAATATTTTTCTTTTTTGAAGAGATCAAATCAAATTTGGGTGAACTTCTCTTGGCTTGCTGAAAATAGTCAAGGCCTGAAATCATATCAGCAATGGATAGCCGATACGCAGAGCAAAACACAGTCGTTTGTTACGCAGTTGGATTGGTATTTTGGCGATTGGGTGCTGACAACCTATTTGGGCCAAAATGTGATGAGCGTTTCTGAAACAAAAATCCCCATCAGCAAAATGCGAATGGGGATCAATTTGGTTTTTGTAATTCCCGATCGGGCTTCAGAATAACCCAACCTTCTCTTGCTGTATAATATTACCTACCTTATCTGTGCATTGAATAAAGTACAATCCCTTGGCCGGTGCTTCAAGTCGAATCTCCTGCTCGCCATTGATGGATTTGCGCTCAATCAATTTTCCTGAAGCGTCCATCAATTGCAGATGCTTGATGTCTCCCTCAATCCCTTTGATGAAGATGTTGTTGTCTTGAACAATAATGTGAAAATCAGGTTTCTTTGTTACATTTTCAATGGGCGTTGGTATGGCTGACCATTCATAAACCCGAATAAAATCAACTTCCATAACCGCAGGGAAAACGGTTGTGTTGTCCGGGGATCCCGGCCAATTACCGCCTACAGCAACATTCAAAATAAAAAAGAAAGGCTCGTGAAACTCACTGTATTGCGCAGCACCGATGTTGCGTGTATAGTAAAGAATTCCATCCAAATACCAACGCAATTGATCAGCGTCCCATTCTATTGCATAGTTATGATACTGGGCTGGATCTGTTGAAATGCTTCCACCTTGGTATTGGTGTCCATTGTTATCCCAGTGAATGGTGCCATGCACCTGCATCTCATTATTCACATGTTCCAAAATATCAATCTCGCCACATTCAGGCCAACCAACGGCATCTATGTTGCTGCCCAACATCCAGAAAGCAGGCCACAAACCTTGTCCCATGGGTACTTTAACACGAGCTTCAATTCTGCCGTACTGCACGTCATACTTTCCCTTGGTTTGAACTCGTGCGGAGGTGTATTCAGCACTGCCAAAGTTTTCTTGTTTGGCAATGATGGAAGCCTTACCATCAGCAACGATTAAATTACTTTCACCACTTCGGTAGTATTGCAATTCATTGTTTCCCCAACCAGCGTTGCCGAAACCAATTTCATAGTTCCAAACTTCTTCGTTCAATGTTGTTCCACTGAACTCCTCAGACCAAACCAAGTTCCAGGCCATTTGCGCCTGGAAAGTGGTGTTGGTTAAAATGAATAGTAAGGTAATTATTCCTTGATAAATGCGCTGTTCCATGTGCGTTGTTCTTTTTGTAAAATGATATGATAAAGACCAACAGCCAATGCTTGAATGTCCACTGTATTGCTAAAATTAATTCCACTTTTCACCAATTGTCCTTGCGCATTGTAAATGGTCATGGTGGAACCATTCAAAACAGATGGCAATTGCAATGATTGATGGGCAGGGTTGGGATAAACTTCAAATGTTGTTGATTCCATTTCATCAACTCCAACCACACATGGCGAACAACTTTCCCAACAAACCGATGGAACAAATGTGTCAGCTGTTACTGTAACAACACGGTGAAAATTTCCACCCAAGCTCATCGTGCACACATCATCTGTCAATACTTCATTGTCTTGACCCTCATTGATCGTAAAGAAATAATCATAAAGACCAGCTTGTAATTGCAAGTCAATGCCGTAGGTATTATTGACAAAAAGAGGTTGTAATGTATCACAACTCATGCAGAAGCCATTGAAATTTCCAACAATCTCAACACGATCTGCACTCAAACCACCCAAGTCAACCTCGAAATGCACATTGTAGGTAACTGGTGGCATACAATTGGTACATGTGCCCCAGCATACGGTATCCATTACTGTATTGTCCGACAAGTTCAAGACACGATTGGTATATTGTCCGTTGGTAATAACGCAAGGCAATGTGGTTGCTAGATCTTCAGAAATTCCCCACGCGTCAGCAGAAAATTTAAACTCATGTGCCCCCGCTGGAATAGCAATGGTTGTTTCCCATACGTTATCTCCATTGGCATCAGACATTGGATTGCAGCTTCCGCACCATCCGTTGAAAGTCCCATTGACTTCTGGTGTGGTAAATCCTACGGTGTTATTCATATCTACCACAAATGTGACGTTGTAAATTTCTGGTGCAACTTCGCAAGCTTCACAGAAGCCCCAACATACAACAGGCAAAATCATATCAGCGTTTCCAACAGTCAGCGTGCGGTTTGTAAATCCAAAATTGGTTACGGTGCATGCACTTCCGGGAATCAAACTTTCAGAAATGGCCCATGCATCTGCGGCATACTTAAATTCATAGGTGCCAGGTGCCAAAGCGATTGTCGCTTCCCAGATATTGTCACCATTGGTATCCGTCATGGGATTGCAATTGCCGCACCATGCATTGAAGACTCCATTGACTTCAGGGGTTGCAAATCCTGTTTGTTGACTCATGTCTACTTGGAATGTAACGTTGTAGGCTCCGCCTGCTTCACAAGCTGAGCATCTGCCATAAACATCACTGCTTGTTGTTCCTGAGATCATCGTACGGTTAGCATAGTTGGCGCCGTCTGTGATCGGAGCACATGTACCACCAGCCAACATATCGTCAACCAAGTTTTCTTGAGATGCCCAATTGTCTACCATGTATTTGTATTCTACTGTACCTGCAGGCAACTCTACAACGATATCAAAAATACCATCGGCATTGTTGTCAGAAAGCGTGTTATAAGTTTCAGCGCCGCACCATCCACACCATGGGCCGGTTACATGCACGGTAGTAAATGTACCTGCGCAAGTCATGTCAACTTGGAATGCGGTGGCATACAAACATGAGCCATCGTCCATGGTGGCACCAGCATTGTAGTTGACAGCAGTATTATCCATGCAGCCGGATGTGCTGTATTGACAAGATCCATCATCATTGGTTGCAGAAGCATTATAATTACTAGCCATTGGATCCGTACATCCAAAAATGTCGTATTGACAGCTACCATCGTCCATGGTGGCAGAAGCGTTGTAATTGTTTGCAGCTGGATCAGTACATCCCATGACTGGAGCATTGGCGCAGTTGGAACAACTTCCATAACAAACAATGGCAAGGGTTGTTGTACCTTCTACAATTAGCAGGCGATTGGTAAAGGCGCCGTCTGTTACTGTGCAAGGGTCCCCGGCAGTCAATTGCTCTGAACCAGTCCAGTTGTCGTAAGCGTATTTGTATTCATAACTTCCCGCTTGCAATGGAATGGTAACCTCCCAAACACCGTCGGCGTTGGCATCACTCATTGCAGTGCAATTGCCGCACCATCCATTGAAAGTTCCATTGAGTTCAGGAGTAGTGAAGCCTGTCGCCTCGTTCATGTTGACTTGAAAAGTAATGTCATAATAGGGAGATACATTTGCACAAGCTTCACATGCTCCCCAGCATACTGTTGGTTGAGTTTGAGCAGCGCTAACAACGGTGATGGTTCTATTGGTATATCCGAAATTAGTTGCAGTACAAACAGAACCCTGCATCAAATTCTCCTGAATGGCCCAGTTGTCAGCAGCAAATTTGTACTCGTAGTCACCTGCAGCCAAGTTGATAGTTACTTCCCAAATATCATCTCCGTTTGAATCGGTCATAGGAGTGGTGGCTGGTGCCCATCCATTGAAACTACCTGCCAATTGAACTTGTGTGTAGGCTTGGGTTACATTGCTCATGTCCACACTAAAAGTGACGGGTGTAACTGTTGTGCAAGAGGCACAAGCCCCCCAACAAACAACGGGCAGCGTTTGCGCTGCTGAACCTACTATCAAAGATCGATTGGTGTAACCAAAGTTGGTCACTGTGCAAGCACTTCCAGGTGAAAGGTTTTCTTGTTGATTCCAACCGTCAGCGGTGAACTTGTATTCATAGTTTCCTGGAGCAAGATCAATTGTTATTTCCCATACATTGTCTCCGTTGACATCTGTCATGGCAGCACAACCCCCGCACCAGCTATTGAAGGTTCCATTCACATTGGCCACTGAAAATCCAATGACGTTATTCATATCCACCTGGAACGTGATGGGGTAGGTTTGTGCAATCAGAAAGTTGCAAACAATAACAAAAAACAAAGTAGATAGTTTTTTCATTTTCAGAAATTTGATTTAGCTTAGCCACGAATATACACTAATTGTAATTAATACAAAAAGTAATGGCCTTAAGAAATTCACTTGACCTTTCCAAAACAAGCGTAGAGAAGGATGATATTTATTCGATTCCCATTGATGCGTTCTTCAAATCTGCCTTCTCCGTGGATTGTGTCATTTTTGGCTATCATGAAAAAGAACTGAAAGTATTGTTGATCCAACGTGGCACTGATCCCTTTGAAGACTTTTGGGCCTTGCCAGGTGATTTGGTTTATCCCTACGAAGACTTGGATGCAGCTGCAGCTCGAGTGCTCAACGACTTGACCACACTTCACGAAATACCGATGCGTCAAGTTCATGCATTCGGTAAAGTGGATCGCCACCCACTGGGTCGTGTTATTACAGTGGCTTATTTGGCCTTGGTAGAAGTGCAAGACATCGCGCCATTGGCATCCAATTGGGCCAAGGATGCCAAGTGGCACAGCATCAAGCGAATCCCTAAATTGGCTTTTGACCACAAACAAATTTTGCAGGATTGTCATAAAGCGTTGAAGGAAATCATCGTCTCAGAACCCATTTGGACAACTGTACTTCCCAAGAAATTTACCCTAACACAATTTCAAGAGATGTTTGAAACCATCCTTCAACGTGAATTTGACAAAGGCAATTTTAGAAAGAAGATCAACGGTGTTAAATTCCTCAAGCAACTCGACGAAGCGCAAACCAATGTGCGTCACCGACCTTCTGCCCTTTTTAAGTTTGATCCAAAAATTTTCAAGGCCTATAAGGAAAAGGGCTTTGTGTTTGAGTTTTGAAACATAACAAATAAAAAAAGGGAGTGAAATTCACTCCCTTTTTTTTTGAATAGGAAAATTATTTTTTCACCACCCACTGAGCTGTAACATGTGTCTGAGCTCCGCGTAAAACTACAGTGTAAATACCCTCTGATAGGTTATCTGCGTGTAGGATATACTGATTTTGCCCTTCAGCAATTTTGTCATTCAATACCAATTGGCCTTGCGCATTGAAAACCTGAATGTTTTGGTTGATTCCGTTCCAACGGATGATGGACTGCGCTGATGAAGGGTTAGGCATAAGGTTAATCACGCTGTTATTCAATTCTTCAACAGCTGTAACGCAAGCTTCACAACTTCCCCAACAAACGGCATTTAATACAACATTGTCCGTTACATCAATCAAACGATTGGTGAATCCGTTTTCAGTAAATGTACAAGTTGCATCTGGTGTAAACTCTTCCTGACCAGACCAATTGTCATAAGAAAATTTGTATTGGTGACTACCAGCCGCCAATGGAATGGTGATGCTCCATACATTATCACCATCAGGATCACTTAATACTGCGCAATTGCCACACCAATTGTTGAACCCGCCATTGATTTCAGGAGTGGTAAAAGCAAATCCAACTTGCGACATATCTACATTGAAAGTTACGTTGTAGGGCCCTGAGCTTTGCCCGCAAGCTTCACAGCTCCCCCAACACACAGTATCAATGGTCACATCTTCATTGGCGCTGATAATACGATTGGTAAAGGTGCCGTCTGTAAAGGTGCATGACGAACCAGCAACCAAAGCTTCTTGTCCTGTCCAATTGTCGAAGGAGTATTTGTATTGGTAATCTCCTGCTGGTAAGGTTATCGTGGTGGTCCAAACATTGTCTCCGTCTGCATCCGTCATTGGATTGCAACTACCACACCATCCATTGAAAGTTCCGTTTACCTCTGGAGTGGTGAAACCAGTTTGACCATTCATATCCAATTGAAAGGTAATATCTACAATGTTGGGCGCACTGCCGCAGTCTGTGCATGCTCCCCAACAAACAACCGGCAAATTGGCATCTGCAGAGACAACTACCGTTCTGTTGGTAAATCCAAAATTGGTCACTGTGCAAGGAGATCCTGCGAGTAAAGTCTCTTGGCTTCCCCAGTTGTCTGCAGAATATTTGTATTCATAGGTACCGGCAGCCAAAGGAATGGTTAATGTCCAAATACCATCACCCTCAGGGTCAGTCATTGGGGCACATGATCCACACCAATTGTTGAAAGCTCCATTGACCTCAGGTGTTGTGAAACCTGATTGTTGATTCATATCCACATTGAACGTGACATTGTAGGTTTGTGACCACACGGAAAGGGTCAATAAAATAGCAGCAAATAGTGTAATTGTTTTTTTCATAAACAGCGCTTTTGATTTTTGCTAATTTAGAGTAATTGTCACTTTTACAAAAAGTATTTTTTTAGTTTTCGAAAATTCTTTGTTTATTAGCGACATGCCATTGACCAAGACATTGTTTCATTTGTTGATTTTTGTTCTGAGCACCCTCTGCTTGGAGGTGTACGCTCAACCCGCTCATGTGGAGGTGAAAACCAATGAGCAAGGCCATTTCAGAATGTATGTTGATGGCCAACCTTTTTATGTTAAAGGGGCTGGTGGGACTGCACATTGGGAGGAGGTAGTTGCTGCTGGAGGAAATGCTGTTCGTACCTGGAGTACAGATAATGCCAAGGAATATTTGGACAAGGCGCAGGCGCTGGGTCTGAAAGTAATGATGGGGATGTGGATGCAGCATGAGCGCCATGGTTTTGATTATGACAATGAGGCCAAGGTCAAAGCCCAGTTGGAGTCCTTCAGAAGGGTTGTATTAGAAATCAAAGATCATCCCGCACTATTGTTGTGGGGTGTTGGAAATGAAGTTGACTTATTTTACAAAAACACCAAGGTTTGGAAGGCGGTGGAAGATGTCGCCAAAATGATTCATGAATTGGATCCACACCATCCCACTTGTACGGTTACGGCTGGATTGGATCCTGAAGAGGTGAAGTTGATTAAAAGAGATGCTCCTTCCATAGATATCTATGGAATTAATACCTATGGTGATTTGGCCGGTGTCCGCAAGAACTTAAAAAGCTATGGATGGACCGGGCCATATCTTATTACGGAATGGGGACCAAACGGCCACTGGGAAGTTGCCAAGACATCATGGAATGTTCCGCTTGAGCAAACCAGTGAGGAAAAACGACAATCCTATGAGAGTCGTTACAAGGATGAAATATTGGGAGATCCGCAACAGTGCATGGGTTCCTTTGTTTTTTTGTGGGGTCAGAAACAAGAAACCACTAGTACATGGTATGGTGTCTTTTCTATTGATGGCAGAAAGTCTCCAGCTGTTGATGTATTGCACGAGCAGTGGTCAGGCACAAAACCCAGTAATCTAGCACCTGTGCTTAAATCGCTAAGACTTCAAGACCAATCGTCCACTCCCTATGCCATGGTTTTCGCAGGGGATAAAGGGGAAGCCTTCTTGGATTGGATGGACCCAGAGAACGACAATTGTCAAGTAATCTGGCGATGGGTGCCAGAAAGCCAAGACATCAAGGCGGGTGGTGATGCGGAAGCAGCACCATTAGCCGTAACAGGGGTTTGGAAGTCGCGCAAACATTTTATGGCCAGTTTCAGAGCACCCATGACTGCCGGAGCTTACAGGATTTTTGTTGAGGTTTGGGACAGCCACAATCATTATGCATATGCCAATCTTCCCGTTTTGGTAAGAGAGAGACCCAGCGATATGAAACCTGCACATTGGTTGGACATTAAACAATATTCAGATGACAATTGGAAGAATGACTAATAGGGTGGCACGCTGGACTTTGTTGTTGTTAATGGGGTTGTATTCCAGTACAATTTGGTCGCAAGTGGATTCCACTCAAGATTACTCTGGGTTAATGCCCAAGTCTGAACCTAAGGCCTTTAAAGGCCTTCAGGTTAATGGCTTCTATCGATTTTTTGCTACCTACAGCCGTTACCCTCAACCCTATCCATTGAGCAATGCTGTCGGGAACGTTACATTGCCGGCCAATTTCTTTATTGGGGATGACGCGCAATTGCCTAATTTATTGTTGAATATTTCAGGTAACCTAAGGGACGGGTCTTCGTGGGGAATGGATGTTCGCATGTTTCAATTCCTGAATGGGAATCAAGCACCCTTCTATGGAAGGCAGGTAGCGGATTCTTTGCGTCCAAATATTCAATACCCATTAGGAGGTATTCAATTGGGTGGAAATTTAGGAACCATGCTAGGCATGACATTGTACGGAAGTTTCAAAACAAAGTGGGGTAGTTGGAACACGCGCATTGGCGGTATCCAATGGGTAGCAATATCTGATTTAACCATGTCTTCTTTTCGCGGCTACAACCGCTTCATGTTATTTGAAAGAAATCCATGGGATCCCATTGGAAAAGACAT
>CANNHA010000074.1 GCA_947504275.1 Flavobacteriales bacterium
CGCCTCAATACCCATGGTCATCCCTTCCGCTTGCACATATTGTGTGAGCAAGGCATATTGCTCATTGTTTAATCCTTCTCCAGTTGGATGCCAGTATTGCATGTATTGGTGCATCAGAGCAAAACCCCTATTGTGTTTTTGATGCTGTACTATTCCTGGATCTTTAGGCTGGTATTTTCCTGTTGTACACATTTCATCCAGAACATTCTTGTTGGGATAGCTTTGCATCCCAAACTCACTCATGAATCTTGGGATTTTGGTCATTAATACCTCAAAATTTTCGGCATCGTGCCATACTCCCCAATAGTGACAATCGCCTTCTTTTAAACTTCTTTCGTCCCCTCTTCCCCAAAGCGGTGATGATGGCCAATAAGGTGTTTGTGCGTATTGGCTAACCGTGTTGGGTAATAAATTTAAGAACACATCATTGTAGGCTTTTTGAATTTGACTTTTTCGTTTGTCTGATAATCCTATCTGCCATCCCCAGCGCTCCCAACCTTCGCTGTTTTCATTGTTTCCGCACCACAAGGCCATGCATGGGTGATGGCTCAATCGTTGAACCTGTTCTGTAACTTCCGATTTCAGATTGGCTAGATACCCTTCATCTCCAGGATACATGGAGCAGGCAAACATGAAGTCTTGCCAAACCATAATGCCAGCTTTATCACATAAGTCATAAAAAATATCTGGCTCATAAATGCCTCCTCCCCAAACCCTGAGCATGTTGATATTGCTTTCTTTGCAGCGTTCAATGAGTAATCGATAGTCATCTTCTGTTGCTTGCTCATGAAAGAATTTGATGGGTATGTAGTTGGCACCTTTCATGAATGTTTTTTTGTCGTTTACAACAAAGTAAAATTCCTTTCCCCATTTGTCTTTCTTCTGGGATAATTCAATGCTTCTGGGCAATAAGTTGAAATTCTTTTGATGTATGATCTCATTCTTGTCATGAACAATAATGGTATAGGTATCCAAGGCATTCTCTCTACCTATTTGCCATAGGGTATTTTGCACAGGAAGAAAGGAGCATGTGATTTCTGATACAGCGCTAAATGTCTTTTGAAGAATGATGGAGTCGCTTTGCTGATGAAATATTGTGACTTCGCATTGTTCAACAGGAACATTGAATTTCAATCTGTAGCTTGCTTCTTCTGAGAAGTGATCGGGTAAGATGAGTTGGTCATGTATAATATGTTGCTCATTGATTACTTCAATTCGGGGTTGTTTTTTAATACCACATCCTGCAAGAGACGGCCCCCAATCCCAACCAAATTGATATTGTGGTTTGCGCGTTACAGCGCGAAGGCTATCTCCAGGTAGGGGATAAGGAAGATTTTTTAGTTTTTCGCGTGCTACTTTATAGGGTGAGTTGAAATAGATGCGCAGTTGATTGATGGAGGATACTTGAGGAATGTTCACTTTCCATGTCCTGAAGGCATTGTCCGTTCTTATTAAGAATTGGTTGTTCCAATAGATATCTGCGTAGGTATCCAATTCAGGCAGTGTCAATTGAAAATGCTGACCTGATTTTAATTCGGGCAATTGGATATTCTCAATCTTATATTCCCAATCTTGTTGACTGACCCATTGCGCATCTTTTTCATTGGTGCCGAGCAGTGGATTTTGGATGATGTTTTGTCTTTCTAAATCAAAGAATATATTTCCGGGAATTTCAGCCGGGCGCCATTGATTTTCATTGGCAGGACTGAACATCCATCCTTGCTTTAATGGGATTGAAGTCTGTCCAGTCATTGCATGATGAATGATAAGAATTAATAGACTAGCGATTGTGTTTCGCATGTTGTGCTTTTGCTTGTTGTTTTAAAATTCCAAATTGAATAATTCCTTTCAAATATCCTGATCCATAAGATAGGTGAAGAAGAAGAAATGTCCAGAGTATAGAAAGGCACTTTTTAAAGTCTTTTTTTGCTGCTGCAAGAATTCCAACCAGTAGATAAAGGAACATGGGTATGTTCCAAAGCAGAGCATGTTGTGGTAGAAGAATGTTGAGCGCAGTAGCACAAATCAAGTAGATCACAAAAAAACATGGAATCAATTGACGGACGCTGGTGACGCTTTGATGAAGGACATTCACATATACTTTCCAAAAGCCATACTGAAAGTACTGTCTAAAAAGTTTTGAGTAATTACCGCGTGCAAAGTAGTGTGAAATGATTTCAGGGTCGAAAAGTATTTTCCCGTGATTTTGGGTAAGTCTGAAGTTGAATTCGTCATCCTGATTTCGAATCAGATTTTCATTGAAGTAGCCGATACTTTCGAAAACTTCTTTTTTGTACATGCCAAATGCTACTGTATCTACCAATCCTTTTTTACCACCTGTTCGGAATGTTGCGTTACCTACTCCAAATGGTGAAGACATGGCCATCCCGATGATCCTTGAGGTGTCGTCTTGGTATTCATTGATGATTATTCCTCCAACACAATCCAATTGAGGGTCTAACTTAAAAGCTTGCACTGATTTTTCAATATATACATGCGTTAAGTAGGAATGCGCACCAAGAATCATTTTAAAATCGGTTTCTAAATGTTGTAAACCAATGTTGAGCGAGATAGGTGTGACTTTTAACGGATTGTTTTTAAGTACAATTTGATTAGGAAATTCTTTTTCAATGGTTTGAATGATTCCTATCGTTCCATCGTTGCTGCCTCCATCAACCACAACAATGTGTATTTTCCCACTATAGGATTGTTCAATGCAGGATCGTATGCATTTTTCTATGTAGTTTTTTTCTTGATAACAGGGAATAACGATGCCTACTGATGGCCATGTTTGTTGATCGTTCATGGTTTTAGTTTTAAATAGGCTTCTTGCAATTTTTTCTTCTCTTCTTCCCAGTGTAATGTTGCTTTGGCATTTTTCAAATTCTGCTGATAAATTGTCAAGTCATTTTTGATCATTACATCAATGGCTTCGTTGATACCATTTGGAGTATACGCTTTGATGACGGAACCAATATCGTATTTTTCTATGAGGTTTTTACAGTCGTACAAATTATTGGTGAGGATGGGTATTTCAGATTGGATATACTCAAAGAGTTTATTGGGGAGACAAAAATAGTGGTTTAGACAATTGTTGACGGCGGTGTTTAATCCAACATCAGCACTTCCAGTATAGTTGGGTATTTCCAGATAAGACACGTAGGGATGGTGAAAGATAGTCGGAGTATTTTTTATTTGGTCTTTAACCCAATTTTCAATTTTACCTTGTCCCATGATAATCAAGACGGCATCGTCATCTGTTCTTGCCTGAAATGCTTCAATCATGTTTTCAATTCCTCTGCCAGGAGCTAGCATACCTTGATATAGGAAAATTTTTTGATCTGGACGAATATGGAATTTTTCTCTGAAAATATTGGCTTTAGTAGCCTTCATCAAGTGCGGTGTATTTCGCACCAAATAGAAGTCCTTAATACCGTATAATCTCTGATATTCACTCCCAATACCCGGACTTACAGTGATGAATATTTTTGCTTTGGAGATAAACATTTTCTCAACCCAATAGATCACCCATCGGACATAGAAGGGAGTTCCTAATCTCTCCTTCTGGTATTCATGGCTGTCGTAAACTAGGGTGATTTTGGGATTGAAGAGCTTGGCCCAAAGTCCAATCCAAAAAGCTTCAAAGTCATTGCAATGCCAGATGTCAAAATTCTTGTATTGTCTTATTGTACAAATACAAAAATCTATGAATTGAATCAAACCTATGATTTTATTGCTTCTTTTCCATTTTTGACTTTTGGTTCTTATACGATGTACGGGAATAGTGTTGATTACTTCACGCTCCTTAAGTTGCCCCTTTTGCCATCCTACAATGGTAACATCAAAAGAAATTTCTTGAATGGCCTCTGCCATTCGTTGAACGCGATTGTCATTCTGAAAACCATTTGCAACGAGGGAGACGACTTTTTTATTTTGAGTTTTGATGGACATATTGATTGAGCCTCCAAGATAATACAGTAAGGTTGATAATGAAGTAAACCACCTTTGAAAGAACAAGAACCAATGTTGCTTGATATTCATTGCAGTTCATATAATAAGCACCGATAACAGCTCCATAGACAAATACGAAATGCAGGATGTCCAATACCAAGGCCACGCGCTGCATTTGAATCCTTAATGCTACAAAGGAAAGAGAAGAGGTGATGAAGTTAAGGGCATACCATAAAGTAAGGATTCGCAAATACGATATTGCGGGTAGCCATTGTTCTCCGAAAACAAATCCCATTGTGGATTGGGGAAGTGAAAAGGCAATGACGACAATCAGCAACGCGATGAATACAAATATCCACAGGGCTTTGTAATACTCTTTTTTTAGTTCTTCAGGTTCTTCAATTTCTGAAATACGTTGAAAGAAGACTTGGCTAAAACTACCACTGATAACGTTAAGCGGTGCCTGAACTACCCTGCGGGACAATGCCATCCAACCAATAGCCACTAGACCATAGAAATGAGTGAATATCCCCACATGGGCCCACTGCGCCAATCGGTTGAGGATGCTTCCCCAAATGCTGTAACAAGGGTAGTCTTTGTAAATTTTGGCTTGGCTCAACAATTCTGATTTTGTCCATGACGAAAACCCTTTTGCTTCTGTTTTGAGATAACTCCATACGCTGTATACACCGCCAAGGCATATTCCGATGGTAGTTCCCCAAAGCAATCCTGATGCAGAAGGTTGAAACTTGCCCAATGAATATTTTATGGGCTCACCAGCACTGGCATTTAAAATTTTTGATGTTGCTGCGTATTGGTATTTCTTTTGTCGGCTAAACCAATAGTTGGTAATGTTGAAAAGGGCGAATGCAAAAAGCGATGGCCCTAATAGCCAGAAGTATTGCCCTATCTCTGGATTGTTGTAGTATACAGCAATGGCGTCTGAGAAAAGTAAGCCAAATGCAATAAAACCTAGACTTCCAATAAATGCAAGCAGCGTGGACAGAATCACAATGTGTCGAGCCTCCTCATTTTTTTTTGGATGCATGATGGCAAATTCATATTTCCCAGTTATCACTACTACAGCGATGTTAAGGATCATGATGAATTGTTCCAGTGTAGTAAAATCTGCTGGAGAATAAATTCTACTAAGAATGGGTGTAAATGCAAGAACAATGAGCTGTCCAAAAACAGTTCCCGCCATCAGTGTTCTCATGTTTTTGAAGAAATCTGATTTCCAATAACGGCTATATTTTCTTTGGAACTTACGCCACATGATTAGTTTCTGTTACGTTGTTATTGCTCAGATAAAAAATACAAAAAGTGATGCAGAAAGTAAAAGTGACGATGCCTGATTGGCGCTGAAGAATGGATTCAAATAAACAGTGAAAACCAAGTAATAGTACTATCGATGCTAAACCATATAAATTGTTTTTAACACCAATGAAAATAAGTTTGGCGAGTATAAAGATAAAGATACCCAAAGGAATCCAACCGATTTCCAATGCCATTTGCAAGTATTGGTTATGTGGATTATAGTGCACCTCTCCATGGCTATTCAATTCAGCCATTTCTGACTGGTCCAATGCGTTTAAACGTTGGCTTAAGTGCTGGCCCATTTGTGTAGGTCCTACTCCAAAAGGATGTTCTTGAATTTCCAAGAATGATGCTGTCCACATGATCAGTCTCACTTCATCCCCATTTTGAGATTGTTTTTTATCCAAAATAAATTGGGTTGGACTATGCATATATTGTGTCAATGCATGTCTTGTATTATTGAATTCACCTTTGATAAAATCATTTTTTGAAAGCAGTAGCCCGGCCAAAATGGGAAATCCGATCATCAATATTTTGAGTTTTTTTGACGTTTCTTTTTTTATCAAGAAGTGAATGAAAATTAAATTGGTTACAGCAGCGATAAATAGGAATCCTGCCATCGAAAAACTCAAAAGAATCATAATGGTTATGAAGCAAACCGAAACTATTTTCAACCATCGTGGCCATTGAATCAGTGATGGTTGATTCCAGTTATCAATCAAAAGAATTAGCGCAATAGTTGCAGTAGCTGAAAAGTACGTAGGATGGTTGATGCATATGTTACTAGATGTATAGGAGGTAAGTGTAAGTCCAATGGTTAGACATGTCTGAATGGCCTTACCAATGCCCATAAAAGAGGCAATGATTACACCAATGGTCAAACCGGTTACTACATAGTTTTTTTCCAGTTTGAATTTTGGAGCTAATGAGAAAATCAATGGGAATATCAACCACGATAGCTTGTATTCTATTTGTCTTGGGCTGAGTTCATCATTCCAAAGTACAATGCTGTATGTGACATAAATAACATATAGTAAGGTCCATGACCATTGCATGGAATACCAACGAAACTCGAAATGACCTTTTCGCCAAGCAAGGAGAACCAAGACAAACAGAGGGATTAGCCCCAGAAAAATCCACTTTGAATATGCGCCGATTAATAGCGCAGTTAAACCAAGCAAGTAATGATATATCCTAGATATGTTGAGGGAGTGATGCACCTTTATTTATTTACAACTATTATACACTTGAATGATTTGTCCAATAACTGTAACAGAATCCAAATGATCTTTTGCTAATTTATCTCTTCCTGATGTGCTCAAATTTGGTCGTTCAAAGATGTATTTTATGTTGTCTACAATTTCAGAGATTTTTTGTGGTACTAAAAAACAATTGCTAACATTGGCAATTCGTTCTGAAACATCCCCAACAGCAACGCTGACAATGGGGATTTGGCATGCCAAAGCTTCTTTGATGACCATGGGGCTGCCTTCACTGTCAGAACATAACAATAGCGCATCGCATGCATTGAGGTATACAGGAATTTCATCTGGATGAACATTCCCATTGAGCGAAAGCAATTCAACTTGATATGCGGCAGACAGTTCTTTAACAACTGCTTGTGCGATATCAAGCCTTTTGACAATGGGGTTGTTGGCATTGAAAAATATATACCTTGTGGTGGGGAACAGGTTTAATTTTTTTTTGCTCTCTTCCCGATCCATTGGTCTAAAAATGCGAATGTCAATTCCACAGGGTATGATGTGCGCTTTTTCTTTTCCCAGTGGTAGCAGGTCAAATATTTTTCGACTCACACAGATGATCCCATTGGCGCGCTGTGCTGCTCTTTTGCTCATCCATTTCCCCATTTTTTCTCGCCATGGATGCACATCAGTGGTATGGTTGATGTCACTTCCTTGAAAGGTGATAATCAATGGAGAGTGATGAAATGAACTAGAAAAATAGGCCGTGTACGTTCCGTAATGGGAGTGAATGATGTCAGGTTTGAATGCGCTGATTTTTTTTTTGTAGCTGATTAATTGGCTTAAAAAGAGTGCGAGAGAAATTTTGGTATTGAAAAAGAAAATCTCGCATTCATGTCCCTCTAGAATCAGATCTTGTACTTGTCTTTTGGCAAAGACGAATGCTGATGGCGAAGGGTGATATGGAATGATGTGAAGAATTTTCATGATAAAAATCTATTCCGTATTTGTTGTATCAAAGGATAACTCCAAATGAGCCCCATCGGAATGATTATGGCCTCATACAAAATGGATTTTAACCCCTCTGGACCTGAACGAACCAACATGGCTCCAAAACAGGTAATCATTGACAATATGAAAATGTACGAATTTGCAGGTAGATGTTTCCAAATGCGCAAGCCAAAGAGCAAAGGACTCATAAGCATCAATCCGATAACAATTGGCCCAATTAAAATTCCAATCAACCCGAAGTTGATGTACCAAGCTGTGATGTGATTGATGGTGAAGCCCTGATCTTTGGGTAATTGGAGCTGCTCAGCATAATAGCCATAAACATCTTGCGGCCGTTCTTTGCCAATAAAGGATGGAACAAAAGAATAAAACAAATTTTTAAAACTTATTCCTAATTTTAATGGCACGTTGTAATGGATTACACCGTACATGGAAAAATGTCCAGCAAATAATTCATTGCTAAATAGTATGCCTGTTATTGCTCTGAAAAGCTTGTCACCGGTGCTACTTTGCTGGTATGCTTTTGAAATATGTGGATTAGGGATCTTGTATTTTCTCCCTTCGAAAACGATGTACTCTTGATCTACTTTTCGCTGTTGCTCAAAATCTTTAATATTGATGGTGAGGGTATCTTGATTGACAACAAATGTGGTGTCTCTGGCATTTTTTCGTTGGATTATGTCTTCACTCAATTGTGGATTGTGATGTCCAATGAACGTTCTTTCCTCGCTGAAAATTGATGCGTCTTTCATATTTTGGAATGAACTGACAGCTGCTGTTAATCCCAAAGATTTTCCTACAACAGGTGAGAGACTCCTGAAGGGATCATTCATAAAAAGGATAATCACCCAAGCTGCTATCACAAGCCCATAAATGCGCCACTGACCCAGCATTTTTTGGTTCGGGTAAGAAATGTACAAGATGGTGGTTAATCCACAGATAAATGCCTCATGCCTTGAGCCGATGAAGATTAGATAAAATTG
The DNA here is from genome assembly GCA_947504275.1 of Flavobacteriales bacterium. Taxonomy (GTDB): domain Bacteria; phylum Bacteroidota; class Bacteroidia; order Flavobacteriales_D; family Sanyastnellaceae; genus CAMCTV01. The sequence goes on from CANNHA010000074.1 coordinate 8,465, forward strand.
TCCTATAGCAAATACAACCCAATAGAAAATGGAAAGTGAAAATTTTTGTTTGTTCTTGATTTTATTTCTCAAAGCTGTTGCCAAGGGTATTGTCAAGCAAACCATCATGATCCAGCAGGACAACTGATGGAGCGAGTAGTAAGGAACATGAGGAGAACGGATGTTGAGGTAAACAGATTCATTGAGAATGAGTGAATAGGCGATTACGTCAAATACAATCAGTATCGAGATGAGTAAAAAGAGCAATGCTAGAATGGAATAGAAATTTTCACTTTTTATCTGAGCAATCAGAGATTTTTCCTTTTCAGTTGGAATTTTTGGGATAAGGATTAACAAAACGAATTGAAGAGAAATAATGAATCCTCCAATGATCCAAATGCTCATGAGATAGTCAATATCCAGATGTACCATAAACATTTTTTCCAGCAAATAGTGGTAATGTATTCCAATTTTCTCACCAAGATGTGTGGTTTGATCAAATAGAAATAGCCATGAACCTGCCAATGACCAATAGTAAAAAATCCCTATGAAAATGGGAAAAACGATGTTGGGGCTTTTTCGCCATATGCGATGTTGCATTTTCCATATCATTATGGATAGCAAGGATAGAGATATTAGGATGAGTGTATTCAAAGAGTTGGTTTTCTGTGCTGTTAAATTAGTACACGACAGATACACCTTGAGGTTACTTTTAAAAGCTTATTAAAAGTCTTTTTTTGATTGTTTTAAATACCAGAAGTAGGTGAATAACAGAATCAAAGAGCCGCTTACAGAGTACAAGACCAGTCCGATGCTGATAGAGTGAAAAAAGCTTCCTATCAATAGACTGATTCCTTTGAGCATAATGTCTATCAAGGATATGAAGAAAGCAGTTCTCTGTTTGTTTTCTAGGATGGCAACAAAGGAAAATGGTGTAACTGCAAATTGAAATACAAACCAAGGGGATAATATTCTGGCTATTTCACCGGCCTCTCTCCATGGCTCTCCCAAAAAAAACGCAAACAATGGAGGACCAAAAAGGAACAAAACGGCCCCAATACAGCCGCCTGCTATGAAAAGTAATTTAGCCGTTTTTGTGATCAACCATTGGTAGTCTTTTCGTTGACTATGCAGCTGAGAGGCATTGTTATAATGTACAACAAAAATGGTGTTGCTAATTAGCGTGATGGGAGATTGTAGGATTCGCCAACATAGATAGAATAGTCCCGGATATGGTTCGTCAAAAAGTGCGTAAATGATGAAGATGGTTCCGCTCAATTGTAATGTTTCTATCAATCCTTGCGGCGTGCTGTAAAAGATATATGACTTGAATTCTTTTAATGAATCAATCCAATTTTCTTTTTCAGCATGGAGGTAAAGCCTTTTTCCATTTCCTACAATCAATGTTAAGGCCCCTGCCAATTGACCAATGAGCATTCCAACAATCAATCCTGTACTTCCCCATAGCATCCAACCAAGAATAGCAGAGGCTGATTGCAGCACTAAATTATTGATGATTCGGTACAATCCACTTTTGCGGTATTGATTTTCTCTGGTGCTTAGGAAGTACAAAATTTGTGGAATGCTGACAGATAATATGCCCAGTGGAATCCACATTAAGATACTGGAGTTTTGAAGCCAACCTGCTGCCCATCCCAGGATAACAAGGAGTGAAATAAAAACAGTGATGATGACAGAACTCTTAATCGCTGTGAATGCAGTTTTAAATCTTTTTTCGGTGCTGTGTTGATGCGGAATGGCAAACTCAATTCTAAACGTTGAGAAAACAGCAAGAGGCACTATCCAAGCATAGAAAAGTGAAAAAACGGAATAGTCTTCTGTTGTAAATACCCTTGACAAAATGGGCATGAACAAATAAGATATGGCTTGACCTATGCCCGCTGAGCCAGCAAGAAGTGCACTTTGCCCTAGTTTTAACTCTTTGATTTTATTGGTGATGCTTGCAAACAATAGATAAAATTTTGGGTAAAATTAAGTCAACTTTTGTTTCCAAAAATCCCAAGATAAATCGGCTTGAATCTCTAACATGCGCAGTCCATTTTGTACTTGGCTTCCTTTTTCAATTCCCTTCTTTAGAAATGCAGTTTCAGCTGGGTTGTAAATTAAATCAAAAAGGTAATGTTGAGGAGTTAGTCCGGCATATGGTAGATCTGGCAATGATGTTACATCCGGCCATGTTCCTAGAGGTGTGCATTGAACAATTAATGGAAAATGAACCATACTGTTGGTGTCAATGTCTTTGTAACCCAAGTGGTTCTTTTGATGAGGAGTTCGGGTTAAATGAAAAACAGCAATTCCCTTGCTTTCCAGAACATAAGCAATGGCTTTTGATGCTCCTCCGGTGCCTACAATCAATGCCCTGGGGTAGTGGTTTTCTAAAAAAGGCAATATGCTTTTTTCAAAACCTCCGATGTCAGTGTTGTGTCCAACCCAATGGTTGTTTTGTATGACAACACAATTTACAGCGCCTACTGCTTGGGCCTCAGGCGTCAACTCATCCAAATATGGAATGATGTCCTCTTTGAATGGAATCGTGACGTTAAAACCATTCAAGGATTTTTCTTTGATGATGTTTCTGATGTCCCTTAGGTCATCTAACTCTATCTTTTCATAAGTATGAGGAACTTGTAGGGATTGAAATTTATGGAGAAAGTATTCTGGTGAAAAGCTGTGCTCCAGTGATTTCCCCAACAAGCCAAATTTCAAAATCATTTTGATTTCCTCATCAAATGTTTGATGTAGGCCAAAATCATGGGTAATATGGATAGGAAAACAATGATGAGTACAACTGCCTCAAAGTGATCTTTCACCCATGCATGTGAACCTAGAATATAGCCGGCTATGGTCATGGAGGAAATCCAAAGCACACCGCCCATTATGTCATAGGGCATGAATTTTTTCTTGAAATCCATGTTGCCAACACCTGCTACAAATGGAGTAAAGGTTCTTACTATTGGCACAAAACGAGCCAGCACAATGGCTTTGGTTCCGTACTGATCAAAGAAGGCTTGTGTTTTTTCAATATAACTTTCTTTTACCAATGATTTCCCGCCAATTTTCCATCGTATTACTTTGGCACCTGCATATTTTCCAATGAAATAGTTGCTGTGATCGCCGGCAATAGCGGCAACGGAAAGCAGAGCAATTAGAGGGAAAAGAGTAATAGCGGGATTGGGATCGTCTGCCATTCTAGCACAGATAGCACCAACAGCAAATAACAATGAATCACCGGGTAAGAATGGCATGATTACCAATCCAGTCTCTACAAAGATGATGATGAACAAGATGAAGTACAATGAACTTCCATAAATCTGAAGCCAAGCATCCAGGTGGTCATTGATGTGTAATAAAATGTCCAATAATTCACTCATGATGCACAGTTTTGTTCAGGTAAGTATAATTCAACAAAGTTTTGAATTCCACCCTCTAGGGAATGGATATTGTTGCGTAAAAGTTTTTGACGCAATGCAAATACAACGGCATCGCTTCTTTTTCCACTATTGCAATGAATAACAACATCTCCATCATTAACTTCATCCAATTGATTCATTATATGAGCCATGGCTATGGGGCGTCCGTTCAAAGTGCAATTTTCTATTTCATATTGCTCCCGAATGTCAATCAGTTGATGAGGCTTACCTTCATCCAACCATTGCTTATATGTTTGCGCTGAAATATGCATGGTATTATTGTTTCATTTTGGTGACAATCTCTTCTGGGAGAAATTGAAAGAATGTGTCTCCTCGCAATCCAGTTCTCAAACATTCAAGCGGGATTACTTCGTTTTC
>CANNHA010000075.1 GCA_947504275.1 Flavobacteriales bacterium
GTGATGATCAATGCGCCGCGCTATGAAGGAAAAGACGAAACAGAAGTTGTCGCAAAAGCCAAATCATCTATTCTGAAGAAATTGAATCAAATATTGAAAGATGACGTTGAGCAATACATTGAAATAGAAGAAGTGCTTACCCCGAGATTGATTGAGGAACGCACATCTTCCTATACTGGCTCATTGTACGGAACTTCGAGCAACTCAACCTTTGCGGCTTTCATGCGCCACGACAACTTTATTGATGGTCTGAAAGGATTGTATTTTGTTGGGGGAAGTGTACATCCTGGTGGTGGAATACCATTGTGTCTTCAGTCAGCCAAGATTGCTGCGCAATGCATTATTCAAGATCAAGGACAATCCTGATTTTCTCTTTTAAGGCCTTGCCTTGTTCTTTATTCATTGTTCCCAAATATTCGATGAGTCTCTTCTTATCGATGGTCCTAATTTGATCCACCAAGATTTGTGACTTCGCGGGTAGGAATTTTTCTTTCACATCATGCCGTAAAACATCAACATTTTCTATGCATTGCGAGGTCAAAGGACAAACCACAACCGTTGGATGGAAATCATTGAGCAGTGGTGATTGAACGATGATTACTGGTCTGACCTTTCCTGGCTCCTTTCCCTTGTTGGGGTTCAAATTGGCCAACCAGATATCAAATGTTTTCATCAAGGAAATTTTCAAAATCTTCCGCAACATCTAAACTATTGGCATAAACCGCTTTGCTCTCCATGAGCAATTTGGCCCTGAGCTTTTTTCTTTTATGATAACGGTTGTACATGGCCAATGCCTCATTGATGTAGCGATTTCGGGGCATGTCCAGTTGTTTTATGACCTTTTCTGTCTCATCAAAAACAACATCATCTAGTTTTAGGGATAGCATTTTCATTTCTTAAGGTATATACCACAAAGATATACTTTTTTTCTTGGTTTTTCAAATTCTTTGATTCTATATTTGAAGCATGAATGCAAGTTGGATCATCGCGATATTGTACGGAGTAGGATTCTTGGGTTTGATTCTTTATCCGACCTTGTTCATTCCCATGAGCGCATTGAGTTTGTGCTTGACATTTCTCGTATTGTTATTGGAGGAATGGAGTTGGAAGAAGTTAATTTTCTTCAACACCATTATCGTTGCAGGATTTTACATCGAGTGGCGAGGTGTGCATACAGGAAATCCTTTTGGTTTTTATCAATATGGTGAAGGACTTGGTTGGAAGTTGTGGGATATACCGATTGTAATAGGGGTCAATTGGGTCATCATGACTTGGAGCAGTTTGAGCTTGCTTCGATGGGCATGGGGGGCCAACAACAGATGGATATTGGCGTTGGGGGGAGGAATGTTGATGACCTTGACCGATGTGATTATGGAACAAGTCGCGCCACAATTGGAATACTGGATGTTTGAGATGAACCATGTACCATGGAACAATTACGCAGCTTGGATGTGGTTGGGCGTATTGTTTTCTTGGTTGTTGTCTTTTATACCCAACGAACGCCCATCACTGGGCGCCTGGGTTTGGGTATTGAATTGGATGTTTTTTGTTGCTTTGAATGTGTGGTATTTGTAATGGAATACAATACAACAATCTTTGCTTCTCATTTCAAAAGCCTATTCGCATGCGATTGTTTTTAGCAAGAAATAGCGATTGGAAAAATTGTTCCAATGCGTCCTCCAGTCCTTGTTTTTTACTCCTCGTAATTCTTGATATGATGTTTTGCTGATGAAATGTTTGGAGATTGGCTCCTGTAAAAGGATATCGCTCTGACATTTCATGAAGTTTTATTGGACAAGCTTCTGGAAATTCTTGAGTGAGCAACTGAAAACGGACGCACTCATTGGGTTCATCGATATGAAGATGAAACAAGAATCTTCTGTGGAAGGCATCATCCATGGCTTCAGGCCGATTGGTAGTGCAAATTAAAATACCATTGAAGTTTTCCATTTCATTCAGGAGTATGGTCAATACGGCGTTCTCCGTTTGAGATAGATTGGAGTAATTTGAATTTCTAGATTGTAGAATGCTATCTGATTCATTGAAGAATAAAATGGGTACAAGCTTGCTTTTTTGGACAATTTCTTGGTACTTCCTAAATACCTCTTGAATGGCTTTTTCACTCTCTCCAAGAAACATGTTTCGCTGTTTTGAAACGTCAAACAATAGCAGATCCCTCTGGGATGAGCGAGCCAATTGCTTGGCCAATTCTGTTTTTCCAGTTCCTGGACCACCAGATAGGAGAAGGATGATTCCTGCATTTTCCCTTTGTTTCTTAACTTCTTGAACATAGGTGGAGTAGTGTTCGTCTTCAACAATTTCAAACAATTGTTGCACACTTTCTTGGGTATTGATATTGTATCTAAGTTGACGTTCCATTATTGAGTTGAACTCAATTTTCTGCAATGTCTGAGGCAGTGGCTGTTTTTCCTGTTCCACCGAATCACCTGTTAGAAAAGCATTTAGCCAAGATCCATAGGGTTTCAGAAATACCTCACCCCTCATGTTTGCATTTCTTTCCAAAACTCCTGATGTGTACAAAGGGTGCTGAGTATCATTCAACTGTTTTTTGAGCAAGACCGCCTCTATAGAGTCAGAGGCAAATAACTTGACAACTTTGGACAAGTCAACAGATTCCTCTTCTAGAGGGTAAATTGCCAAAAGAAACAATGCCAAAGCTGTGCTCTCCTTACTAGCCTTGCTCTCTTTCAACAACTGCATGAAGGGTTTCGTGTTACCTTTAATGATCTGTGTGGTATATTTAATCCACTCTTTCACCCCGAAATCCTTGGCTCTGAATTGAATGGCTTTAACATATAGTTCCAGTTGTTCTCTTTTTTCTATGGACATATTATAATGAGGGAAATAATCTGGATTGGATGTTTTAAGAGCCACTTCACCATCATGAGCAATGATGAGGACAGGAGTTGAATGAAATGGACCATCCAATTCAAATTGAATCCAGCCCATTATTGTCAACTCATAAATAGATTGGGTAACGACATCCATACTTAAATGTTCTTCAAGAGAGTCAATCAAATCCATTTGTTTAATATTGTTCCTTTTGCCTAAGGTTGCGCACATCGCGGAAAGAACATGACAATACACCTCATCAAGTTTTAGAAATTTTTTGAATGCATTCCAATCATCTTTGCTCTGTTTGACACTATTGATCTTATCCGCGAAGGTGTTTTTTTTGCCATTCTTGGAGAATACATGGAACCAATTTCTTTTAGCATTTTTCATAATTACAGGATTTAAAGGGTTTAAGTAAATTGAGAAGTCATCTATCTATATATATATAACACAAAAGGGGCCTTTCGGCCCCTTTTAGCGGGTATCAGATCTGCAAGTTGGTTTCTAAGGATTTAATTGTTTTGATGATTTGATGATTGACATTCTATGATGGAGCGATGGAAGGTTGAACGGCATTTGCCCGAAATCTAAATCTCTATCTTAATCACTTATCAAATTTTCAAATAGTAAAGAATCCACATGCATTGCTGAACCTATAGATTTGTTCTGAAATTGAACGCATCTATTTTCTCTTGTAATTTCTCTATCTCATCTTCTAGCGATTGTACCAGCTTATCCCTTTCTTCAGCTTTTATGGTGGCGAACAGATAGGTGATGATTCCACTTTGAATCTTTCTGCCATCATTGCACTCCATATAACGAAGTTGTCTAATCATGGTCTTTAGTTCTGCCATCCGGTAGATATCGGATAGAATAGGGGAGTTGGCCATTTGGATATTGACTTTAAGATCAACCAACTTGGTGGTCTCTGCTTGTATTTCTTCCCACACTTTTTGACTGTTGTATGGTCTAGTCTGTCCATCTTCCGTCATATTATTCTCTCTCATTCTAGAGAACAAGTTTTGGATTTTTCCGGTCAGCTTGTTCTTCTCTTGTAAGGCTTTTCTGATGTTCATAAGATTTGGTGTAAGAGGGTTAAACTATCGGGTTTGGAACTGATATGGAAAGTAATCCTTTCCAATGGTGAGGTGAATTGATCTCTGACCCATTCACGGAAACGACCTTCTTTGGCCAGTCGAAATTGACTTTTTAAGTCAATCTTAGAAGAGACAACCGCAATAACGCGACTTTGGCCATCTCTATAGTGCTGTATCAAAACAACACTGCCGCCTTGGTAGGGCATTTGCCTGAGGATGTCATCGAGATCCTGACGGAACCGTTGTTCGTCAGGGGTGAGCACTTTGGTCAATGATTCCCCTTCATCATTAACAGCTTGGCTTCTGTAGGTCCTGTGAAGCTGCAGGGAGTACTTTAAGTACCCTAATTTCAGTAAGTCTTCCATAACGTTTCATGGATTAAGTAAAACATACGCTCCCTGGACTGCTGATTTAGCGTCCTTCGGCTTAAAATTTTTCTTACTGAAAGGTGTACTTTATGTCTCGGTCATCATGAGTGCAAAGTAAAAAGGCCAAATTGTAATGTATTTACAATGACATTTTTTCTTTAAATAAATTTTTGGGTGTGATGACTGACACAAACTTAATAAATAGTTTCGCAATAAAAAGCATTACTCAAAAAAAAACGCAATCTTTCGATTGCGTTCTTTCTTATTTGTTTAGGTAATGAAGTCCGAAATATTAAGCGATGCTCAATTTCTTCTCCAAATCTTCTAGGTACTTTCTAAAATGCTTATCTGTCTCCTGTAAGTTGTTAACTGTGCGACAAGCATGCAAAACTGTGGCGTGATCTTTACCTCCACAATGAGCTCCAATACTGGCCAATGATGATTTAGTCATCTTCTTAGCAAAGTACATCGCAATTTGACGCGCTTGAACAATCTCACGCTTGCGTGTTTTGCTCTTCAACAATTCAATAGGCAAGTCGAAGTAATCGCAAACTACTTTCTGGATGTAATCGATACTCACCTCACGAGCTGTGTTCTTCACGAACTTGTCAATCATCTGACGCGCCAATTCCAAGTTGATGTTCTTCTTGTTCAAAGAGGACTGTGCAATCAAGGAAATCAAAGCGCCTTCTAATTCACGAATGTTGGAAGTGATTGAGTAGCCCAAATATTCAACAACATCTTCTGGCAATTCAATACCATCTGCATACATCTTCTTGCGCAAAATCTCAATGCGTGTTTCCAAAGAGGGAACTTGCAAATCAGCACTCAATCCCCATTTGAAACGAGACAACAAACGCTGTTCCATGCCTTGCATTTCTACAGGTGGCTTATCACTGGTTAAAATGATTTGCTTTCCAGTTTGATGAAGGTGATTGAAAATGTGGAAGAATACATCCTGTGTCTTTTCTTTTCCGCTGAAGAACTGAACATCATCAATAATCAAAACGTCCATCATTTGATAGAAGTGAGAGAAGTCATTCACGCTATTGTTCTTGACGGCCTCAATAAATTGATGGGTAAAGATGTCTGAACTAACATACAAAACTGTTTTCTCAGGATTCTTTGCCTTAATTTCTAAACCTATCGCATGAGACAAATGGGTCTTACCCAATCCTGTACCTCCGTATATCAACAAAGGGTTGAAAGCTGTACCTCCAGGCTTATTGGCCACTGCGAAACCGGCGCTGCGGGCTAAGCGATTGCTATCACCTTCAATGAAATTTTCAAAAGAGTAATTGGGATTCAAATTGGAATCTACTTGAATCTTTCGCAATCCAGGAATGATGAACGGGTTTTTGATACGCGCTTCACTCATATCCAAAGGCATGCTAACAGGTGTATTTTTTACAGCCTTGCGATCACTGGTTGGAACTTTAATGGTGTAAGGATGATTGTTATTGTCCATAATAATGGAATACTCCAATCTACCTTCTGATCCCAATTCCTTCTTTATGATCTTCTTTAAAAGCGTAACGTAATGTTCTTCTAACCATTCATAGAAAAACTGAGAAGGTACCTGAATGGTCAATACGCTGTTTTCTAACTTGACTGGTTTGATAGGTTCAAACCATGTTTTAAATCCTTGAGGACTAACGTTGTCTTTGATGACGGTTAAACAGTTGTTCCAAACTTGAAATTGATCCTTTTTGGATGGCATAATATCTTTAGGTAATAAGTGGTAAATGTTTGTTTAGGTTGTCAGTGTTATTCACAGTGACTAGGCAAAAAAAGGAATAAAAAAGTGAAAAAAAAAAATATTTACTATTGATTTGTTCGATTTTTTGTTTTTGTAGATACATCAAGGCTTTCAAAGTGTTTTTCAGTTGAAAAATAAATAAAAAAAAAAGCTTGGATTGAGACGGATTATAGCCTATAATTTAGCTCCATATGATTGAACATTCTATTTCCATTCGTGTGCGTTATGCTGAAACCGATGCCATGAATTTTGTCTATTACGGAAATTACGCCACCTATTTTGAAGTTGCTCGAGTTGAATTGATGCGATATCTAGGTCTTAGTTATCGAGCAATTGAGGAAATGGGCATTTGGATGCCCGTTGTGGACTTTCATATCCACTACTTTAAACCAGCACAATACGATGATGAAGTTGTAATAAAAGTAAAAGTGGATGAGTTTCCCAGTTCTAGAATGATCTTCAAATATGAAACGTTTATTGATGGTGTGTGCATCAATAAAGCCGAAACAACTTTGGTGTTTGTGAATGCGCTGAGTAAAAAGCCGCAACGTTGCCCTCAGGTTCTCACAGAAAAAATTAAGGCACATTGGCACAATCCTATTCAATAATCAATTGACCAGAATCTTCTTGTACTGTTTCAATTTGAACAGGAGATTTTGACAATAACAAATTTCCTTTGTTCTGAAATGCAACATACAAATATTGCACTGTAAAGGCTTGAATGTCCTGCAAGCTGTTGTGGTTGACGTTCAGATATTTTGCTATCATATTGCGCGCATTCAATTTACCAATTGCGTTGCTATACAGAGAAGTAAAATGGGATTGACCTTGGACTATAATATCTCCTGTGCCTTTGGGCATTTCAATAATGCAACTGTCTCCATGAAACAATATACTACAATCAGATGGTGCGTTCTCATTGATCCACTTTAATTTATGCTGAAACAACGTATCCATTACTTCAACATATTGATAGGATAGATTCAATACCTCTTCATACTGAGGAGCATAAATATCAACCATGATCTTCTTGTCCTTGTTACGAATAAGTTTGCAGTGATTTTGATCTTCAATGGTCAGTTTTCCATCTTCAACTGTAAAACTGATTTCATTGATCCAATTTTCAGGTCCGGTAATTTTTATCTTGTATTCAGATGATGTATGCAACTGGTAAGTGATCATGTCGTTGAGCTCAAGAGCGTGAAAATGGGGAAGAGTATACTCAACAATGTTATGCTCTCCTGCCCTCTGAATACAATCAGGTGCATCTGGTTGACCACAACCAAATGAAATGGCAATTCCCGCAAAGACCGCTATCTTCTGAATAAATCTATTCCGCATCCAAATTCAAAATGATCTGCCTTGGCCCAATGGGTATGCAAGGCTGCAGTGATATAAACCCTACTAAAATAGGAATTGATCTTGGCCAATTTCATGCAATTCCTTCTAATGGACAATCGTTGATAGAAAAGTCCATTGTTACTCCAATCTGTCTTTATATAAATACCTTGCTGAATAGCAAATGTGGTATAACCAAAGATACTTTGATAGCCCAAAGTAGCTCCCCATTGTTGCCAATTCTTTGGGGATGAAGTTTGGTTTAAATTCTCCTCGAACAATTTTCCTAATGCGGGTTGATATAAATAGTCCAGCCCAACACTCCAACGATGCTGATAATTGATGAGTCGAGCGTAATTGACCTGAACATTCCAAACCGGGTATTTGCGACCCTTGGGTTGGTAGGTTTCTTTGAACCCGCAAGCTGCTTGAACACTTAATATTCTTGACGAAAAATAATAGGGCAGTTCATCCGTGATGAACATCGGTCTTTTAGGCAAGTCCATTTTGGGCTGAATGGTGTAACTCACTTGAAATTGATTGGTCCCCAAATTGGGCAATTGGTATGCACCGTTGCTCAAGTGAGTCATCCTAAGCCCAAGCAAATGGTTGTGATTGACACTGGAAAAAAGCTTGTAATGCCAATGCAATGTTAAGGCGCAATTGATTTTGGTAGAGATGACAGTTGCTTGATGATTGGTCTCCAAATCCCAAATTTTTGAATTGAAACCAACGCCCAATCCCATTCCATACCAGAATCTGGATTGTTTTCTATACGGACGATAAATCATGTAGCTCAGCGCGGATTGATATCCCAATTGTTTAGGATTTCCTGTTGTGCTGAAATACAAATCAAATCCTGTGGTTGGAAATCGTTGATAAATCCTCCATTTGGGCATGGTGGGTCTTTTCATCCACTGTATTGAACCGCCAAATGAATAACCTTGAATCAATGGTGTCATCTCTGCGCGATGAGGAACAATACTTCCCGCCAATCCTGAAACAATCAAATGGTTTTTACCCAAAGTGTCAACTTGCCCAATGCTTACTTTGGTAGCTATTAAAAATGAAATAAAAAGAAAGATTCTCATTTCCCCTTTAAGATTTTCATCCAATGAACCATTTGACCTTCAATGTGGTAATGGTTTTCAAATGCCGTTCGCGCATTTTTGCTGTATTCTAATCGCAATTGATGGTTGTCTATTAACACCGACCATTGATCTGCTAAAGACTGTGCATCCGCGGGATCAAACGTTAATCCACATTTGTTAGCATGTATCAATGCCTTGGTTCCTCCAGTATTGGAGCCCAGCAAAGGCAAGCCCGCACGCATACCCTCAATGGTGACCATGCCAAAAGTTTCATTGATAGATGGAATAATAAGCAAGTGTGAAGCGGCAAAGGTCTGCGCCAAGTCAAACTGAAATGGTTTGAATTGTATGACATTTTGCAAATCCAAATGCCTCACTTTTTTCTTGTTGTCCTTTTCATATTGATTGCTCTCTCCCAAAGTGCTTTCTCCAATGAATGTCAATCTTAGTTGAGGGTAACGCTTATTCAATATTACAAAGGCGTTGATTACCAGGTGCTGATTCTTGAGCGGGTCCCATCTACCTACAACCAAAGCGCGAAATTCTCCTGTTTCATATTTATTGGCCTTCAAGTCATCAGGCAAAGCCAAAGGGAGGATGCTAATTCTTTTCTCGGGAAATGTTGTAAAGTCTAAAACTTGTTGTTTCAATGATTCACTTAAACAAATCCATTGATTGATTTGAGAAAATCGAATACGATGAAACAATGACTTTTTTGGACTTGCCATTTGCATTCCTTGGTGGTAAAGGATTTTGGCCTTTGATCCCAAAAGTTGGGCCCAGGCCAATGTATCCATATCTCTTGGGTCACGAAACCACACCCAATCCAAAGAAAGTTGTTGGATAGACTTCTTCATGGCAATGGCACAGCCAAAATCCCAATATCTTTTGTTGCGTTTTATTTCAACAACGTCAAACTCCTCTTGATTCGCTATTTGATAAATAGGTGAACCCTGGACACAAAAAATGACAACTCGAATGGACTCATTCTTCAAATACCGGGCATACCTGAGCATGTTGAGTTCCAATCCGCCTTTGCTTAAGGATGAACTGTAGAAGCCGATGGATAATTGTTTTTCCATCAATCAAATATATCATGCATCATCAATGCTTCACTGATTTCACCTGCAGCCTTGACATCTCCTACTTTTTTTGCCAAGCGCCGTCCATCGATAAATGAATCGACAGCCAATTCATTTTGACCCATTGCTTCATACATTTTTCCCAATTGATAGTAAAGAGCCAAGTAATCAGCCTTCAATGTTTTCAACTCCAACAATAGATCAATAGCCTTTTGAAGATCACCTTCCTTTTGCCATTCCAGAGCCAAAGCATAATGAAGAAATGGATCATTAGGGTGCGTTTGAAGCATGGCTTCAATCATGACTCTTCTGCTAGACATTTTAATCAATGGAAACGGTTAACCCCTGTTGGGCAAGCATTTTGTGAAAGGGTGACAAAATATCAAAGGGTCCAGACTTAATGGGACACTTTCCTTTGTAATGAACGATATAGGCAATTTGTTCAGATTGTATAGGGTCAAAATCCATAATGTTCACCAAGCAATTAATGACATGATCAATGTGATTAAAATCATTGTGCAAAATCAAGGATTGCTCAATAATATGAACCGTGGTTGTTTCATTTTCGAAAGCTTCTTGATGTCCCATACATTCTGTATTCAATACTTTTAGCGAATATAATAAACCGACTTGCTTATTTTTGAATCATGAGAAATTTTAGAACAAGTTTTTTGTTGTTTTTGATGTTATGTACTTCCGCTGCGATTTTTGGTCAGCGTCAATATTGGGAAGACAAGTTCAAACAATTGGGTCCTGAATTGGCAACACCCAATGAACAACGCACCGCAAGTGGGGCACCTGGTGCGAGATATTGGCAGCAGCAAGTGGATTACACCATGAATATTATGATTGATGATGAGACACAAAAACTGTTTGGTGAAGAGTGGATTACGTATCACAATTTTTCGCCAGATCAATTGACCTATTTGTGGATACAACTGGATCAAAACAACATGGCCAAAGAGAGCGATGCTTATAAAATTGAGCAATCCAAAATCAATGAGACCATGAGCTACAATGACATCAAGGATTTGGAGCCGTGGTATGATGGAGGTTTCAAAGTGGTTGAAGTAAAAGACAAATCTGGAAAAGATTTAAAGTGTGTTATCAATCAAACGATGATGCGCATTGATTTACCGGCGCCGTTGGCTTCCGGCGGAACCTATTCTTTTAAAATCAAATGGTGGTACAACATTAATGACCGAATCAGACTGGGTGGCCGCAGTGGATATGAGTACTTTTCTGAAGACAAGAACTACCTCTATACCATGGCGCAGTTCTATCCCCGTCTGGCAGCATACATGGACTATTCAGGTTGGCAGAACAAACAATTCTTGGGTTCAGGAGAATTCACCTTGGACTTTGGAAATTATACGGTAAACATTACCGTTCCCAATGATCACGTAGTAGCATCAACCGGCGAATTGCAAAATGCCAAGGCAGTTATGAATGCTGAGCAAATGTCTCGTTGGGAAGAAGCCAAAAAGAGTATTGAAGCTCCAGTTGAAATCATCAACCAAGCAGAAGCCACGGAGAATGAGAAGAAAAGAGTAAAAGGAAACGTTCAGAAGACATGGACATTTAAAGCAACCAACGTACGTGACTTTGCTTTTGCCTCATCTCGAAAGTTTATTTGGGATGCCATGGCTGTGAAGATTGGCGACAAGACTACCATGGCCATGAGTTACTATCCCAAGGAAGCCAATCCACTTTGGGGACAGTTCTCTACGCGCGCGGTTGCGCATACTTTAAAGGTTTATTCCAAGTATACCATTGATTATTCTTATCCTGTTGCCATTTCGGTGAACTCCAAGTGGATTGGGATGGAGTATCCTATGATTTGCTTCAATGGTGGTCGACCTGAATCCGATGGTACTTATACAGAAGGAACCAAGTATTCTACATTGGGTGTTATCATCCACGAAGTGGGGCATAACTTTTTTCCAATGATTATTAATAGTGATGAACGCCAATGGACATGGATGGATGAGGGCTTAAACACTTTTATGCAATATCTCACCGAAAAAGAATGGGACGCTAATTATCCAACAAGAAGAGGACCAGCGAGAAACATTGTGGACTATATGAAAGGTGACAAAAACAAGATGTCTCCCATCATGACCAACAGTGAAAGCATCTATCAATTTGGGAATAATGCATATGGCAAGCCTGCAACAGCGTTGAATATCCTGCGCGAAACAGTGATGGGTAGGGAATTGTTTGACTACGCTTTCAAAGAGTATTGCAGAAGATGGGCGTTTAAACATCCGACACCTGAAGATTTTTTCAGAACCATGGAAGATGCCAGCGCTGTGGATTTGGATTGGTTTTGGAGAGGTTGGTTTTATGGAACAGACCATTGCGACATGGCCATGAAAGAAATCAAAATGTTTGTGATA
>CANNHA010000076.1 GCA_947504275.1 Flavobacteriales bacterium
TACAGAGCATCCTTTTGTACTTTCGGAAAGAGATTTGGCTGACGTGTTAGAAAAGCCAACTCGTGGAGGTGGTAGAAGCGGAGGACCAAGCAGAGGTTACAAAGGAAACAGCGGACGTCGTGGTTTCGGTGGCGGCGGCGGTGGCGGAAGAAGAAATGATTCACGTGGTGGTGGAAGTCGTGGAAATGACAGCCGCGGAGAATACAGAGGTGGTGGAGAAGCACGTTCAGAGAATAGAGGAGAAGGAAGAACTGAGAACAGAAGTGAGGGAAGATCAGAGACAAGCGGAAATCGCGGCGGTTCTGGTTATGGATCTAGCAGAGGTGGTGGATATGGTGGAGGAAAGTCTAAATCAAGTTCATCAAGTAGTTCAGGTGTGAAGAAAAAGTTTTTTAGTGGAGCAAAAAAATAATTGATTAAACCAACACAATTCAATGAGTAAGTTTGTATATAACCAAGAAAGCCATCCTTTTTTTGATCGATTGCAACAAAAGGTGTATGCTTATTTTGAGGACAATAAGATAGAGATGACCGGCGGACCAAAAATTTGGTTTAAGGCGCTCATTTATATCGCCTTGGCCATTCTCAATTATTGGTTGATGCTTTGGGTAGTTCCCATTGGTGGATGGAGTATATTGCTTTGCATCTCCATGGGGGGAATGCTTGCTGCTATTGGATTTAATGTGATGCACGATGGTGCGCATGGAGCGTTCTCCAAGCATGAATGGGTCAACAACATTATGGGTTTCAGTCTAAACTTTATGGGTGGTGATGTAAATCTTTGGAAAATCAAACACAATTTGATTCACCACAGTTTCACCAACGTAGAAGGATTGGATGATGATATCGATGTTGAGCCTTATTTGCGGACCAACCCACATCAGGAGTATAAGAAAATGCACCGTTTCCAACATTTATATGTCACGTTTTTCTATGCGTTGACTTATTTGAATTGGATCTTTTTTGCGGATTTTGAAAAATACTTTACCCGCAAGGTGGGTGATGTTACCTTCAAAAAACTAAGCACCAAAGCGCACATTTCTTTTTGGTTTGGCAAAGTAGGATTCATTTTCTTGGCGCTTGTTCTTCCCATGATTGTGGTAGGTGTGTGGAAAGCCTTGGTTGGATTTATCTTAGCCACTTTCGCTTGTGGTATCCTTTTGGCGCTGGTATTCCAAGTAGCTCACGTTGTTAAGGAGACCAGTTTCCTTTCAGCAGATGAGAAGAGAACGGATATGGAATGGGCTGTGACACAATTGCACGGAACAGCTAATTTCTCTACCAAGAATCCAATCATGCTTTTCTTAACCGGTGGATTGAACCATCAAATTGAACACCATTTGTTCCCAAGAATCTCCCACATTCATTACCCTCAAATCAGTAAGATTGTAAAGGAAACTTGTGCTGAGTTTGGGGTTCAGTATCTTGAATACAAATCTTTTTTATCTGCAGTTGCATCACATTATGGACATCTCAGAAGAATGGGTGTTGCATAGGCAAATGAATGAATATTGAAAAAGCCGGTCATCGACCGGCTTTTTTTATTTCTTAGGTTTTTACAAAGTTCCTCTGCGCTCTTGTTCACGCTCAATGGATTCAAACAAAGCTTTGAAATTTCCCTTACCAAAACTTTGAGCACCCTTTCTTTGAATGATCTCAAAAAACATAGTAGGCCTGTCCAATACAGGTTTCGTGAACAACTGCAACAAGTATCCTTCATCATCACGGTCAATCAAAATACCCAACTCTTTCAAAGGAGCCAAATCCTCGTCAATTTGTCCAACACGATCGAGGACATCGTCGTAGTAGGAAGGTGGTACGTATAAAAATTCTACCCCACCAGCTTTTAGTCGTTTTACAGTGTCAATAATATTATCGGTGGCAACTGCAATGTGCTGCACGCCGGCACCATTATAGAAGTTTATGTATTCCTCAATTTGACTTTTCTTGCGACCCTCCGCAGGTTCGTTGATGGGAAATTTGATTCTACCGTTCCCATTGGCCATTACCTTGCTCATCAATGCTGTATACTCCGTACTGATGTCTTTATCATCAAAGCTAACCAATTGAGTAAAGCCCATGACTTTGGCATAAAAGTCAACCCAAGTATTCATCTCATTCCAACCCACATTGCCCACCATGTGATCAATGAACAACAAGCCAGCTCCTGTGGTTTCGAAATCGGTTTTCCAATCTTGGTACCCAGGAAGGAAAACGCCGTTGTAATTTTTTCTTTCGATGAAATAGTGTAAGGTCTCTCCGTATGTATGAATAGCAGAAATCACCACCTCACCATCTTTGTCCTTAAGAACAACAGGTTCCATGTTACTCACCGCTCCTCTCTGGGTTGTCTGTTCCCAGCTGTAGGTCGCATCATCCACCCAAATAGCTACCACCTTAACACCATCACCATGGGCGTTGATGTGTGCATTGATTGGACCATCCTGTTGCAATGGAGAGGTCAATACCAAGCGAATTTTCCCTTGTTCCAACACATAGGAAACGCGGTCTTTTGAGCCCGTTTCCAAACCTGCATAGGCGACAGGTTTAAATCCCCACGCGTTCATGTAATAATAGGCAGCTTGTTTGGCATTGCCTACGTATAATTCTACGTAATCTGTTCCCAAAAGAGGCAAAAAGTCTTGCGCGTTTCTAAAGACTTTTTCAAGTTTCAAAGATGTATTGTCTGTTATCATAATTTATTTTTCTAACCAGGATTGTAAATAATTTTCTAAACTCCAGTCAACCGCTTCTTGTGTTAACTGGAGAGGTTTAAAGGTATCAACCATCACAGCCAATTCAAGGGTTTCTTTTTGACCAATGCTGCGTTCGTAAGCTCCAGGATGCGGACCATGTGGAATTCCACCGGGATGCAAACTTAAAAATCCTTTTTCAACATGGTTTCTGCTCATGAAATCACCATCCACATAATACAAAACCTCATCTGAATCAATATTGCTGTGATTGTAAGGAGCGGGAATGGATTGAGGATGGTAATCGTAAAGTCTTGGACAGAAAGAACAAATGACAAAATTGCGCGCTTCAAAAGTTTGGTGAATGGGCGGTGGCATATGTACCCGTCCTGTGATGGGTTCAAAGTCATGGATAGAGAAAGCAAACGGATAATTGTAACCATCCCAACCAGCCACGTCAAAGGGATGGCTTGCGTATACCAGTGTATGCATAACCCCTTGCTTCTTGATTTTCATGGTAAAGTCACCCAATTGATCATGGGTTTCCAAGTCTTGCGGTTTTCTAATGTCCCTTTCGCAGTATGGAGAGTGTTCCAACAATTGTCCACACTCATTGCGGTAGCGATGCGGGGTAACAATCGGACTAAAGCTATCTATAATGAGCAGTCGATTGTCTGGAGTAGCAAATTCAATTTGATAAATCATTCCTCTTGGAATAACCAGGTAATCGCCATAACCAAACGTTAGATTACCCAACAAGGTGCGAAGTTTTCCTGTGCCCTGGTGCACAAAAATCACCTCATCCGCATCCGCATTCTTGTAAAAGTATTTTGTCATACTTTGAGTAGGAGCGGCAACACTGATGTGTAAATCGTTGTTAAACATAACAACTTTTCGACTTTCTAAAAAGTCTTCCGTGGGTTTGGCTTCAAACCCTTTGACCATGTAAGGACTGATGTTTTTTTCTACAGCAGCCTTGGGCTGAACATCCATTGCGTTTCCAATGGATTGAATCATGGTTGGGCGATGAAGATGATAGAGTAAGGAAGCTGTTCCGCTGAAACCTTCTGTTCCAAAGAGCTGCTCATAGTGTATTCCACCTGATGCTTTGGGAAATACTGTATGTCTTTTGTGTGGGATATTTCCCAATTGATGATAGATGGGCATGAAAAATTATTTTTTCAAATGTAAAGTTTCGATTTTTTGATAAGACTGACGATTATCAATCTTTTTGACCGTTAGGATTGATTTCTATTCGAGGTGGTTCAACCATGTCGTCCACGATAAATGCCGATGGAATTTCTCTTCGGACATCTTTAAGCGCCTCTCGGGCTTCCGCTTTGGACAGGTAATTTCCCAATCTGAGAACATGATCAGGAATGTTTTGGGATAGATACACCAGCGATCCCGCATGATTGAAAATGTAATCTTGTCTGAATTTTTTAGCATCGTCCAAGTTTCCGATAAAAATTTGAATTCTATATCCAGGTTGCTCAGTCAGCTTTCTGGATTTCATCTCCAATTCTTGAACAGCCGAGGGAACTTTCCATGACACATTTCCAGAAGTTGTTTCAGAAGACAAATTAGGCTGTGACATTGCTGTTTGAAAAACAAACAAAGCCATAAACCCACAAAAAAATTGGCGCTTCTCAGTCATGTCTCAAAGGTAGTTTTTTTTCACGCTGTTAAGTTAATATCGCGCAAAAAAAGACACAAAGCACACAAAATCAGCATTCTGTGAAATCTTGTGAATTTTTTTTTATTTAGAATCATTTTAAATTAGGAAAATGCGTCTCATGACAGTTCTATGATATACGTCTGTGGTTATTTTTGCGCTTGATTCCAAATTGGAAAAATTGTAAAATCCTAGAAATGACAGGCTTTTCGAAAAGATTTTTTAGACTACTCATCGCCGCGGTGCTGATGGTAGGAATGAGTGCTCAGTATGCTTACGCCTCTATTCATGAGGGTGGTGATGCTGCTAATGGTGAAAAATTGTTCAAGGCAAACTGTGCTTCTTGTCACAAGATAACAGAAGAAGTGCTTGCTGCGCCCGGGTTAAAGGGCATTGATCAACGTTGGGCGGGGAAAGACGCGTTGTTGATTAAGTGGATCCAGAATCCGCAGGCAGCTGCTGGTTCAGGAGATCCTTACATCAAGGGTTTGGTGGACAAGTATGTATCTCAGTTTGGTTGGATGGCTGCACAAGCTGTTGATGAAATGGAGATCAAGGACATCATGGCTTATGTCAAGTCTGGCGGTGGAGCTGGAGGAGCGGACAAAGGTGCGGCAGCTGCGCTTGCTGAGAAGTGTCCATCAATAGATGACAAGATTGCCGAAGAGTTTGCAGGAGATGACGATAGTAGTACTACCATTTGGTGGATTATTGTGGGTGTGATTTTGGCCATTATTGGGGCATCTGCTGCTAATATCTCAAAGTCATTGAAGCAAGCTGTTAACGAGCGAGATGGTTTGGCTCCCATTGAAGACAAGACCTATTGGCAGTCTACTAAGTCATGGATGTGGGCCAATAAGAAGTTTGTTGGAATCATCGGTTTATTTATTTTCTTGTATTTGGGTGTTGTAGGATACCAAAAGCTATATCGCATCGGTGTCAATCAGGGTTACACCCCCAAACAGCCTGTATGGTTCTCTCACAACATTCACGCATGTCAAAATGAGATTGACTGTCAGTATTGCCACTCTTCAGCATCCAAGTCAAAGCACGCTGGTATTCCTTCTGTGAACATCTGTATGAATTGTCACAAGGGTATTAAGAAAGGTCCAATTTCAGGTGAAAAAGAAATTGCTAAAATCTATGCTGCTATCGGTTTTGATCCTGCAACAGGACAGTATATCGACAATTACGAACAAAAGCCTATTCAATGGAATAAGGTTCACAATCTACCTGATCACGTGAATTTCAACCATAGCTTGCACGTTACAGGGGCCAAATTGGATTGTAAGCAGTGCCATGGTCCTGTTCAAACATACAGTGTTGGGCGTTTGGCACCAGTGGAGGAAATCAATGCTCAAGAAGATGTCGTTGGTTTAATCAAATTGTCAAAGCCAACATTGACCATGGGTTGGTGTATTGAGTGTCACAACAAAGCCAACATTGATTTGGCTAGTTCTGACTACTATGAAGAAATGCACAAACGATTCAAATCATCTGCTGTAGGAAAACGCACCTTGAAAGACATCATGGAAGATGGCGAGGTTACTGTGAAAGAGATGGGTGGATGGGAATGTGGTAAGTGTCACTATTAATTTTTTAGGATCTACGAACATGAGTAACAATAAAAAATATTGGACCAGCTTGGAAGAATTCAGCAATCGCGAATCTTTCCAAGAAGCAGTTTCTCACGAGTTTGCTCCTGCAAGCAATGGATTAAATGCTTTTGCAGATGAGAACTTATCCAAAGCCAACACAGGACGTCGTGACTTCTTAAAATTCATGGGATTCAGTGTCGCAGCAGCTACTTTAGCTGCTTGTGAGGCTCCTGTAGTGAAGAGTATTCCTTACGTGGTTAAGCCAGAGGATATCACTCCAGGAATTCCTAATTTCTATGCCACTACCTATTATGACGGTGTAGATTACGCGAATGTTTTGGTTAAAACACGTGAAGGTCGTCCCATCTTCATCAAAGGAAATAAGTCTTTTGGTTTGGCCAAGGGAGCCATCAATGCGCGTATCAACGCATCTGTTTTAGAGATTTATGATGAAGATCGTTTAAAAGGTCCTAAAGCAGGAAGTGCTGATGCATCTTGGTCCAACTTGGACAAAGAAATGATGGAGTTGTTGGCTGCTGCAAAAAATGTGAGGATCATCTCCAATACGATTGCTAGTCAGACGACAAAGAATGCCATCAATGCTTTCAGCAATCATTTTGCCGGAAAAGTGAAGCATGTTCAGTATGATGTGGTTTCTTACTACGGATTGACCAAAGCCAATCAAGATGCTTTTGGTAAATCCGTTGTTCCACAATACAACTTTGAAAAGGCAGAAGTCATTGTCAGCGTTGCTGCAGATTTCTTGGGTTCATGGTTGACCTCAAATTTGTACCAAGGTGCTTATGCAGAAGGTCGCCGTCCTGAAAACGGTAACATGAGTAAGCATTATCAGTTTGAAACCAATATGTCTTTGACGGGTTCAAATGCTGACGTTCGTGTTGCCATAAAGCCATCACAAGAAGGTCAGGTTTTGGCCGCTATTTACAATGCTTTGACAGGTGCTAAAGCACAAGTAGAGGGCATTGAGTCTTCAGTATTTACTAAGTTGGCTGCAGAATTGAAAGCCAGTGCAGGAAAATCATTGGTTGTAGCAGGAAGCAATGACGTAGATGCTCAAAAAGTGGCCATCGCGATCAATCAAATGTTGAACAATTACGGTTCAACGATTGATATGACCAATCATTTGAATTTGTTCGCAGGAAATGACGGAGAAGTGGAAGCTTTGGTAGCTGAAATGAATGCTGGCGCTGTGGATGTTTTGATTGTTCACGGTTGTAACCCAGTTTACAATTTGGCACATTTGAATTTTGGCAATGCCTTGTCAAAGGTAAAAACCAAGATTTCGACAGCGTTGTTTGCTGATGAAACAGGAGCAATGTGTAACTTCTTGGCGCCTGATCACCATCAATTGGAATCTTGGGATGACCTAAGTGCTGTTGCTGGTAGAACAGATTTGGTTCAACCTACCATCAATCCTCTTTACAATACAAGACCAGCCGGTCAAAACTATTTGGCTTGGTCTGGAAACAATACAAGTTATTATGACTATTTGAGAATGACTTTCAATGCTGGATATACACCAGCAATGATGGACTCAGATAACAATTGGTATTCAGCGGTTCACAATGGAACATTTGCACTAAATACGGCTCCAGCTGTTGAGCAGGTGGATGCTGCAACAGCATCAGCGATGGCAGCAGTAGCTGCAGTCATGCCAACATCAAGCACTGCTAACGTTACTGTGAGCGAGAGTTTATCCAAGATTGCCAACAAAAAAGGTGGCAAATGGGAGTTGTCTTTGTACACATCGGTGAATTTGGGTGTTGGTAATCATGCCAACAATCCCGTGTTGCAAGAGACACCAGATCCCATTACCAAAGTTACCTGGGACAACTACGTTGCCATGGCGCCTGCGGACATGAAGGATATGGGCTTGAACCTATACATTGGTGAGCAAGAGGAGTCTTCATTGGTAAAAGTGGTTGCTTATGGAAAAGAAATGATTCTTCCTGCAGTTGCAACACCCGGTCAAAAGAGAGGTACCATGAGTATTGCTTTGGGATATGGACGTGGTGCCAATGATGAGGTTATTGGAAAGGCCGCATATCAGGTAGATGCTGATGGAGATTATATCATGGATGGTGAAAAGCGCATGACCATTGGTAAAAATGCTTTTGCATTGATCAATAAGGGCATGTATTCATCTTTTGATGTATCTATTGAAGCTACAGGTGAAATGTATGCCATGGCCTCAACACAGTTGCACAGCACCGTTATGGGACGTGATTCAGTTGTGAAAGAGACCACCTTGGCGGCTTATTTGAAAGAGAAGTCAGCTGAAAAAGGAAAGGCATCATGGAATACTGCCAACACATTGCCAGTACACCACGATGTGAATGGAGATGGAGAGATTACGGCCAAAGGAGATCGCGTTCCTGTGAGGGAAATGGATTTGTGGGCTGATCATCCAGTGGAGAACGTAGGTCACCGATGGGGAATGACCATCGATTTGACTAGTTGCATCGGATGTGGTGCTTGTATCACGGCTTGTCACACAGAGAACAATGTTCCTGTTGTAGGAAAAGACGAGGTTCGTCGTCACCGCGATATGCATTGGATGCGCATCGATCGTTATTTCTCTTCTGATTTTGCAACTTTAGAGGAAACCAAAGAGAATAAGCAAATGGGAACCATTGCTGCCTATGGCGACATGGAAATTCCAACTGAGAATCCTCAAACTGTTCACATGCCAATGATGTGTCAGCACTGTAACCACGCTCCATGTGAGACGGTTTGTCCAGTAGCTGCTACAACACATAGCAATGAAGGCTTGAACAATATGGCCTACAACCGTTGTATTGGTACACGTTATTGCGCCAACAACTGTCCTTATAAAGTTCGTCGCTTTAATTGGTTCAACTATGTAACCAACGATAAGTTTGCCAAATTCAACCCATCACAAGATGAGACCATGCGTATGGTATTGAATCCAGATGTTACGGTTCGCACCCGCGGTGTCATGGAGAAATGCAGCATGTGTCAGCAGCGTATTCAAGCCGGTAAGATTGAATCCAAGAAGCGTGGTGAGGTAGTGGCAGATGGTGCAATTGTTACTGCATGTGCTGAAGCATGTCCTACACACGCAATCGTGTTTGGTGACTTGAATGACACTGCAAGTGAGAATACATCACGCTCTAAGAACAACCGTTCTTACCATGCATTAGAAGAAGTAGGTATTCAACCCAATATCTATTACATGACAAAAGTTAGAAACATTGAAACCGAAGCATAATAAAATACTATGTTAAAAGAAGCTTCTATCCGTCAACCGCTCATCTTAGGTCACAAGACTTATCATGACATCACGAAGGACATCTGTGGACCCATTGAAGGACCAGCACCTCGTGAGTGGAAAATAGCCATCACCATTGCTGCAATCATTGCCGTCTATGGATTGAGTTGCATTGCATACCTTGTAGCTACCGGTATCGGTGCATGGGGATTGAATAAGACTGTAGGTTGGGCGTGGGACATCACCAACTTCGTATGGTGGGTAGGTATTGGTCACGCGGGAACTTTGATTTCTGCTGTGTTGTTACTGTTCCGCCAGCGCTGGAGAATGGCCATCAATCGTTCTGCTGAAGCGATGACCATTTTTGCGGTAATCATGGCTGCAATCTTCCCTGTATTTCACATGGGACGTGTTTGGATGGCCTATTGGACATTGCCTTTGCCTAATCAGTTTGGATCTCTTTGGCCCAATTTCAACTCTGCGTTGATGTGGGACGTATTTGCGATCTCAACTTATTTCTCGGTGTCATTGGTGTTCTGGTATATCGGTTTGATTCCAGATTTCGCTACCATCCGTGATAGAATGGTGAAGCCAGGCATGAAGCGCTTCTACAGCATCTTGAGTTTTGGTTGGTCTGGCCGTGCTAAGAACTGGACACGTTTTGAAGAAGTTTCACTGGTTTTGGCCGGTATTGCTACTCCTTTGGTATTCTCAGTTCACTCGATTGTATCGATGGACTTTGCAACCTCAGTTGTACCAGGATGGCACACCACCATCTTCCCCCCTTACTTTGTATCTGGGGCGATTTTCTCAGGATTTGCGATGGTATTGACTTTGTTGTTGATCATGCGCAAAACGATGAAATTGGAATCATACATTCACGTAAAACACGTGGAGTATATGAACATCGTTATCATTGTAACGGGTTCTATCGTTGGTGTGGCTTACTTGACTGAGTTGTTTATTTCTTGGTACAGTGGTGTGGAATATGAAGCATATGCTTTCATCAACCGCTTCTCAGGTCCTTACAGCTGGTCTTATTGGATGATGATGACATGTAACGTAATCAGCCCACAGTTGTTCTGGTTCAAGAAGATTCGTACCAATTTGGCTGCCACATTCGTTTTGTCAATCGTAGTAAACATTGGTATGTGGTTCGAGCGATTTGTAATCATCGTAACATCTATTCACCGTGATTATGTTCCTGGAGCTTGGGGTGAATTCCACCCATCAGGAATTGATGTTGGAATGTTCATTGGTACTATCGGAATTTTCTTCACATTATTCTTGTTGTTCGCTCGTTACTTCCCTGTATTGGCTTTGAATGAGTTGAAGACCATTTTGAAGATGAGCGGAGAGTCTTACAAAAAAGAAGCAGAAAAACACTAATTGGTATAAAAAACAACCATGGCAAATAAAGTATTTCACGTAATGTACGATGACGACCAAAAGTTGATGGACGGCGCACGTGCATTGGTTGCAAAAGGAATTCGTGTAAAAGACGTTTTCTCTCCATTTCCTGTTCACGGTTTGGATCCTGTAATTGGCGTTAAGCGTACACGCTTGGCCATTGCTTCATTCATGTATGCATCAACTGGAACAGCCTTGGCCATTTTGGGAACTTGGTATTTTATGATTCACGATTGGCCCATGAATATAGGCGGTAAGCCAAGTTTCTCATGGATTGAGAATGCCCCTGCATTTGTTCCAATCATTTTCGAATTTTCAGTGTTTTGTGGTGCACATGGAATGGTGTTGACTTATTTGTTGCGCAATGGAACTTTACCAGGAATGCCTGCTAGTAATCCTGATCCCAGAACAACAGACGATAAGTTTGTGATGGAAATTACCACAGAGCAAAACGGTGGTATGTCAGAGTCTGATATTGAGGCTTTGATCAACACAACAGATGTTTATGAATTAAGCATAAAGAATTATTGATTATGAAGCGCCCCTTGATTAAAATTACAGCAGCATTGTCTGTAGTGTTGGCAGTTACTTCATGCCGCGTGGATCCAAACTCTGCAGGTTATGAATATATGCCTGACATGTATCGCTCTCCTGCTTTGGAAGCATACGTCGATTACGGAAGCAGTAAGCACATGGATTGGACATGGCAGCAGAAGTCAGATGCTGGTGTAGTAACCAAGTTGTCTAGAAAGCCTGCAGCAGGTACAGTGCCATTCATTGAAGCTGATATGAAACGTGCTGAGAAGTTGACCAGTGCTGGATCATCTTTTATGATTATGCCTTACACGTTGAAAAATACACCAGAGGATTATGAGCGTGCGGCGGCTGAGGTAAAATCTCCATTGTTGAGCAACAAAATCAATATCGAAAAAGGAGCGGATATTTACCAAAAGATGTGTGCACATTGTCATGGTAAAGAAGGAAAAGGTGACGGTGCAATTTCAGCAAGTGGAAAAATTGTTGCACCTGATTATCCTGGAAAGTTGAAAGATTTGTCAGAGGGTAAGATGTATCACTCCATTACTTACGGTAAGGGTTTGATGGGTTCTCATGCTTCTCAAATGTCCAAGCTAGAACGTTGGCAGGTAGTGGAGTATGTGAAGTGCCTGCAAAAGGGCGTTCCTGCACCAACGTATGATAAAAATGATATGGTGGTGTTGGCGGCTGCTGAGGCTGCTCCAGCTGCGGAAACAACAGAAACTGCCAAACCTTAATCGATAGACCATTATGACACAAGATAAATTACAA
>CANNHA010000077.1 GCA_947504275.1 Flavobacteriales bacterium
GGATGAATCTGCCTTGGCTTGTACAAATTGATTTTCTTGGCTGCGCTGTGCATGAAGTCCGCCACATCATCCAATACAACAGCCAGTTCATAGATATCCTCTCTATCAAATGGAACCAAAAAAACAGCGTTGGCTTCGTGAACTATGGCATTGGTAAAAGCATCACCTTGCTTTTCAAATTGAGAAATGGTTGTTAACATGTTGATGCGCTCTACGTCATTTCCAGAAAGTCCTTCAAACATGGCTTTGGACATTTCTTTTAAACTGTTTGCGCTCTTTTCAAAAAGAGGAAAAAAACGTTTATCCTTTGGGACCAACATTTGAAGTATGCTATTGATATCTGCCATAGTAGTTTTCATTTGGCGATGTTGCATCACCAATCTTTTTCAAAGATGAAGCAAACATTTTTTCTTTGTTAGAATTTTCTTCTTTATTTCTTCATTCATCATAAAAAAAAAGGCCGCCCCTTAGGACGGCCTCTTTACCTGAAAACTATTTCTTACTTCACAGCTACACGGAAAGTCTCATTCAATTGAGCTCCTGTAACTTCAACAATGTATAAACCAGTTGGAACGTTGTTCAAATTCAAGCTAAGGGTATTTTTACCGGCAGCTACTTTATTGAACTTCTCCACCATGATGAATTGACCCATTGCGTTGTAAACCTCAACTTTAACGTCTTGATTATTCACACTTTGAACGGCAATGTTCAACAAACCTTCAGTTGGGTTAGGATAAATTTGAACGTTGTTGTTCAAAATCATCTCTTCAACACCAGTCACTGGATTACCGTCACAATCAGTACACTGATCGAAACAATAAACACCAGTAGCCTCATCATTGCCTGATCTGATAAAGGTACGGTTCCATCCACCAACACCGTTGTCAATACCACAACCTGTAGAGTCAATTCCAGCACCTTCTTCTAGGATTGGAGCAGTTACATCGGCACCCGTCAAATACTTGTATTGGAAAGCCGCAGGACCAGCGATGTTTAAAACGCACTCATAAACTTGATCTCCATCAGCATCAGTCATCACAGTTCTACCAGCTTGCCATTGTGGTGCAGTAGCACCTGAAATCATCCAAAGTGTATCAGCAGTAGGATTGAAAGCTGCAATTGTAATCATGTTCGCCATGTCAACTTGGAAAGTCACGTTAGCTGGGTTTGGATCAATGATGCAATCAGCAGTACATTGATTGTAACAATATTCAACCAACATAGACGAACCTGTCACATCAAGGCTGCGATTACCACCTACGTTACATTCAGCAGGCAATGACTCATTGTCATTGTCAGCACCTGACCAATCGTTACCATTGACAAATTTGTATTGATAAGCACCTGGTTGAACAGGCTTGGTCAATTCATAAATGTTGTTGCCCATATCTACCATCGCCCAGTTCATGTCACTTGGTGTCCAGTTTTGGAAGCTGCCTGCAATGTGCACTCCATTTGGAGAAACAGTTTCATTGCTCATGTTCACACGGAAAGTTACGTTGGTTGGCATCAAGCAAGTTGAGCAAGCACCAAAACAAACAGCTTCAGTTAAAACGTTTGGTTCAGCTATGGTAATGGTTCTGTTACCACCTGTAAAGCAAGGACCTGAAGTAGCTTCTTCAAATCCCCAGCTGTTTCCATTAATGAACTTGTACTGATAGTCGCCAGCAGCCAATGGCAATAGAACGCCATAAACATTGTTACCCATTAACATCAATTCAGTTGCTGCTGGATCCCAGTTGTTAAAGTTTCCTGCGATGTGAACACCTGCTGGGCTGATGTCTTCTCCAACCTCAGCGTTGATGCCATCGCCATCAGCATCTACCATGCTCATGTCCACGCGCAACAAAACAGAGTTTGTTCCACACAAGGCACATGATGCATAACAAACTGCATATGTCATTGGATCTGCTCCGACTTCGACATAGCGATTGTCGTTACCATTCAATTCTACTTGACAGATGTTGGGAACATCTTCTAGAAATGGCCAATCATTACCATTTATAAATTTGAACTCGTGATGACCTGGCATCAAATCCAAAGTAACGGAAAAAGTTCCATCACCATTGTCATTTAAAAGGGTTGCACTTGGGCTCCATCCCTGGAAACTACCAGCGATGTGAACACCATTAGCGTCTGGCACCAAACCGGCGCCTGCAATGTCCACAGTGAAGGTCACCGGCGTCTGCGCACTCATCACCGCCGCGGCCAACACAGACAATACGAATGTGTAAATTTTTTTCATTTTCTTTAAGGGTTTAGTTTTACTTGGTGTACTTTTAACACTTTCCAAAAGTAAAATAACTTTTCGCTGACTAAAAATGATTTTTTCAAAAATTCTTAAAAGTTTGTTCATTAGTGCTACAATCCTACTGTCAAATTCCATGTTTGGTAGTTTGGAAGAGGATAAAAAAAAGCCTGCCAATCCTGCCGCTCTTCAATGTGACCCTCCCAATTGGTGGATTGGCATGCAGAGCAATCACCTAGAGCTATTGGCGCGAGGAACAGACTTTACGGGGTTGCAACAAATTGTCACCGTTGGGACCAATGTTAAGTTGAATCAATGGAAATGGCTTCCCAATAGACAATACCTAATTTTGGATGTTGATATCCTAAACAATTGCCCTGAACAAAATGTCACATTCAATTTTCAGTTCAAAGATGGGCGTGAACTCACCCTTCCCTTTCCACTATATGAGCGAACGGGATACCAAGCACAAGGCCTTGATGCCAACGACATTATGTACATGGTTTACCCAGATCGTTTTGCCAATGGAAATCCCAACAATGACAGCATTCCTGGATATTTTCAAGGAGCCCACCGAAATGGAAAGAAATCAAGACATGGCGGTGATTTAGCAGGCATTGCCAAACATTTGGATTATATCGAAAAAACAGGACACACTGCCCTTTGGTTAAATCCAATTTTAGAAAACAATCAACCTGTGGACAGTTATCATGGATATGCCACTACTCATTCCTACAAAGTAGATCCTCGAATAGGAAACAATATTGAATTCAGAGATTTCGGAATGAAGTGTCATGAGCAAAAAATCAAATTGGTATGGGATGCCATTTACAACCATTGGGGCAATGAACATTATCTCTTTAAGAATATTCCCGACTCCAATTGGTTTCACTTTTTCCCAACTTTCACCAAAACCAATTACCGCGCGGAAACCCTTATGGATCCTTACGCCAGTGATTACGATAAAAATTTAATGAGCAATGGTTGGTTTGATACCCACATGCCTGACCTTAACCAGCAGGACCCCAACCTGGCTACATATCTCATTCAAAATACCATTTGGTGGATGGAGTTTGCAGGGATTGATGCCATTCGCATTGACACCTACAGTTACCCTGATCAAACTTTTATGTCGCTGCTCAACAAATCTGTGAAAAAAGAATACCCCAATGCATTTCTCTTTGGTGAAACATGGGTTACAGAGCCAACGGTCCAAGCTTGGTTTGTCGATGACTTTAAATACAACGCCAATAAAACTTACCTTGACGGTGTAACAGATTTTCAATGGTATTTCGGAGTGAGCAAAGGGTTAAATGAAAACTTTGGATGGGAAGAAGGTTTGCGCAGAATCCAATTGACCTTGACGCAAGACGTGATCTACGCACATCCTGAAAACAATGTTACTTTCTTGGACAACCATGACCTAAGCCGTTTTTATTCCGTTATTGGAAAAGACTTTAAAAAATGGAAAGCGGGAGTAGGTATGCTCATGACTCAACGCGGCATTCCTTGCACTTATTATGGAACGGAGTATTTGTTTGAAGGATTTACCAACCCTGATGATTTGGTGCGTCAAGAATTTAACGGAGGATGGGAAGGAGATATCATCAACTACTTTGAACAAAAGAACATTCAAGAAATTCAAAAAGAAGCCTTTGATTTTTATAACAAACTGACATCGTTCAGAACTGCTTCTAAACTGGGAGAATTAAAACTCAAACAATTTGTACCCCAAGACAATGTGTATGTTTACTTTAGATACAACGATGGAAAAGTATTCATGGTTGTGGTTAATTTAGGAGACAAAAAAGAAATTGATTTACAACCTTACCAAGAAATGCTTTCAAAAGGAACGACGTTAAAATCAATTTTTGGCATTCAACAACAATCATCCAAAGGATTACTAAAATGGAATGATGGGGAGAGTTTTGAAATATTTGAATTGGTTTTGAATCCTACCAAGCCATCACCTCTAAAATAGAAGGAAAGGTATTTTTCTTCCATTCTTCTTCTTCAGCATTCATCCAACGCATGGAGGTAATGTCCTCTTCTATTTGTGGTAACAGTTCATCCTGAATGGTGCCTTGCATCTCAAACCAATGGGTGTCTTTAATAATCCATTTGCTTTTATGAAAATACAAATGAAAAACAATACCTAACTTCTTTCCTAAATGGACATTCACCAGTCCACACTCCTCTTTTACCTCTCGCAATGCAGCAGCTTCAATGGTTTCACCTTGGTCTACTTTTCCTTTGGGCAAATCCCATTTGTCCCTTCTGTAAATCATCAACACATCATTGTTCTCATTAACTACCCTTCCACCAGCAGCGGCAATGGGATAGAATGACAGCAAAAAAGAATCCCAAACCTCAGAAGCACTTTGTTCTTTACAACAACAATAAAACACACCTGATTTATCTTTCAATTTTTCAACCCAATCCAACCAACTGGGTGAATCCTGGTTTAAAAAAAGATTTTGATCCGTTGAACCATTCTGATTTTCTGAAAAAACCAAAACCACTTCATTTAAATATACTTGACGGTGAAAAGCCATGCAGCAAACTTAAGAAGCTTTACCCAATAAGTGTTCAATGGTTTGAAAGCTCAATGGTTTTCCAATAAAATCAGTTACCCAGTCATCATTTCTTGCTTTGCTTAAATCCTTTTCATCAAGCGTGGACGAAAGCACGTAAATCTTGGAATGTTTAACTGTGGACAAGTTCAATTGTTTCAACTTTCCTAAAACCTCAAAGCCATCCATTTCAGGCATGCGGATATCCAAAAACAAAAAATCGATTGGAAATGTTGGTGATTCCTCCAAAAAAGCAATCAACTGTGGGCCAGATTTAAACACGTGAATATTAGCGTCTGGAACAATTCTCTTGATCACTTCTCTGTGAACCAAATTGATCACTTCATCATCATCCACCAAAATCACATTCCTTGAAATCATTGCGGTAAAGATATTATCATTTTTGTTCCTACATTCTTTTTTGAATCTACTTCAATGGTACCATTCATCTTGTTGACAATCTCTTTGCAGATATATAAACCCAAACCTGTTCCCACTGAGTTAGAAGTACCTCTGAAAAACATGTCAAAAATTCGCTCAAGGTGTTCCTCTGATATTCCTTCACCATTGTCAGCTATCGCAATGATCACGCGATTCTCACTATTGGTAATGCCTACATGTATCTCAGCATCTGTTCCAGATCTTTTATACTTAACTGAATTACCGATAATATTTTTCAATAAAACATTCACCCGTGCCCTGTCCAAAGTGACATTAGCCTCTCCCTCCAGATGAATGAATAACGACAATGCTTCCGTTGTACTAAACTTCGAATCATCAAAAACATTTTGAACCAATTCCTCTAGATCAAAGAGTTCTGGCTTCAATTCCATTCTTGAATTTCTAGAATATTCCAAAATCTCCTGAATGGTTCCATCCAATCTACCAATGGATACGTCGGCCATGCTTAAGAATCGCTTCCCATCTTCGGTCAATTGATTGTCATGCATCAATAAAGATAGAATACCCTTGATCGAAAGCAATGGAGAACGCAAATCATGAGAGATACTGTAGACGAAGTTATCCAACTCAAGATTTATTTTCTTTAGCTCTTCATTTTGATTCAAAATTGAATTTTGATATTGCTTGACATCCGTCACATCTTTTACACTACCTACCAAGCGAATCAATCCTCCACGTTCATCGCGTTCAGCGATTGTTAAACATTCTACCAAACGCTCTTGCTGATCATTGTTCCTGATAATTCTATATTCATCATGGACAACATTGATTTGCCCGGAGATCATTTGATCCAATCTCTCCAACACATCATTTTTGTCATCCTGATGAATGACACTTCGCCACAAATCATTCCTATTAGCGCCTTCTTGTTTCTCAAATCCATATATGTCAAAGAGCAAATCACTCCAATCTATTTTTAAATCCGGCCACTCCAACTCCCAGATTCCAATCATGGATTTCTCAGTTATCATCTCAAACCGAGAGTTCATGCGCATCATCTCTTGCTTGGTTTCAATTTCATTGGTTATGTCCTTTTGCAAGGCAATAAAATTGGTGTGATTGCCCAATTCGTCAAAGACAGAGATAATCTCCAGTTGATTGTAGTAGGGTTCTCCAGCTTTGGTATAATTCACTAAGGTTAACTCGACATCTTCTTTTTTCCACAATGCTTCCTTCAACAGGTGTCTGTCAAAATCTGAAGTATCTTCTCCTTGCAAAAACTCTTTTGGTTTTTTCCCTTTGATTTCATCCAAATGAAATCCTGAAATATTGGTAAAAGCATCATTGACCCACTCAACTCTACCATGCGAGTCGGAAATGATAACACCATTTTTTGTTTTGGTTGCAATCAATGACAACTTTCTCAATTCGGTTTGAGACAATTTAATTTGCTCCAATTGCTGAACAACCTCTTCAGTTCTTATTCGAGTGGAAAGACTGGCTAAAAACTGCTGAACAAAAACCTTAAATATGGTGTGATGTCGATCCAATATCTGATTGTAAAGCGGCGCCTTCTCAATGCTCACTGCTCCCAACAAAAAAACCTCAATCTGCAATGGAGCAATCCGCTGATGGAAGAACATTCCTTCAAAGCAAACATTCAAACTACTCAATCCACCAAATGATTCCAACTTTAGATGCTGCGTAATTCCCGATGCATTCATGGTTGACAAGGTCTGCAGATCCTGCTCAATCTTTTGCTCTTTCCCCTCAAAACGGATGCTTTCAGCATACAATTTGGTGGAGTTATCCTTTAAGTCAACAACCAAAATCATCGCGGATTCTAGGTCAAAAACATCTACCAAAGCCTCTGACATGACTTGATAATAATCATCAAGTCGAGCTACTTTAGCCGCTGTTTCATTGTAGCGATGTAATCTTTTGTACAACTCCAGCTCGTGATCCAAACGATCACGTGTATTGATTAACTCCTGCTCTGTCGATGAAAAACGCGTCACCCGGAGCTGAAGCTCCTGGTAACGCTTTTGAAGTTCTTCGTATGACAGCTGATTGGGCATTGTTATTTTCTGTAAAGCACGTACAACGCGGTTGTGTAATTGTGGTAAGTATTCTGACCACCCAATCTGGCAAATTCACCAAATCCATACATTCCCAACCATGCAGGGCACTCCCCGTTGTTATAAAACGGATATTGCATTTTACTCACCAACTCATCTTTGATGATTCTATTGAAAAGAAATCGTCCGCGAGCCAAACAGTCGGCATGAAAAACAGCTACCACCTCTTTTCCATTGATGCGTTGCTTCATGACTTCTGCCATTCTATCCATTTCAGAAAAAATCAATTCCTCATCTCTCGTGGTTAACCACAGTTCCGTTCCCTCTGGTATCTCTGTTGCGTAATACATATCGTTTCCATCGTGTTTGGTAACAACACGAAGTATGTGTTGATTTCCGTATTCCTTGGCCAAATCATCCGTCAACTTCTCACCCAACGCTCCAATGGGAATTGAGTCACCACAAGATGCATCTGCAGTGAGTCCCAATCTCCTTGTGTACTCTTGCCATGCGGGTTGACCATTGAGCTCTTGAATAATGTGCCCATTGGATTTGGTCACTGTCAATGGTTCACCAACAGCAACAAATCCATGAGTGGCTTGTGTATCAACGGCAATGGTTTGATCTGAAAAACCAATTGCATAGGCTGCATGTTCAAACACATTTTCATCCACGGCTTGAAAACTGATTACTCCGCGCATGTTGTCGGATGATGTAGCTCCAAAAATGGTCACCTCTTTACCAAACACCTCTTCCAACGCTTCAATACATTGATCATTGGCGATATCGATACCTGAAGCTAAAAAATAAATCATATTGATGTTGGCATTCTCAGCCTTCATCTTTTGCGCCATTTCTAGAGTTTTTTCGTATGAGTTGTGACCAAAAATTCCGTCTACACTTCCAACTGAAAACTCTTTCCCATGTATTGTCATCAAGGCCATGTCCTTCATTGACTCACTAACACCTTCGCGACCAACAACACCACAGCATGAAGCGGCTACAATTCTAGCCTGAGGAGCCAACCGTTTGGCTTCTGATACCATATCTTTAAAATCATGCCCAATGGAGGCATGGAAAATGAGTAAATCAGCAGTGTTCATTTGATCACCCAAGGCAATCTCCATACACTCGTTGACTGCCCTCTTCGTATTGACAATACGGGCACTTGAAGAATTAAATTTTAACATGATTCTCGATTTTATTTCAAAATTAACATTTTACACTTTAAACAAATTTGACTTATGTCACACAACGTGACTATTTTGGTAAAGGTTTCAAATGTTGAAAACTATCCCTCCACTTCCCACTCTGAAATGTATTTTTGCCAAATGAATATTGAACAAAACATCGGTCATGCGGTGGCTGAGCATCTTTTGCAAATTGAAGCAGTAAAATTGAACCCCAATGATCCTTTTACTTGGGCCAGCGGATTAAAATCACCCATCTATTGTGACAACCGCAAGATTTTGTCTTTTCCCGATATTCGTAAAAAAGTAGCCATCGCCTTTGCGGAGCTTATTAAAACATTTCCGGTTCAACCTGAGATCATCGCAGGAGTAGCAACAGGAGGCATTGGCATTGGAGCGTTGGTAGCTGATGTGATGAATCTGCCGTTCATCTATGTTCGAAGTGAGGCTAAGAAACACGGACTCAACAACCAAGTAGAAGGAATATGCCCTGAAGGTGCCAAGGTGCTGGTGATTGAGGATTTGATTTCTACAGGAAAAAGCAGCCTCTTGGCCGTTGATGCCTTGATGGAAAGAAAAGCAGATGTGGTTGGCATGATTGCCATTTTCACTTATCAATTCCCCGATGCATTGGCCAAGTTTGAGACATACCCTTTTCCAGTAAAAACACTTTCCAATTACACTTACCTTCTTGAGAAAGCAATAGAAATGAACTATATCCATGCTGAACAGCACCAAGCATTGAAAGTTTGGAAAGAGAATCCTGCGGCGTGGTCTGAACAATATCTGCTCAATCATGGAAATTAATTCTGACCATTTTGTTCTAAACAACAACGAAGAAAACATCCATCTTTTCTTAAATAAGATGGAAAACTTCCAACAATTTCTTCCCGATGATTGCTCAGATTGGAAGAATGATGCTGACAGCTGTGAATTCAAAATAAAATCATCTGTATCCCTGAAGATCCGGAAAAAAGTGATTTCTAATCAAGAAATTCATTTTGTCACAGAAGACAATCCTTTGCTACCAGCCACCATCATTTTCCGCAGCCAAGCTCTGGAGGGAAAAACTGACGCATCTATTCAAGTAAAATCCAGCGTGAACTTTCTGATGGCGGGAATGATCAAGCCCATTTTAGAAAACCTATTGCAGAATTTTCAAAAGCAATTGCAAACGCAGTTTGCTTAGTCCACTTGCTTCACCATTTCAGACAATGGAATTCTGAAGCGATCTCCATAGATACCTTCTGGAATGCGCTTACCGCACGATATGACCATGTTGATCTCCGCTTTTCTCGGCAAATTCAAAAGTTGTTTTAATCGTTTACTGTCCATTCCTTCGACGGGACAAGTGTCATGTCCCTCAGCGCTCATGGACAGCATGAAAGTCTGAGCCGCCAATGCCGCACTCTTGTGCACAACAATGCGCATGTCTGTTCCCGTAACCTGGCGAACCATCGGTCTTTTAAAACCTGCAATCGTCACAAAAATCTTCTTCATCAATCCGCGAAATCCAAAAAAGTCATTGTTGTACAACAATGGCATGAGTTTGCTGTAATATTTTAATGCGCTTTGACCGCGAAAACTTGGACGATCACCATGCACATTTTTGACATGATTCAAATTGGCCTCAGCACGTTGCCTCCACAAATCAGGTCTGGCCACAACAACAATAATCTCCTTGGCAGTCTCTGTGGTATTTTGTCCCAAACAACAAAAGGATACTTCCTTGATTTTTTCAGGGGTGCTCACCCGGTACATCTCCCACAATTGCATATTGCTGCTGGAGGGAGCCAATTGGGCCCTTTCCAAACTATTGGTCACCGCGATGGGGTTGTAATCCGCAGGATGGTACTTTCTAACCGCACGACGGGTTTTGACTATTTGATCAAATGCTTCTGAGTTGTTCATGTTCTTTCTTTTTTCGATCCCTCAATTTCATCCATGGTATTTCTACAAAACGATAAAGCAGATGAGACAACGCAAATGTAAGCACCCAAAACAAAATGTACGGAAGAATTGAACCCGTATGTTCTGATCCAACCAAGAAATGATTGAGCAAGGCATACACCACTCCCAAGTTGATCAAATACATGGAATAAGAAATTTTTGATGTCCACTCTATCCATTGCCCAAACCAACCGTTGGGTTTCAAAACCCAATTGGAAAACAAAGGAAGGGTTAATGCAACGCCCAATGATTTTATTGAAAAAGACAATACCCTTTCATAAAAACCAAAAGCATCAATCATTAAGTTCGAATCAACAATGAGAACGATCATTCCAACTGCAAAAAACAACTTTGGACTTCTGTTAAAAACGTTGGAATGAAAAAAGGAAAGAAACGCGGCGAGCAATCCAAAAGCAATGGCATCCAAACGATAGACCACCACTTTTCGCCATTCAACATCCCATGTGTACCAATCCATATCTGGATGAAAGGATTTAGAAAGCCTGAGTAAAAATGGGATGATCAACAACAGCAATAAGGAAATCAAAAAGGCCTGGCGCTGTTTGATCAACTTATTGATGGCCCACAAAAAAATAGGAAAAAGGAGATAAAACCATTCCTCAACAGACAAGCTCCAACTCTCCCAAAAGAAACCTTGAAATCCATTCAGAAAATTCTGACAGAAAACAAAGAAAGTCCAGTGAAAGGATGACAACGCATCATTTGAAAATCCAAGATAAACAATGGTGACCTGAACGAGCAGAATCAAGTAATAATTGGGCAAGGTGCGGTACCATCTTCGTTTCAGAAAAGCCAATGTATCCTTCCAGCTCCATGCATCAGAAGAAGATTGCATCGATTTCAGAATTTGACCACCAATTAAAAAACCACTCAACACAAAGAACAATTCAACGCCATCGATCAAAGGAATGGAGACCCAATTTTTGAAAATATCACCCGCCAACAATTTCGCATGGCCTTTCAACACCAATAGAATGGCGATGGCCCTTAAAACGTCTAAACCAAAAACACGTTGGGGATTGTGCATGCATTAAAAGTATGGAAATCTAATATTAGAACCATGAAAGAAAAAAGCACGAACAATAATCAAAACGATAGTTTGCGTTTCTTCTCCATTTTCTCCTTTTTTTTGTAAACCTATTTTAGGACGAGACACATCTCCCCTCCTACTCGAACGCAGTGAGAGAAAGGAGGGGTGTCCCGAAGGGACGGGGTGGTCAGTGTAATACCTGATTTAGCTTGACCGTTTTTTGTAAATCTTTTTTTAGTTCGAGTCAGACCACCCCGTCTCGGCAAGCCGAGCCACCCCTCCTTTCCGCTACGCGGTAGGAGGGGAGATATCGCAATGAAAAAACCATCCCATCCTAATCTGGAACACTTCCCTGCGAATTGGCCCGCGCCAGGGATGGGAGCGGCATCCTTTTGGGGAATGGAGCAAAGCGGAATGAACCAAAAGATACAGCGGA
>CANNHA010000078.1 GCA_947504275.1 Flavobacteriales bacterium
ACATTGCTCCAAATAGAGCCAAGCAAAACAGCTCCATTATTAATAATACGAATGTAGGATTGATTTTCTCCGGATTGTCCTTAATACTCACGATGTTGGTTCTTTTTAAGTAAAATTTATGGAAGATAAAAGTGAAAAGGCAATTGAGAATTTTCTCAGAAAAGATGATATAAATATAGCTGATAATTTATCATTGGTATTCCGTCATTGGAGGTGGATATTGTTTGCATTGTTTTTTTCATTAATGGCTGCCTTCGCTTTTATTCGCTTTCAAGTTCCCAAGTATCAGGTTTCTGCAACAGTAATGCTCAAGGATAATAACAAAGGA
Source organism: Flavobacteriales bacterium (assembly GCA_947504275.1). Taxonomy (GTDB): domain Bacteria; phylum Bacteroidota; class Bacteroidia; order Flavobacteriales_D; family Sanyastnellaceae; genus CAMCTV01. Next base: position 329 of record CANNHA010000078.1, read on the forward strand.
TCCGGAAGTGCAGAGTCAGAGGTTTTTAAAGAGTTAGGCTTGATGCAATCTGCTTCTTCTATGGAAGACGAGATAGAAGTTTTCAAGAGCCGTTCCATTATGTACAGAGTAGTCAAAAAGTTGGATCTAGACTTTTCATATTTTTCTCAAGGTAATCCAATATATCATGAGAAGTATAACAATTTCCCACTGCGCATTGAAACCTATCCCAGAGACTCTGTAGCTTTTGACGATTATTCAAATAGTTTTGAAATTGAAGTAATTGATCAAGATAACTTTATCCTGGTAGACAAGAATGATGAGATAAGAGAGGGTAAATTTTCATTTCAAAGTGAGGTTGAGTTCCCTTGGGGGAAACTTAAAATTAGTAAAACTAATTTCTTCAATCAGCAATGTGTCAAAAGAAAATTTCGGATTAAAAAACAGACAGTTCAAAATGTGGTTACCAGTTATATAGGCAACCTTGAACTTGAGCCCTCAGCCAAGGCCTCATCCATTCTCAAATTGTATTTGGTGGATACGCATTTGCAAAAAGCAAAGGACGTATTGAATCAGTTGATTTATCAGCGGAGCATAGATGCTATTGAGGATAAGAACATGATGAGCCAAAATACAGCGGATTTTATCAATAGCCGAATTGAATTTATTCTTGATGAGCTATCTACTGTTGAAGCTGCTGAGGAAAGTTTTAAGAAAACAGAAATTTTTAGTGGACAATCTAAGGAGTCTGAATATTTGTTTCAAAAGCAGCTGCAATTGGATGAGCAACTTACCAAATTGGGAAGTGAAATGAGGCTTGTACAAATGATGATGGATCAACTTAAGACTTACAAGGGGAATTTTGATTTGTTTCCCAGTAATCTAGGAGTGGAGAATGTTCAAATTGCTTCATTGGTTTCTGACTACAACAAGTTGGTACTGGAGATAAATCGATTGGTAAAGGCTGGCGGAGAGGACAATCCAATGCTGTCGTTATACACCAGCAAGGCAATTTCAGTTAGAAACAGCATTGAAGAATCCTTGAAAAATCTACAGAAATCGATTAAAGTACAAACTGATGATTTGACTCAAAAAGACAATGAGTTGTTTGGCCTATTGAAGGCTGTGCCGACAAAAGAACGTTTGCTTCGAGACATTGTTAGGCAAAAGCAAATCAAGGAAGAGTTGTATTTATACTTGTTGAAAAAGCGTGAGGAAACAAATATAGCGCTTGCCATGACAGTATCGAATATTAGAACCATAGATGATATTCATGGGTTTAAAACACCAGTGTTTCCAAAAGTTAAGTTGATTTGGTTTGTTTCCTTGGTTCTAGGTTTGATACTGCCAATGATGATTATTTATCTTGTCTATTGGTTTCGAGCTCGAATTCAGAATAAGTCTGAGTTGGAAAGACTCGGCGTTCCTATTATTGGTGAAATACCCTATATACAATCTGATAATCCTATTGTTATTGGGAAAAATGACAGGTCGATGGCGGCAGAGTCTTTTAGAATGTTGCGCTCAAACCTAGAGTTTTTGAAGGGTATGAAAGGAATGAATGGTCAAGTAATTTTCATTACTTCAGCTGTTTCTAGAGAAGGTAAATCATTCATGGCAATTAACTTGTCTGCTGCAATTGCATTAACAGGTAAGAAAGTTTTGTTGTTGGGTACGGACCTTCGTCATCCTAAAATCAGTAATTATCTCAACAGACCTAGTGCATTGGGAATGACAAACTTTTTATCTGGTAAAACGCAAGATTTAAAAAGCTTGATTATGCCAGCAGATGAGGATGTAATCTTTGATATTTTACCAGCAGGTCCTATACCACCAGATCCTTCAGAGCTGATACTTTCCGAGAAAATGGCGGAAATATTTGAGTATGCCAGATCCAATTATGCCACAGTTATCGTAGATACTTCACCTGTAGGACTTGTAGCTGACACCATGCAGTTGGTCAAGTTTGCTGATATTACGGCATTTGTTACTCGAGAGAATCTTACACACCGAAAAGTGATTGGACTAATTGAGGAATTACACATCACCAATCGAATTCCAAACTTGTGTTTAATTTTTAATGGAAAAAGACCTAAGGGTATTGGTTATGGTTATGGCTACGGTTATGGCTATGGCTATGGATACGGATATGTCAATGAAGAGAATAACCAAGGAAATGGAAAGCTGAGAAAGATGATGTCAGCATTCCGTAGGTTGTTTTTTTTGCGTAAAAAAGGATAATAACTCTTGCTATTTGGTGAAATACTTCATGAGGTCCTCCCCAATATCCTTCCTGTAGTATTTGTTGCTGTATCGCACTTGAGCGGCGTTTTTTAAGCTGGCAAATATGGCATCTTCCATGCGATAAGCTAGCGATGTTAAAGCCAACACTCTTCCTCCATTGGTAATGAGCTTGTTTTCCTTTCCACTGAGTTTTGTTCCAGCGTGAAAGATGTAACTGTCCGTTATGTCTTCTAAACCTTTGATCTCCTTTCCTTTGTCGTACTCCGCTGGATAACCTTCAGAAACCAGCATGACGGTGGCAGCGCATCTTTCATCAAAATACAAGTCACATTCCCCAAGTGTGTTGGTGGCAACACCTTCAAACAAGTTTAAAAGGTCTGATTTTAATCTTGGTAAAATAGCTTCAGTTTCAGGATCTCCTAATCTGCAGTTGTATTCTATGACAAATGGCTCATTGCCCACTTTCATAATGCCAAAGAAAATGAATCCTTTGTATTTCATTCCATCAGCCTGAAGGCCTTTCATGGTTGGAATAATAACTTGCGTTTCAATTTTATCTAAAAACTCAGGTGTACAAAATGGAACTGGCGATATGGCTCCCATGCCTCCGGTATTCAATCCGGTGTCTCCTTCACCAATTCGTTTGTAATCCTTGGCTTCTGGTAATACTTTGTACGACTGTCCATCAGTGATGATGAATGCCGAACACTCTATGCCTTTCAAAAACTCCTCAATCACCACTGTTTTTCCTGCATCGCCAAAGGCTTTACCGGACAACATTTTTTCAACTTCTTTTTTGGCTTCTTTGTGGTCTTCCAAAATCAAGACTCCTTTTCCAGCGGCCAATCCGTCGGCTTTTAATACAACGGTCTTTTTAATGGTATCAATGAAAGCTTGGGCCTCTTTGATTTGAGTTGAATCAAAAGATGCGTATTTGGCCGTTGGAATGTTATGACGTATCATAAATTCCTTGGCAAACTTTTTACTTCCTTCTAATTGAGCGCTGTATTGGTTGGGTCCAATGATTGAAACATTTTTCAAGTGCTTGTCAGACTCAAAAAAGTCTACAATACCCTGAACCAATGGATTCTCTGGACCAACAATCACCATTTGGATGTTCTTATCGAGCACCAACTTTTTAACTGCTTTGAAATCGCACGGGTCAATGTTGACGTTCTCTCCATATTGACCACTTCCACCATTTCCAGGTGCTATGTATAAGCTCCTCAGAAGTGAGCTTTGTGAGATTTTCCAACAAATGGCGTTTTCTCTTCCGCCGGATCCTAAAACGAGTACATTCATAGCAATTTTTCTCTGTGTCACAAAGTAAGCAAAGAGTACCTCATGTCCAAAGTTGGACTTACCAACAATTTTAAGAAAGATGAATTAATGGGCCTCCAACCAATTGTCTCCAACGCCAGCCTCAGCCAACAATGGAACATTCAAGACGTAGGCCTTGGCCATGCATTCTTCAACAATAGATTTCACTTGATTCAATTCGCTTTTAACTACATCAAATACCAATTCGTCATGTACCTGCAAAATCATTTTAGATTGTAACTGGTGGTCTTGAAAGGCTTGATATATCTTGATCATAGCCAATTTGATGATGTCCGCTGCCGAACCCTGAATAGGTGCGTTGATGGCATTTCTCTCGGCAAACCCACGTACTATGGCATTCTTGCTATTGATGTCAGGAAGTTGTCTTTTACGCCCTAGTAATGTGGCTACATATCCAGTGTGCTTGGCACGATCAATTTGATCTGATTGGAAATTTTTAAGCGTTGAAAACTGTTGAAAATAGGAATCAATGATTTCTTTTGCTTCCGTTCTGCTGATGCCTAAGTTTTGTGCCAAACCAAACGCACCTTGCCCATAGATGATTCCAAAGTTTACTGCTTTTGCCTTGCTCCGCATCTCCTTGGTAACCTCCTCCATGGGTACATGAAATACTTTTGAGGCTGTCGCTTGATGCACATCCGCTCCGCTCCTAAAGGCTTCACACATGTTGGGATCCTCACTCATACTGGCAATCACACGCAATTCAATTTGTGAATAGTCAGCACTCAGAATGGTGTGTTGTTCATCTCTCGCAACAAACGCTTTGCGGATTCTTCGACCCTTTTCTGTTCGGATAGGAATGTTTTGAATGTTGGGGTTGTTGGAACTTAAACGACCTGTTGCCGCTACAGTTTGCATGAAAGATGTATGCAAGCGTCCTGTTGTATTTTGAACCAACGCAGGTATGGCATCAACATAAGTTGATTTTAATTTTCTCAATTCACGGTAATCTAAAATCTTGGCAACAATAGGGTGGCTGTGAATGTATTTGGATAATACATCTTCAGCGGTGCTGTATTGTCCAGTTTTGGTTTTTTTGATCTCGTCAGTGATTTTTAATTTTTCAAATAGTATGGGCCCCAATTGCTTGGGTGAATCCATATTGAAACTCTCTCCCGCCAGTTCAAAAATTTCTTTTTCGATTATGGCGATGTCCTTTTCCAATTCTTGTGAGTAAACTTCAAGAAATGGTATTTCAATTTTAATTCCTTCCCATTCCATGTCAGCCAGAATGGGCATCAATGGCATTTCAACATCTTTGAATAGTCCCATTAGTCCTTCTTTTTCCAGCTGTGGTTGAAGAATTTCAAAAAGTTGATAGGTGATGTCTGCATCCTCACAAGCGTAATCGGAAATTTCTGCTGCGCTTAAGGTGCTCATGCTTCCTTGGTCTTTTCCTTTTTTTCCAATGAGCGTTTCGATACTGATAGGAGTGTAACACAACAATTTTTCCGACACTTCGTCCATTCCATGCTTACCGTCTGGATGCAAAAGGTAATGCGCAATCATGGTGTCAAATAGATTGTTTTTTAAGTCAATTCCATATTGGCGCATTGTCTTCAAATCAAATTTGATGTTGTGTCCAATGAGGGTTTTACTAGGGTCATGCAATACGGGTTGAAAGAGTTGTAGCCATTCTTGGGCAAGGTCTCTTTCTTCCGGGAGATGCACATAATATCCAGTTCCTTTTTTAAAGGAAAATGAAAGACCAACGAGACGGCAAGTGAATGTATTCAAGTCAGATGTTTCAGTATCAAAACAAAATTGATTTTCACTTTTTAATCGCTCTATCAAAACCAAACATTCTTCTTTGGTCTGAATAAGGTTGTATTCATGCTCAACATCTAAGATGGTTTTGCACATAGAGGGAGCTGGGGCATCATGACTTTCTACCGCAAATAACTCACCTTGAATGGGCTCAGATGGCTCCTCTCCCAATATGCGTTTGCTCAAGGTTCTGAACTCTAATTCTTCCAATAAATCTTTTAATTTTTCTTTGTCCCAATCCTTTAATCGCAACTCCTCTTCATCAAACGGTACGGGAGCATCCAAAATGATGGTTGCCAATTTCTTGGAAAGAATTGCTTGATCTTTGAATTGCTCAACGTTCTCTTTTAATTTGCCTTTTAACTGATGGGTGTTTTCCAGCAGACCTTCGAGTGATCCAAATTCTTTGACCAATTTTTGCGCAGTCTTTTCACCTACGCCAGGTATTCCAGGGATGTTGTCAACTGCGTCTCCCATCATGCCCAAGATATCAATCACTTGATCTATTCTTTGGATATTGAATTTTTCCAATACTTGAGGGATACCCAATATCTCTGCTGGTCCACCTTGGTACCCAGGTTTGTAAACGTAAATATTTTCAGAGACAAGCTGACCATAGTCTTTGTCGCTGGTCATCATGTAGGTCAAAAAACCTTCTTTTTCAGCCACCTTAGCCAAGGTGCCCACAACATCGTCCGCTTCATATCCCTCCTTCATCAAGATGGGAATATTGAATGCCTCAATGATCTGCATGATATAGGGAACACTCAGTTTGATATCTTCCGGTGTTTCCTCTCTGTTGGCTTTGTAGGCTTCATAGTCTATCTCCCGAAGTGTTTGCGCGGGAGCGTCAAAAACCACTGCCATATGCGAGGGTTTTTCATTGCGCATGATGTCCAACAAGACATTGGTGAATCCAAACATGGCAGATGTGTTTAATCCCTTGGATGATATTCTGGGACTGCGAATAAAAGCGTAGTAGGCACGGAAAATCAATGCGTATGCATCAAGTAAGAATAGTTTTCTAGGATGGTTTTGAGAGATCATGTTTCAAAGATAAGCCCTCACATGTGGAGGGCTTATGCATTGACTCAATAAGTTTTCTTCAATTATGAATTCAGTTTCAACACTGCCAAGAACGCTTCTTGCGGAACTTCTACAGAACCTACTTGTCGCATTCTCTTTTTTCCTTCCTTTTGTTTTTCTAACAACTTTCTTTTACGCGAAATATCACCTCCATAACATTTGGCCGTTACGTCCTTGCGCAATGCTTTGATGGTTTCGCGCGCAATGATCTTAGCGCCAATCGCTGCTTGTAGGGCTATCTCAAATTGTTGTCTTGGGATCAATTCACGCAATTTGATACAAATCTTTTTACCCAAATCAAATGCATGATCGCGGTGTATCAATGCGCTCAATGCATCTACCTGATCACCATTTAACAAGATATCCATTTTAACCAAGTCAGACTGTTGCATACCAATGGGGAAATAATCAAATGACGCATATCCCTTTGAAATGGTCTTCAAGCGATCATAGAAATCAAATACAATTTCAGCCAAAGGCATTTCGAAAGTCAATTCAATTCTATCTGAAGTCAAGTAAACTTGATTGGTCAACATGCCGCGCTTTTCAATGCAAAGGGTCATGATCGCGCCAATGTAATCGGATTTGGTAATGACTTGTGCCTTGATATAAGGCTCTTCTACATATTCCAATTTATTGGGGTCGGGCAATTCAGAAGGATTGTGAATTTCATGTTGTGTACCATCCTTTAGGTAAGCGATGTAGCTTACGTTAGGGACAGTGGTAATCACAGTCATATTGAATTCTCGTTCCAAACGTTCTTGGATGATTTCCATGTGGAGCATTCCAAGGAAACCGCAACGGAATCCAAATCCCAATGCGGCTGAACTCTCGGGTTCAAATACCAAAGAAGCATCGTTCAATTGGAGTTTCTCCATGCTGGCGCGGAGCTCTTCGTATTCGTCGGTGTCTACTGGATAAACACCAGCAAATACCATGGGTTTTACATCTTCAAATCCTTTAACAGCTTCAAGGCAAGGATGAGCCGTGGTGGTGATAGTGTCACCTACTTTTACTTCAGAAGCTGTTTTAATTCCTGAAATAATGTATCCCACATCACCTGCTTTCACTTCAGCTCGAGGAATCAAATCCAATCCCAATGAGCCAATTTCATCCGCAAAATATTCACGGCCATTGCTCATGAATTTCACTTTGTCACCTTTTTTTAAGGTGCCATTTAAAATTTTGTAATAAGCAATAATGCCTCGAAATGAGTTGAAAACAGAGTCAAAAATCATGGCCTGCAGCGGTGCAGCGGGATCACCTTTTGGAGGCGTTATGCGCTCACAAATGGCTTCCAAAATAAGATCCACACCTTGGCCTGTTTTTCCAGAAGCAATCAAAATTTCATCGCGTTCACATCCCAACAGTTCCACCACTTGATCTTTTACCAATTCAGGTTCCGCATTGGGTAGGTCAATTTTATTGAGAATTGGGATGATGGTCAAATCGTGTTCCATCGCCAAATAAAGATTGGAGATGGTTTGCGCTTGAATACCTTGTGTGCAGTCTACAATCAACAATGCCCCTTCGCAGGATGCGATGGATCTGGAAACTTCATAACTAAAGTCAACGTGCCCTGGAGTGTCAATCAAATTCAGGGTATAATGTTTTCCTTTGTGGGTATGACTCATTTGAATGGCGTGGGCCTTAATGGTTATCCCTTTTTCACGCTCCAAGTCCATATCATCTAGGGTTTGGGCAACCAATTTTCTGTCATCAACCGTCTTGGTAACTTGTAAAAGACGATCGGCCAACGTGCTTTTGCCGTGGTCAATGTGTGCGATAATGCAGAAATTCCTGATGTGATCCATAATTTACCCCAATTTGCGGATTGCGAAAATACGTGTATTTAACCAAAAAAATCCATCGTTCACCTTGATTTTCCGATATTTTTGTTGTCCTGCAAATTTGAAACTATGAATAAACTTTTTTTGATGTTGGGATGGTTGCTAACCATTTCAGTTTGGGCGCAGCATGAGCATCCTTGTGGTCAAGTTCACGCTATGGATGCTTTCTTTGAAAAACATCCTGAATACAAACAAGAAGCTATAGATGCTGCTGCCTATTTGGAGGAGTATACGCGTAATTTCCAAAAGTCAAGGGGTGGTCAAACCATTTATACCATTCCTGTTGTGTTTCATGTTGTTCACAATTATGGTTCTGAGAATATTTCTGACGATCAAATCTTGGATGGTTTGGCCGTCCTGAACAGGGATTTTAGAAAAATGAATAGCGATACCGTAATAGTGGTGGATGCTTTTGATCAATTGGTTGCTGACGCGGGAATTGAATTCAAATTGGCCACCAAGGACCCCAATGGAAATTGCACTTCTGGTATAACGCGCACTGTCAGTGAATTGACCACAGTGGGAGATCAGCAAGTCAAAGACTTAATCATGTGGCCTAGGAATGAATACCTAAACATTTGGGTTGTACAAAATGCCGACGGCGCAGCTGGCTATTCCAATTTACCTCCCAATGTCGCAGGCAATTGGGGAGCGGATACTGATGGTATTGTTATGCGCTCTGACTATGTCGGATCAATTGGTACCAGCTCGGTTCAAAAGTCCAGAACCCTTACCCATGAGGCGGGACATTGGTTGAATCTAAAGCACACTTGGGGTGATGGCAATGAGCCTGCAATAGCAAGCAATTGTGACATGGATGATGATGTGGAAGATACTCCTTTAACCATTGGTTGGACATCATGCAATTTGCAAGGATCGTCTTGTGGTAGTCCTTTGGACAATGTTCAAAATTACATGGAGTATAGTTATTGCTCAAGGATGTTTACTGTTGGCCAGGCAGATAGAATGCGCGCAGCCTTAACATCATCTGTGGCACAACGCAATCAACTGATTTCAGCATCCAATCTCAACGCGACAGGTGTTGCCAATCCTGCATTGTGTGTTGCAGATTTTGAATCAGATAAAGTGGTGATTTGCGCTGGTGAGAATATTGCATTTAATGACAATAGCTACAACGTTCCTACCACATGGACTTGGAGTTTTGGTGACGGCAATACTTTGACAGGGTCGGACCCAGATATTCATCAAAACCCACTTCACACATACGAGCAACCCGGAATCTACACAGTCACGTTGACCGTAGGGAACGCTACAGGAACATTGTCCAAAGTCAAGAATAATCTCATTCACGTATTTCAAGCGCCAACGCTAGAAGCGCCAATATGGGAAGGTTTTGAAGAGGTGTGGCCCAATACCGATCGTTGGTCGGTGTGGAACGAAATGGGGGACGCTGGATACAATGTTGTCAATAATGTTTCTTATTCTGGGGACAAATCATTGCGTTTATTGAACTCAACTGTCAGCATCATAGACAGCCGAGATGAATTGATTTCAGCTCCTTATGACATGTCAGGCAGAGATACCATTTACATTTCCTACAAATGGGCATGGGCCAAAAAGACTACCAGCACCAATGATCGTTTTAGAATTAGTGCCTCAGGCGATTGCGGTCAAAATTGGGGGTTGGTTAAAATTCACCAAGGGATTTCAAATCTATCAACAGCACCAGACACAGATGGAAATTTTGTTCCCACAGGACAAGACCAGTGGGGATCAAACGTTGTATTAATTACCAATCCTTCGTACATGACCGATCATTTTCAAGTAAAGTTTGAATTTGTGGCAAAGGGCGGAAATAATCTCTACATAGATGACATCAATGTATATGGTCAAGAAGGCGCGGGTATTTTAGAAGATTTATCTTTGCAGAATTGGTCGGTATATCCCAGTCCTTCCCAAGAAGATATGACCATCGAGACAGAATGGATTCAGGCGCAGAGAGGTCAATTTGAATTGTACGATGCGCTGGGTCAATTGGTTTGGTCGCGTCCTTTCAATAGCGCTCCCAATGATCACTTGAAATTTATTCTGCCGCATCAAACCCCTGGATTGTATGTCTTGATGGTAAAATCAGAAAGCAAGCAATCCACCAAAAGAGTGATATTTAAATAATAAAGAAATGGCCAAGCAAAAGCAAACAGAGTCAAGTGTCGTTGTTGTTTTATGGAACAATGAGAAATCTGGCGTTTTTAAATCTTTAAACAAAGACGTTCAACGGCATTTGTTGGAGCAAAGGAAAAACAAGAAGGACAGTGTGGTTATCCAGAATATGGGCAAATGGGAGTATTTCTATTTCGCTGATAATGGAGATTTGTCTGCCAGAACTTTAGAGAAATGGAGAGCCAAAGGAAATGATGTGCAAGGAGTTGCCAATGCCAATAAGGAAAAGTCTGTACTGGTCAAAGGTGAAGGGGTTGACGAGAAAATTAGCTATGCTTTTGCAGAAGGGATGGCCCTTGGAAATTACAAATTCAATAAGTATTATACCAATGCCAAAGAGCGCGCCTTGTCATTGGAACAAATGTATATTCAAGATACACATTTAACCGAGGACAAGCAGCGTGAGTTGTATGGTGTTGTGAATGCCAATCATGCAGCACGCACTTTGGTCAACGAGCCGGTGTCTTTTTTAACCGCAGAACAATTGTCAAAAGAAGCGGTTCGATTAGGAAAGGAGGCCGGTTTCTCAGTTAAGGTATTGCACAAGAAGCAAATCGAGTCTTTGAAAATGGGTGGTTTGTTGGGTGTCAATAAGGGTTCTATCGACCCACCAACCTTCACCATTATGGAATACAAGCCAGCCAAGCCAAGCAATAAGAAACCTTTGGTTTTGGTAGGTAAAGGAGTTGTTTTTGATACCGGAGGATTGTCTTTAAAGCCTACGCCAGGATCAATGGATGAGATGAAATGTGACATGGGAGGTGCAGCAGCAGTCATTGGAACCATGTATGCAGTTGCTGCCAATAATTTACCTGTGCATGTGATAGGTTTGGTTCCTGCTACAGATAATCGACCAGGTATGAATGCTATTGTGCCACAAGATGTTTTAACCATTTCTGATGGGACTACTATTGAAGTGATGAACACAGATGCAGAGGGTCGCTTAATATTGGCAGATGCTTTGGTGTATGCACAGAAGTACAATCCTGATTTGGTGATTGATTTAGCTACGCTCACTGGAGCTGCTATCAGAGCCATCGGAACCTATGCATC
>CANNHA010000079.1 GCA_947504275.1 Flavobacteriales bacterium
GTGGATGCCAATTTTAGAAGCCCTGGAGCGCAAACCAAACGTCTGAATTTTGGAGGCGTTCCTTCAGCATTTGAACGGGTGGGTAATGATCAGGTTTTACGTGGACTCAACAGTTTGGATTTGATGCGCGAAAGCAGTTTGTACAACATGCAGTTGCAAACAACCCTAATGGATTACCGCATGGAATACGATAACATCACTCCCTACGGAGTTGCTACTCCCAACCGACAAGGTGTTGATGTGAAATTGAATTATAAAAAGGAGAATAGCCCATTTGATGTATCCTTGATTTATTACCAAGGTCAAGAGACCCGTGGAGAAGGAACACAAGTGGCCCGATCCTTTCAGCGCCAGTCTTTGCGTGTAGGTTATGAATCTGCACATGATGAAAAATCAGAGGATACTTATGTTGGCATCCAACTGCAATACCGCAATGACAATACACGACGTGATCTCCCGGAGATATTGCCTCAGGTAGATTGGAACAATCAAGTATTATCTTCTTCTTTGGACTTGCATTGGAACAAAAGATGGGTTACCAATTTGGGTTGGCAGTCTGTTCAGTTTAAAGGAAGTGAAGTTCAGTCCGTCAAAGATTTCAACGGTGAAATCATCAACTTTAAACCGTATGTTCAAGATGGAAGCGAACAAATGTTGAACCTGGGAATGACCTATCATTTTTCTAAACAGTCATTTTTGAGTGCGCAATGGAATAGTTTTCATCGTCAGGATGAATTGGATGCTGCCACAGATTATAGATGGAAACAATGGACCCTGTTGTACGTAATGAATTTTTAAGCCATGAAAAAACTTTGGATATTGTTATTGTGCTTTCCTTTTTGGAATGCTTGTAAAGTGGACCCCGATTTTGATGGTCCAGATTTGAATGATTTGTATGGGCCATTTGCCTTGACGGAAGGCTTGTCATCATCCCGAGATTCAGTAGATTTTGGGGCAGGTGAAAGTGTCTTGTTCACAGCAGGATTCTCTAAGCGTGTGGACTGGACCATTGGTATCAAAGGATTAACCTCTGGTGCACACAAGGAACAAAAAGAATTTGGTTCCTTGGTTGCTTTTGATTGGAAAGGTGAAACAACGTTCTTTCCCATGTTCAGATCGGAATGGTGTGCTGTTGAATTGACAGTAGAAAATCAACCCGATACTTTGCGGGATACTGTTTTTATTGTTGCACCAAAAGTCAACAATGGTTTTTTGTTGTCTGATTTTGAAATGGGCTTGAATCCTTCATGGCAAAGCTTTATTCAGTCAGGACAGAATATGAATTTTGGTTTATTGAATTCAGGTGATATCCCGCAAGGACAGCGCGCCTACAGCATGGGTGGCACAGTCACATGGGATTGGTTGATTGGGATGATTGATATACCTGCATCAGCCTATGGCTTAACTTATTATCCGTTGTCTTCCAATGCAAACAACGTTTACTTCAATATGTTGATGAAAAAACCAGCGGAGTATGATAACGGTGTATTGCTATTGCGTTTTATGGAAGATGACAATGAAGATGGTTCTTTCACAGCTGGATCTGAGGATATGTATGCCATAGAAATCAAAGGTGGACCTGACGGTTGGCGTTTGGTTTCATTAAAATACAACGACATCAAGTCCTTGGTCAACGGTGTAGAGAGTGCTCCGGATGGAAATGGTATTCATGAGCCCAATAAATTGTTTCAGGTGTCCATGCTATTCTTGGCCAATCCGGCAAGCGGATACTCGGAAACAGCCATTGATTATGTGGTGTTCACTGAAGGCAGCCCATTAGCACCATGAGAATTGCATTTTACATATTAGCTGCGTTGACCTGGGCGTCATGTGTTCAAGTGAAGCCCATTGGTTTGTATGAAGAAATGAACGCCGATGAGCAGACCATTTTTGAGGGCTTTTATGCCACCGAAGTGTGGAGTGAGCAAATGAATGGAGATGTTTGGTTCACACAAAGTCCGCAATGCATAACGGTGAAGAATGATGAGGTAGAATCCAATCATTTTTTGCATTTGCAATGGAACAAACAAGCGGGAGATTGCCCCTGGATGGGATTGGGTATAGGATGGGACAATTGGTCGGGCAAGGATTTGACAGGATTGGAAAATCAGGCCGCTTTGCAGTTGGATGTAAAAAGTTTTTCTGGAGATTTGAAAGCCGGATTGCCAGGCGCATTGGGTTTGGAAGATTTTTCGGGCAATCAATCGTGGGTGGGTCTTTATCCCCAGTTTGTCCAAGGGAATGTCATTGATGCCCAATGGCGTAAAATGGTGATTCCGTTGAGTTTGATATTAAAGCAGAATCCTGGTCTTGATATTTCTGCCATCAAACAAATGATTTTTACACTGGAGTCTGAAGGAAATATAGGTATTGATAATATCAAGTGGATAAGGTATGAACAACAATAAGTCATTTTTTCTTGCACTTTTATTTCAGCTATTGGTTGGCGCAAGTTGGAGTCAATCCAATGGTGCTTTGTGGTCCAATCAGACATGGAAAGATTCCGTAGAGATGTGGTTGTCTCAAATGACAATTGAGGAGAAAGTTGGGCAAATGACACAAATCAATTTGGATGTGGTTTGTGAGGGAGAAATTTTCAAATTGGTTGAACCACACCACATTGAACCCAACAAGTTGCGCAAGGCGATTGTGGATTGGCATGTGGGTTCTGTTTTGAATTGTGGTGGTCACGCCTATACTCGCGATCATTGGCACCAGTTGATTGGTGCTATTCAACAAGAAGTCCAATCTCAATCCAGGTTGAAAATTCCTGTTTTGTATGGTATTGACGCTATTCATGGAGCCAATTATGTTTTGGGATCAACATTGTTTCCTCAGCAATTGGGTCAGGCAGCTTCTTTCGATCCCAGTTTAGTTCGTTACGCAGCTGGTATTACAGCTTATGAAACTCGGGCAGCTGGAATGCCTTGGAATTTTTCCCCTGTTTTAGACTTAGGGCGGAGTCCTTTGTGGTCAAGGTTCTTTGAAACTTATGGTGAGGATCCCTATGTGTGCAGCACCATGGGGAGAGCTGCGGTTGAGGGATATCAAGGCGTTTATGGAAAGGTTGGTATCGATGATGAACATGTTGCGGCTTGCATGAAGCACTTCTTGGGATATAGCGGAGCAAGAACAGGAAAAGACCGCACACCATCTATCTTGTCTGATATTGAACTTAGAGAAATTTACAGACCTTCATTTCAAGCGGCAATTGATGCAGGAGCCGTTTCTGTAATGATCAACAGTGGGGAGATCAATGGAATTCCGGTTCATGCCAATCCCAAAATTTTGGTAGAATTGCTTCGGAATGAAATGGGGTTCAAAGGAATGGCCGTTACGGATTGGGAGGATATCATCAAGTTGGAAAAGAATCACCGGGTTGCGCATGACTTGAAGGAAGCTGTTTATCTAGCGGTTGTTGCAGGTATTGACATGTGTATGGTTCCCAATGATTTTGAATTTACTCGTCTATTGATTGATTTGGTGAAAGAAGGAAAAATATCTCAGGACAGAATCAACGAAAGCGTGAGAAGAATCCTTTACATGAAGTATCAATTGGGCATCATGGCTCACCCCTTGGGAAAACAAGATTATCCAAATTTTGGATCGGAAGTTTTTCAAAAAATAGCTTTGAAGACTGCGTTGTCTTCTATTACACTTTTGAAGAATGAGAACCAATTGTTCCCATTCAGCGCTGGTAAGAGAATTTATGTTGGAGGACCTGCATCGGACAATATGGTTATGCTCAATGGAGCTTGGTCCAGAACTTGGCAAGGAGTAGACCCTCAGTGGGACGACAACAGCAAGAATACCATCCTTGAAGCCATACAAGCTTGGAATGGAAGTCATACATTTACAGATGCAAGCTGGGAGTCTGGGTATAATCCAAAGTCGTTAAACAAGAAGGCTATCAAGAAGTCGGATGTGATTTTTCTTTGTCTTGGTGAAATGCCTTCTACAGAAAAACCAGGTGATATCGATGATTTGACTTTGCAAAAAGAACAAATTGAGTTTGCGAAGATGGTCAAAGAGTTGCACAAGGAGGGTGTGCCGATGGTGTTGGTATTGGCTGAGAACAGACCACGTTTGGTAGCGGAAATTGAACCCTTTTTTGACGCCATTTGGATGATGTATCAACCAGGTGAATACGGTGCTGATGCACTGGTTAAATTGATGAGTGGAGAGGTTTATCCCTCGGGTCGTTTGCCTTTCACTTATCCCAAATACCCCAATACACTGTTGACTTATGATCACAAGTACACGGAGACTTTGGATACGCAATTTGCCAACAACGCTTTTCAACCGCAGTGGCCTTTTGGTCATGGTCTTTCTTATTCAAAATTTGAATACAAGGATTTGAATGTAGAGAAAATAACCAAAGGTGATGGTACCTGGGAGGTGATGGTTTCCATGAAAATCAAGAACAACAGTGACCACATGGCGGACGAGGCTACTTTGTTGTATGTTCAAGATGTCGTAGCTTCTGTTACGCCGCATGTCAGGCGATTGAAACGATTTCAAAAGTTGTCTTATCGACCCAATGAAGAAAAGGAAATCAAGTTTTATTTGGAGAAAAAAGATTTTGAATTCATCGGGCAAAATGCTCAACCTGTATTTGAACCTGGGGAATTTAGAATCATGGTGGGTGGTCAAGAACTAAATTTATTGTTGCCATGAAAGACAAATTGAAAAGTGGCTTTGTCGTATTGTTCATCTTATTATTCTTTGGATGCAAGCAATCAGACCCCAATGATGTATTGGGAAGAAAGGGAGATGAAGTGCATTTTGCTGGTCGCATATGGGATGTTAAATCAAGCACTCAGCCTGTCGGCCCTGGTCCCAATTACTTTTCACCGTTCTATGATGATGTTTGGGTAGACGATAAAGGTTATTTGCATTTGACCATTGATAAGCGCAATGAGATTTGGTATTCATCTGAAGTCATTTCTCAAGATACTATGGGGTATGGTACCTATACTTGGGTTGTTCAATGCGACCCAATTACTTTCGCAGAGAATGTCGTACTGGGACTTTTCACTTGGGATGATAGTACGTTTTTCTCTCAAGCAAACAGTGAAGTGGATATTGAATTGTCGAAATGGGGTGATGCAGCCAGCACCACACCTTTGACCTATTCTGTTCAACCGGTTAGTTTTGGAGCCTTTTACCCTGAACGAACAAGAGAGATGGACATTGATCCTTCTATTTTGACTGGCGTAACCACGCATCAATTTGAATGGACACCTACTTTGATTTCTTGGAAGAGCTTTAAGGGCAAGGGGACAAACGGGGAGACGATAAGTCAATGGAGTTTTAATTTGAATCACCCTCCACGCATCAAGTATGACGGAGGTCAAGCGTCGAATCCCATCGTTATTCCGGCACCCGGAAGTCATACCAATACGCGAATGAATCTTTGGACCTTGCCTTTTCAGTCCGTGGGTCCCATCAATGACTTAAAGCATGAGGTGGTGATTCAGGATTTCATTTATTCACCATTGTAAATAGTGCCATTATGAAGTGTTTCCTTAGCTTTTTGTGTTTGAGTATTTTGTTACAAAACACAACCATTGCGCAAACCAATCCTGCCATTACGCAGTGGCTGATCAATACGCAAGGTTTAACGGGGAGTCACTACGTTCAAGGTAATTCCGCACCTATTTCGGACAACGTAGCAGCCAATGTGCAGCAAGTGCAATACTCCAACAATTGGGTATATGTCCATACCAAGGGCATACCTGCTTATGTCACTGGGCCGTTCTTAGATGGAAATCCTTCATTGGCGAGTGATCAAAATGCCATTTTCAAGTTTCCATTGAATCCTGCTCAGAATACGGGAACAGCCACTGCGACCAACGGAGGGAACATCGGGGTATTTATCAATGGGGTCGCATTGTTCGATTACCGTGATGGTGTATCATGGAACAACAACACCCAAGCGGAAGGTGGTGGTCCTATTCAAGGTCCTCCCGGACAAGGCATTTGGAACAGAGATGCGATAGTAGCAGAGAGAGCTGGATTTGATTGCTCAAAAGGTCACCCTGCTATGGGTAACTACCACCATCATCAAAATCCCAGTGCTTTTGATTTGGATTTGGTTTCTATCTCTTCCGTTTGCAACCTGTATGATGCTGATGGTTTGTATGTAATCAATGCAAATGAGCACTCCCCTCTGATTGGTTTTGCTTATGATGGTTTCCCCATTTATGGCGCATATGGTTTTTTGAATAGCGATGGCACAGGTGGCATTACCCGAATGAAGTCGTCTTACCAATTAAGAGCCATTTCCGTTCGAACGCACTATGCTGATGGAACCGATGTGATGGACGGGCCGGCCATAAGTAATAGTTATCCATTGGGTCGCTATCGAGAAGATTATGAATTTGTTTCTCATGACAACGAACCAGATTATTTGGATCAGCACAATGGTCGATTTTGTGTAACTCCAGAATATCCCAATGGTACCTATGCCTACTTCTGCACGGTTGATGAAAATTGGAATAGTGCCTATCCTTATGCGGTTGGACCTACATTTTATGGAGTCAAGAATGCGATGAAGGTTCCATCTGTTACTGAAACCGTGACGACCTATAATCCATCAGTGGGCATTGCCCAGTCAAAAGAAGTAAATCTTTGGAATGTTAGATATGATGGATCCTTGGATGTTGTTGTGTTACAGTACAAAGGATTGTTGAAGGAGAATATGGGTGTAAATTGTTGGGACAGCAAAGGGGCTTTGTTGAAATCCGCACAAATTGGGGCGGGATCTACCATCTTGTTTGTGGAGGCCTCAACCATGGTGAATGGACAGTATTTTCTAGAAGTGGGAGGAGGTGCTGATCGGTTTGTCTTAAAAGTTCAAATAAACCGATGAATAGAGAGGTCTAAGCGCCTCTTTTTTAGTTCCTTGTAGAGTTATTGTAAAAATTACAAAAATACTTTTTGTTTTATTGACAATAATGTTATTTTAGCGTTAGAAACCAAAACAAATATCTATGAAAAAATACCTAATCACAACGATGCTGATTGCCCTGAGTTCCATCATGGCAATGGCATTCAATGTCACCTTTAGGGTCGACATGACCAATGCGCCTGCCTTTACGGTGGCCAACGTGAATGGAACGTTTAACAACTGGTGTGGCCCTTGTGCTGCCATGACCGATGCCAACGGAGACAATGTATGGGAAATAACCATTGATCTTGCTGCAGGAAACTATGAATACAAGTTCACCGCTGACGGTTGGAACCAACAGGAGAATTTACTACCTGGCTCTGCATGTACTGTTACAACAGGAAACTTTACCAATCGGGTAATTACTGTTACAGGTGATACAGTGCTACCAACGGTTTGCTACGGCAATTGTGGAGCTTGTACTGCTGTCTATCCTGTTACATTCAAAGTTGATATGGCGAATGTAACGCAGTCCTACACTCAAGTGCAAATGGGTGGTAATTTTAACGGATGGAATCCACCGTCTAATCCTTTAAGTGATGCCAACAGTGATGGGGTTTATGAAACGACCATTAACTTGGCACCAGGTACTTATGAGTACAAATTTGCTGCAGACAATTGGAATATTCAAGAGAATCTCACGCCGGGTTCATCTTGCACGATTACAACAGGTAACTTTACCAATAGAACAATTACTGTTACCAATTCTGGTCAAGTTTTGGATCCTGTGTGTTGGGGAGCTTGTGTTGCTTGCAACGCTGTATTACCTTCTTACAATGTAACGTTCAAAGTTGATATGACTCAGGCAACAGGATTTACAGCGCCTGAATTGAATGGTACATTTAATGGTTGGTGCGGAAACTGCACGCAAATGTCGGATGCGAATAATGATGGAATTTGGGAAGTTACCGTTTCCTTGCAAGCTGGTTCTTATGAATATAAGTTTTCACATGACAATTGGGGCGGATCTGAGCAATTGACAGAAGGTTCTTCATGTACCGTTACCAATAATGGTTTTACCAATCGTGTAATTACTGTTACCGGAAATACGGTGTTGAATCCAGTGTGTTATGCTTCTTGTTCAGCATGTGTGGTTGCAGTTCCTGGTTGCACCAATAGTGCTGCTGTCAATTATAATCCGGCGGCCACCACCAATGATGGTTCTTGTTTGTTTGCTACTACCCTTAATGTTGATATGACATGTGCTGGAGCGTATACTAATGTATATGTTACAGGTCCATGGTGCAATTGGTGCGGTGCTGAAGCTTACAATGTTTTGACCGATGCCAACAATGATGGTATATATACAGGAGCTGTGAATTTGGCGGCTGGAAACATGGAATACAAATACATGGTGGACAACTGGGCGGCTCAAGAGAATTTGATTGACGATGTGCAAGCAGGAGCTACTTGCGCGCCAGTAACCGACGGAGCCAATTATGCCAATCGTCAAATCGTAGTGGGAACAACTGCAAACGATGTTTATGGAAGATGTTCAGCTTGTCCATCAAATACTTACAATGTTACTTTTAAAGTGGATATGAGCCAAGTAACATCTGCATATACACAAGTTCAATTGGGTGGAATTTTCAACGGATGGAATCCTGCAGCCAATCCCATGACAGACGCCAATAGTGACGGTATTTATGAAGTGACCATTGCTTTGGCACCTGGTTCTTACGAGTACAAGTTTGCTGCTGATAGCTGGAATATATCTGAGTCTTTGGTTGCGGGTTCTTCTTGCACAGTAACCAACTTTGGATTTACTAATCGTTCATTGACAGTAGGCAGTGCTGATCAAGTTTTAGATCCAGTATGTTGGGGAGCTTGTGTGGCTTGTTCTCAAGTTACTCCCAGTTACAATGTGACCTTCAGAGTAAATATGTCTCAAACAACAGGATTCACAACCCCAGAAGTCAACGGTACATTCAATAACTGGTGTGGAAACTGCACACCAATGACAGATGCCAATAATGATGGCGTTTGGGAAGTTACTGTTGCATTGCAATCAGGAGTTACTTATGAGTACAAATATTCTTATGATGCATGGGCTGGTCAAGAGAACTTGACGGCTGGTACATCTTGTACTGTTACCAATGGTGCTTATACCAATCGTGTTTTAACAGTTACAGCTCCAGCGACATTGGATGTTGTTTGTTTCGGATCTTGTACAGATTGCGGTCCTGTTTCTGTTCCTGGTTGCACCAACAGTGCTGCGGCCAATTATAACGCTGCTGCTACAACGGATGATGGTACTTGTTTGTTTGCCACAACTTTCAACGTAGATATGACATGTGCAGGAACTTATTCTACAGTTCATGTAACAGGTCCATGGTGCGGATGGTGTGCTGCTGAAACTTACAATACCATGTCAGATGTTGATGCCGATGGTATCTACACTGTAACGGTTAATTTGGCAGCAGGTAATGTGGAATACAAATACATGGTAGATGGTTTTGCTTCTCAAGAGAACTTGATTGATGACATGCAAAATGGTGGTACTTGTGCTCCTGTTACAGACTATGCCAACTATGCCAACCGTCAAGGTGTTGTAGGTTCAACTTTCAATGATGTTTATGGCCGCTGCGTTGCTTGTGAGCAAGGTATCCCCGGTTGTAACGATGCAGCAGCGGTAAATTATAATCCAATCGCCACTTATTCAGATGGTTCATGTTTGTATGCCACGACGTTCAACGTTGACATGGCATGTGCAGGTTCGTACTCAACGGTTCACGTAACTGGTCCATGGTGCGGATGGTGCGGTGCAGAATCTTACAACACCATGACAGACGATAACAACGATGGTATTTACACGGTTACAGTGAATTTGGCTGCAGGAAACGTAGAGTACAAATACATGGTAGACAACTGGACATCACAAGAGAACTTAGTAGATGATATGCAAAATGGTGGAACTTGTGCACCAGTAACAGATTATGCGAACTATGCCAATCGTCAAGGTGTTATTGGTTCTACATTCAATGATGTTTATGGAAGTTGCTCAGCTTGCTGCTTGAACTTGACTTACTATGTTGATGCAGATGGAGATGGTCAGGGAGCAGGAAATGCCCAAGTTTTGTGCGCAGTTCCAACTTCTGGATATTCATTGAATAATTCCGATTGTAATGACAATAGTGCTTCAATCAATACAAGTGCATTAGAAGTTTGCGGAAACGCTACAGATGAGAATTGCGATGGTATCGTTGCCATTTGCGCTGATGACTATTCAGCTGCATCAAATGTTGTTTCAATTGGTCAATATGGTACTGGCGTTCAAACATCAGTTAACGTGAACCTGGCATCAGCATCAAACTCCGTTCAATCTGCGGGTACTGGAAATGACGCATGGTATACATTCAGTGCCACTGCCAATGCGGTTCGCATTGCATTGAAAGGTTCTACTTCAGTTCAAGATGATAACGATTTGGCATTGTATGATTTCGTTGCCGGTGCTGCATCTGAACTAATTCCTTTGGTTGCAGAAGATGATGTACATGTAGGAAACACAGGAGGTGCAACTGATGCAGGAAACGAGGTGTTGTATTTTGATGGATTAATTCCTGGAAATACATATGCCATCTGCGTAAGCAATAACAACGCAGCACCAGGTGCTTGTGTTTTAACCATCAGCAACTTGAATGCAAGTACTACAGATATTGGTCCATATACAAGTTATACCAATAACTTCACATCTACTTGTCAGAACTTTAAGGCCAAATACCGCTCAGGGGCAATTGCGTATACCGTGAATCGTTGGGCTAATTCAAACATGCAAGGAAGTCCTGAGTGGTCATTCACCATTGGTGGAAATATTAATACTACTATCTGTCAATTGGGCAAAATAGTAGGTGCTAACTTTACTGGTCAAACGCAGACAAAACATGTTTCTGTAGATGTTACTTACGCTTTGGCAGATGCCTATGGCAATCCTGTAACGGTAACAGCGGTGGCGCAAAATGCAGCATCTTTCACTTTGAGTTCTGAGGCGGCTTTGACCGTACGTTCTACGGATCAGTGCCCAGCTTACAAAAATCCTGTTTATAACTCTATCGCAACCAATCGCTCAGTTTGTGGAACATCACGTTATCAGTGGGAGTTCACATTGCAATATCCAACTGTTGGTTTGCCTTCAGTGGTTAATGGCAATGCTGGTGGATCAAGAACATTGGTCTTGAATACTGTAAGTGGAATGACTACTGGTCAGCGCTATGATGTAAGAATTCAATCTAAGCACAACGATAACGTTACGGTATCTGATTTCTCTGCATCAACTTGTGTAAGAACATTGGGAGCAGCTGGAATGCCGACCATTGAGAACAATGATGAAGTTGTTGCAGTAAAAGACAATGCATCAGGTATCTATGCCGCTTACCCGAATCCATTTGATGGAAACAATATCCGCATCGCATTGTCCAATGTTGAAGGTACGATGGATGTAGTAATTGTTGATGTTACAGGAAAGGTGGTTCATCAGGAGCAAATTGTTTCAGAAGGTGAATTGGTAAAAGATTTATCGATGAATGAAATGCTTCCAACAGGAATGTATCAACTTATTTTCAAGAACAATGGAAACGTCCA
>CANNHA010000080.1 GCA_947504275.1 Flavobacteriales bacterium
AACCAAATATTGAACCATGAAATTTTTTATCGACACAGCAAACCTTGACCAAATCAGAGAAGCCAAAGATTTGGGAATCCTAGACGGCGTAACCACCAATCCCAGCTTAATGGCCAAGGAAGGAATTTCTGGTACAGATCGCGTGCTCAAGCATTACGTAGACATCTGCGAGATTGTTGGAGAAGGTGATGTGAGTGCTGAGGTGATTTCTACAGACTTTGATGGCATGGTAAGGGAAGGCGAAATGTTGGCCAGTCTTCACCCCAATATTGTGGTGAAAGTGCCCATGATCAAAGATGGTATCAAGGCCATCCGCTATTTTACAGACAAGGGAATCAGAACCAACTGCACTTTGGTGTTTTCAGCAGGTCAGGCCCTTTTGGCTGCCAAAGCGGGGGCATCTTATGTTTCTCCTTTTGTTGGTCGTTTGGATGATATCTCAACAGATGGTATTCAGCTGATTGAGCAGATCAGAAACATTTATGATAACTATGGTTTTGATACAGAAATCTTGGCTGCTAGCGTTCGTCATCCGATGCACATCATTCAGTGCGCGGAGATTGGTGCAGACGTGATGACTGGTCCTTTGAGCGCCATTATGGCCTTGTTGAAGCATCCATTGACCGATAGTGGTTTGGCTCAGTTTTTAGCCGACCACAAAAAGGCAGCTGAGGCCAAGTAGTTCCCTGCCATTCACAATCTTTCGTTTGCAACTCCAACGGAGGCGGGCAATTAAACGCCTTTGCCTCCGTTAATTTTACTACAAATTGCAAATGACTATGAAACGTGGATGGATGGCGTGTATGCTGTTGTGTATCCTGGCACTTGCTGCCAATGCGCAACGACCTTTTCAACTCTGGAATGATCAACAAGCTTACCAGCATGCAGTAGAATTGTTTGAACAAAGCAAGTTTGCTCCTGCACGCAAAGCCTTTGAAGATTACAGACAAAAGTTTTGTCAGATCAACACATCAATGGAATGCGCCAATGCGGAGTATTTCATTGCCCGCTGTGCCCTTGAGCTATACCACAAGGATGCAGAATTTTTGATGGACGTATTTATTCGCAATCATCCTGATTCTCCCCAAAAGGAAAGAGCCTATTTTGAAATGGGTATCTTTTATGGCAAAAAGAAAAATGCGAATAAATGTTTGGAGTGGTTAGCCAAGGTTGACTTGCGTTCATTGTCAAACAAAGATCAAATAGTATTTCATTACTACAGAGCGGAGTCACTGTATAGCAAAGGAGACAAGAAAGGTGCGCGTGGTGAGTATTTTGTAATCAAAGACAAAGAGAGCGTTTATCAGTTTTCTTCGTTGTATATGTATAGCCACTTGGCCTACGAAGACAATGATTATACAGCAGCATTGGAAGGTTTTGAAATTTTAAAGAACAATCCCAACTTTCGTGAACGTGTTCCATTGTACATCGCTCAAATTTATTACCTGCAGAAACGTTACGATGAGCTCATTAAATACAGCAACGAGGTGTTGGAAGCTTCCGCGCAGTTGGATGAAGGCAAAGCTGCTGAGATTCAAAAATTGGTCGGAGATGCCTACTTCAATAAAGACCGCTATGCGGAATCTATTCCTTATCTCGAGCACTTTGCAAAAGTGAAAGGAAAAGGCCAAATGAGTCGGGAAGATCAATATCGTTTGGCTTTTGCTTATCAGCGCAGTGAGCAATGGCAAAAGGCGGTTGATGGTTACAGTGGTGCTAAAAGCAAGGAAGATTTGTTGGGCCAAATGGCTGCTTACAATGAGGGTTTGTGTTACATCAAAATGGACAACAAGCGCGAGGCCTGGAAGGCTTTTGGTGCTGCAAGGGACATCGCTTTTGATTTGGAATTGCAGGAAGATGCGATGTTCAACTTTGCCAAGTTGGCTTTTGAATTGTCTTCGGATCCTTTTGATGATGCCATCACTTCTTTCGAAGCCTATCTGGCCAAATATCCGGATAGCCCCAAGCACGATGAGGCCTACCAATTCTTGCTGAATGTTTATATGAAGACCAAGAATTATGAAAAGGCATTGGCTTCCTTGGACAAAATCAAAAAGAAAGACAATGTGGTGAAGGCAGCTTATCAAAGCCTGTCGTACAACAGAGCTGTGGAATTGTATCAGTCTAGAGAATATGACAAGTCGATGAAGTTTTTTGACCAGTCCTTTACCTATCCCATCGATCAACGCATTTCAGCTAGTGCAAGATTTTGGATGGCGGAAATAGCATACCATAAGAATGATTATGCCTTGGCTTTTCAACGTTATGAGCAATTCCTTGATGAGCCAGGCGTGTTTGAAACAGAATACCACGGAGCCGGATACTATGGACAAGGATATTGCAAGTTCAAAGAGGCTGGAAAAGAGCTTGATCCAGAGGTGGCCAAGACCAAGTACTTGGAGTCATTGCCGTATTTTAAAAAATTCATCGAGACCCATGGTGTGAAGGATCCAAGGAAAAACTATGATGCTGTGTTGCGCGTTGCTGATGTTTACTTTGTCAACAAACAATATGAAAATGCGATTGTATATTATGACAAAGTAGCGGATGATAGCCAAGGCAATAAAGATTACGCCATGTATCAAAAAGGTTTGGCCTATGGTTATTTGGGACAACCTGATAAAAAAACTTGGGTACTCAAATCCATGCTCAAGGAATTGCCAGGGTCAAAATATGAAGTAGATGCAATCTATGAATTGGCCAAATCCTATTTGATGGATGATCGATTGATTGAGTCAGAGGAATACTACAATATTCTTTTCAAAGACCACGAAGGAAGCGCCTATACCAAAAAGGCGTTGGCGGATCAATGCTTGTTGTTCGCGAAGCAAAACAAATTGGAGAAGTTGAAGCAAGTATGGAATCAATTGGTGACCAAGTTTCCCAATGATCCCATCCTATTGGATGCCATTGCCATTGTCAAGCCCTTGTTGATTGAAGACGTCGCCTTTCAACAACAAATCAAAGGATTGAAAGTGTTGAATGTCAGCGATAGCGATATCGAAGAGGAAGTGTATTCACGTGCTGCTGAATTGGGCTTTTCAGAAAATTGCGAAGCCGCTGTGCCAAAGTTGCGTCAGTACATCCAACAATTTCAGCCTGCCTTACATGCTGCGGAAGCCAATTATTTGTTGGCGGAATGTTTGTACAAATCCAATGACCAGGACGGCGCATTGGATGCCTACAATGCAGTGATTGCCCAACCATTTAACGAGTACACAGAAGATGCTTTGTTAACAGCCTCAAGCATTCAATTCAATAGAAAAAATTGGGACATCGCTGCACAACATTATACAGAGTTGGAGCAAGTGGCGGTTTCCAAGAACAATGTTTTGGAATCTCAAGTAGGTTTGATGCGTTGCTTTTATTACAAAAAGGATTTTGTGCATGCAATGGAATACGCCAACAAGGTTATCGACAACCAAGGCATTCCTGAGGATGTCAAAAATACGGCCTACCAATGGAGAGGCCTGATGAGAGCAGAGAACAAAGAGTTTGATTTGGCCAGAGCGGATTGGGCGGTGATCATCGAGAAGGGTGGTCGTCAAGCAGCTGAGGTAAAGTATTTGCGCTGCAAATCGTTCTATGATCAAGCCAATTTCGAGATGGCAGAGGCAGAGATTTATGACATGGTGGATCAGTTTGGCGGATTTGCGGAGCCCCGCAACAAAGCCTTTTTGCTTTTGGTGGATGTGTACATTGGCATGGCCGACTTCTTCCAAGCACGCGCTACTATTGAAGCCATAGAGACCAACGTTGAAGATCAAAAAATCAAAGACGAGGCCAAGGCTAAACTTGAAATCATTTCATTAAAAGAAGCTGAAGCGGCAGAGAAACTCAAGCAGCCAGAGGTAATTGAAGAAATCAACATCGAAGAAAGCAGTCCTGTAATCGAAAACAAAGAGGGAGGTAACAATGAATAAGGCAAAGAATATCGTTTCAATGTTGTTGTTTTTATGTACAACGACATTGTTTGCACAGGTGGACACCTCAATGGTGCAAAGTGCTGAATTTGACGGAGAGTTGAAGATTCGCTTGCGCGATGCTGGAAAGATCAGCTCCAATCCAGCCATCATTGAGCAAAAGTCGAAAATGGAAAAAATTAAGTTTTCATTTCTTCCTACTGCATCAGTATCAACCCAAGATCCTGAGAAATTGGCTGCTGCCAAAATCAATGTGATTGACAAACTGCCCAATTTGCAGAACGGTTACATCGTTGCTGGTATGGGCAATTATGTTACGCCTATTGTGGATGCGCATTATTCATCAGGAAGAAACAAAAAAGGTGATTGGGGAACACGCATTTATCATTTGAGCAGCCAAGGAGGTGTTGTCCCAGATACCAATATTGTGAAGAGCAATTACAGCGAAACCAGAGGACAGTTGTATGGCCGTTATTTCTTTGATCATTTCAGTATCAAAGGCGCAGCCAATTATGCCCGCAACGTCAATCAGTTTTATGGAAATGCCTTTTCGGGTTTGACAGACTCTTTGGTTCAAGCTTTGGGAGCTGGTCAATTGTGGCAAACCATGGGTGGTTCCGTTGCCATTGATAAATTCTCAAGAGACTCTACAGAGTTGAATTACAATGGTGGCCTTCGCTTCAATCATGGAACAGGTAAATGGGGCGAGCAGGAGGAGTGGTTGGATGCCAATGTTGGATTGAGCAAAATGGTCAAGACAGAGATTTTTGCGGTTGATCTGGGATTCCAATGGAATGCCTTCACAGGCAATGGAATGCATTACAACGCGCTCGCGGTGGCTTTGACTGCGGATGATTCATTGGTTCAGTCACGCAAGCAGGACAACATGATCATTCGTTTTCAACCCAGTGCTTACACCGTTTGGAAAGATTTGCGTGTTAAAGTAGGTATGGGTGTTTTCATCGAACCCAATGCTGAGAAACCCGCTAATTTCTATCCTGAGTTGGAGTTGAAATGGAATATTTTGGATGGCTTGTTTCTGCCCTACGCCGGTGTAAAAGGTGGGGTGGAGCTCAATACTTTTCACAGCTTGATGGAACAAAATCCTTTTGTCATTTCCAATCCACTATTGAAAAACAGAAACAATAAGCTCGAGGCTTATGCCGGTATCAATGGAGTCATCTCTTCTAAAATGGGTTATGAGTTGGGGGCCAATTGGAACAGGTACGAGAACCAAATGTTTTTTGCCAATGATTACAACTCGTCCTATGGCAACAGATTCAATGTGTTGTATGGCAACATGGACCGCATCGATGCACACGCCCGTTGGATGATGCGCAGTGGCGAACATTGGGATTGGGATTTGATTGGACATTATTATTACTACAAAGTAGAAGGTTCCAACAAAGCTTGGAACTTACCTACCTGGAAGGGAACTGCTACAGGGCGTTTCAAGTTCAATGACCAATGGAACATCGCAGCGCAGGTGCATTACATCGGAGATCGCTATGCATTGGGTATTCAAGATTCATTGACCACTGAGCCAGAGACAGTTGAAGGGCTCAAATGGAATGAACGCAGCATCAGTGAGCAAAAGATGCGCGGCTTTGTAGATGCCAATTTGGAGGTCAAATACCAGTACAACAAGCAAATTGCCGCATGGGCCAAGGTCTACAACACTGTTTCTCAGCGTTATCAGATTTGGAATGGTTATGACCAGCAACGGGTGCTCTTTCAACTGGGTGCTGCCTTGTCTTTTTAAGGCTGGTATTTGTTGATGAAATGTGAACAAGATTCGGGGGTTTAGGCCCCCGTTTTTTATGCCTTTTTTTCAGGAGCATTGTATCTTTGAAAGCCTTGTAAATGAAGCTTTGCAAGGGATTATTAGACGACAAAAACCAAACAAATATTTATTGTTATTACCATGAGTGAAAGCAACCCAAATTCGGCCAATTATACCGCCGCCAATATCCAGAGCTTGGAAGGCATGGAGCACGTTCGCATGCGCCCTGCCATGTACATTGGAGACATCGGTACCAGAGGATTACACCACTTGGTGTATGAAGTAGTGGACAACTCCATCGACGAGGCTTTGGCTGGCTATTGTGATACCGTTTACGTTACCATCAATGAGAACAACAGCATCACCGTAGAGGACAATGGTCGCGGTATTCCTGTGGATATGCACGCCAAAGAAGGTGTTTCAGCCCTTCAGGTTGTAATGACTAAAATTGGTGCAGGTGGTAAGTTTGACAAAGGTTCTTATAAAGTATCCGGTGGTCTGCACGGCGTTGGGGTAAGTTGCGTTAACGCTTTGTCTACATTGCTTAGAGCCGAAGTTCACCGCGGTGGTAAAGTATATGTTCAGGAATATTCTATCGGAAAGCCTCTCTATCCTGTCAAGGAAGATGGTGTTACGGAGAAGCAAGGTACCATCGTCACTTTCCAACCAGATGCCAGCATCTTTGATGTATTAGAATACAACTACGATACATTGGCCAACCGCATGCGCGAATTGGCTTTCTTGAACAAAGGAATCAAAATCAGATTAACTGATCGCCGTGAGACCAATGAGGATGGAAGTTTCAAAGGTGAGTTGTTTGAGAGCTCAGAGGGATTGTCGGAGTTTGTTCGCTTCATCGATCAAAGTCGTCCCAACATCATTCAAAAGGTCATCCACATGGAGCGCACAGACGGTCCAATTCCAGTGGAAGTGGCCATGGTGTACAACGATTCTTTCAACGAGAATATCTACAGCTACGTTAACAACATCAACACCCATGAAGGGGGCACGCACTTGCAAGGTTTTCGCCGTGGTTTAACCACCACCTTGAAAAACTTCGCAGAGAAAAGCGGATTGTTGGACAAATTGAAAATTGAAATATCTGGTGACGATTTCCGTGAAGGATTAACCGCCATTGTTTCTGTTAAAGTTCAAGAACCACAATTTGAAGGGCAAACCAAAACCAAGTTGGGGAACAAGGAAGCGGTAGCTCCCGTGAGCCAGGTGGTTTCTGAAATGTTGGAAGCTTATTTGGAAGAACATCCCAACGATGCCAAAGCCATAGTTGGTAAAGTAGTATTGGCCGCTCAGGCGCGTGTTGCTGCGCGCAAGGCACGTGAGATGGTGCAAAGAAAAGGAGTGGGAACAGGAGGTGGCTTACCAGGTAAGTTGGCTGACTGTTCAGAGAAAGATCCAGTGAAATCAGAATTGTTCTTGGTTGAGGGAGACTCTGCAGGTGGAACGGCCAAGCAAGGTCGCGACCGTGTGTTCCAAGCCATTTTGCCATTGCGTGGTAAAATCTTGAATGTAGAAAAAGCCATGCAGCACAAGATATTGGAGAACGAAGAGATCAAGAATATTTATACAGCACTAGGCGTTTACATTGGAACGGAGGACGACAGCAAGGCGTTGAACATGACCAAACTTCGTTACCACAAGATCGTCATCATGTGTGATGCGGATGTGGATGGATCGCACATTGAAACATTGATCTTGACCTTCTTCTTCAGACACATGAAGGAGTTGATCGAAGGCGGACACATTTACATCGCCACGCCTCCGTTGTATTTGGTGAAGAAAGGCAACAAGGCAGAGTACGCATGGAATGAGGAAATGCGTGACGGATTGATAGCAGAAATGAGAGGAGCAGGGCAGGAGAGCAGTGTCAACGTTCAGCGCTACAAGGGTTTGGGAGAGATGAATGCCGAGCAGTTGTGGGAAACAACAATGAATCCAGAGAAGCGCACTTTGCGCAAGGTTACCATCGAGAATGCAGCAGCATGTGACCACGTCTTCTCCATGTTAATGGGTGATGATGTACCGCCACGCCGCGCCTTCATCGAGGCCAACGCCAAGTACGCCAAGATTGACGCATAGACTTAAAAGACAACAAAGAAAAAGCCCTGCTGATGTAGGGCTTTTTTTATAAATAACATTTGGGCACCTGCCCCACGTCTCGCTTTGCTCCCCGCGGGTCACCGCGCTATCCGCTCTATCTTGGGCTCCCTCGGGTCACTCCGTTCCCCTCCCTCCCCCAAGGATGCCGCTGCTATCGCTGGTGCGGGTAAATTTCTTTGCAAATGATCTTTTTTAAAGTCCAAATTCTCTCTGATCAGCCATTTATCAAAAACACGAATTGAATTTTCTTGAAGTTATTTTTGGTATGAAAATACTCTGTAAAATTCTCTATCAAAAACAGCAAAATACTTTTCAGCTGGGTATTTCTCAAATTCAGGGACATAAAAGCCAATCGTTTTCCTTTCTCGTTCATTGTAGGAGCGCAAATAGGCCATTTTCTGCTCTGCCTCTGAGGTGATATTTATTTGAACATCTGGCATGGGTAAACCTTGAATGTCATATGTCTTTTTTGCCTTTTCCCACTCATCACTTGGATACCCCCAACTTTTCATTCTTTCAGAGTGACGTTGCATTATGCTCTCTTGCATGTGAGGTGTGTATACACTTTGATAAATGTATTGCGGATGAATGATTTTTTTTTCTGCCCAATCCAAGACCATCTGACTAATCAGTACATGTTCCGGATGCCCATATGCACCTATTTCATTATCCAATGTAAATATCACCGCAGGATTGAAATTTCTGATGATTTCTAAATAATTCTTCTCAATGGTTTTTATGTTGAAGACAGTGTTGAAATTCGCTTTTGGAAAAGCGGAATAGCGGGGCTTTGAATTTTCATTATCGTTTCGGATTTCCTCTGGCTTAAGTTGGACAAAAATAACAGTGTCTAGAATATTTTTACAAGCTTGGATTTGAGCATTGTCGCGTTCAGGAGTTTGTGAAAAGCTTACGATACCAATCTCCCAACCATTATTGTTGAGTTTTGACATGGTTCCCGACATGGCGCACATATCGTCATCATGCGCAACGACAATCAAAGCTTTTTTTTCTGTTACTGATTCGAGTTTGGTGTCGTTGGGATAAGTTTCAGTTGCTGCATATTGTTTGATTTCATCACTGACTCCGCATGAAATTAATCCAGTTGCCAATACGATGAAGAGGTGTTTTGAAATGATATGTCTTTTAGCTGATGCCATAATTGTTTGGAATAGATACTTTTGTTTTTTTTCTATTTAATTTTCCTTTTACCCTAACAAATATAACGTATATAAACATTTTTCTGGATATCCATCAAACATCATTAATCATTCGCCGTTGATCGGAAGATGTCCAAGTAGAATCCTATCACAACGAAATCACGGCCCGTCTCGTCATTGATTTTGTAGTCCAACTGATTCAAATAGCCCAACTGGATTGCGGTGAATGATGAAGGCTTGTATTGAAAAGAAAATAAAAAACGATTCCGTTCAAAATAAGGTTCGTTATCTGTAAAAAACAATTCATTGCTCGCAGTGATTTGGTAGGGCTTGTAGGTTCCTTTGTCTTTTCCAAAGGGAAGTGAAACGCCCATTCTGTATCTGAAACGATTGCGGTATCCATTGCTTGTCCAGCGCATCTCAGCCCGGTAACGTTGCTCAATTTTGAATTTCCCAATGACCTGAATCAATGTCACCTGTGGCCATACTCTCAACTCGTCGTTGTTTTTGGGTTCAACAAAATTCCCTCCCTCTCTGTATGTTTGATAGCTCCCAGCCCCAAGTGCAAGGCGCATCGCATTGTTCAGTTTGTAATTGATACATCCCTTGTATTCGTAGTAATGAAAGTGATCATAAAACTTTAATGATCTCAACTGTGCTTCCCCAAAGAAGCTGAGTTTAGTTGTATGGTTGTAATTGATGTTGATGATATTCCAACTTCCTATTTCATCTTTTTGAGCCATTGAAATGAAAGGACTACAAAGAGCCAAGAGTATTTTACTAATTCTTATGATAATTTCACGGTTCATTAGGTTGTTATGAAATTGGTTATGGTAAATTTAACCTATGCCGTTAAAATGAGATAAATCGTTTTAATAAAGTGAGGTTTATGACTGAGTTGTTTTGAATATTTTATTTTTTTACTGATTTTTTTATTTCGGTTTTAGGTCTCTCTGTTAAATCTTTTGTACTATTTTTTGCATTGGATGAGTTGACAACTTTTTTACCTGTTTTTGCCTCCAGTTCAAGCCTTGCTACTTTGGCAACATTCCCACCTTGCTCGGCTATTTTTTTGCTTCCTTCAAAGTCGTGGGGTTGAATAGCAGCAGATATTTCTTTTGCAGATGCCTCCGCCAGCATGTTCAAAATCAATTCTGTATTGGACATGTTATCTCTTAAATTTTCCTTCTTTAATTGCTTAAATATTTTATATTCCTTTGTTGTCTTGCCACTCCATGTTTTTGAAATGATATCAGTTAGTGTGGCAAATTGGTTTCCCTCTTTGACTCCTCTTTTTTTCCATTCACTTGTCAAATCATTGCGGATTTCAATACTCTTCAGTCTTTGATTGATCCAACTTTCGGTATAACCCAATTGCTTATACTGCTCCAACGCACGATCTATGCTGAGTTCAGGATCTTGTATTTCTTCCAACCTTTCTGCTGCAATCTGAGCAAGCCATAATTTAAAGGGCTCCGCCTTTGGCGATGGAATGGATTGTATCAATCGGAATATTTGCTCTGTATCAGCAACATCAGTTTCTCTTTGTTTGCCATCTTCAGCGAGCATTTTCAACTGTCCGATTTTTTCGGACAGTTCACTTCCTTCCTTTTTCAGCTTCGCTTTTAGATCGCTCCAATACTTTCTCGGTCGGTCAGTACCTGTCAAAATCTCAATCACATCAATGATGGATAAATAGTACTTTTCCTGTTCTGCATCCCAAATGATGCGAACTTGCTTTTCTTCAAACAATTGGATGGCTGTTTCTTTGGTCATAGCGATGATGGTTAATGTCTTTAATACTCTCAACTATTCATACAATCAAAAGTAACATAGAAGTTATAAGGTGGTCACGCATAAATTATAGGAGTGAAATTTTGGTTGTCGGATAAATTGAATTTCGAAACCTTCATGATTTCACAACTTTCCTCACCAACTCCCTCAGTACCACCTCATCCAAATCTTTCATCTTTCCAAATCGTATGGCGTATCCCGTTATCTTGGCTTTGCCCAATCGAGTGCCCAAAAAATCGACTAGAAATTTTTTGTATTTTAAACCCAAAATATGAATCGATAGCCCCCTGCTGTTGACGCTAATCCCCAAACGAAAAGTATCTTGAAAACTTCCATCGGAATAGGTAAGTCGGCATTGCCCAAATCCTATCGTGGGGTTAGCAATAACTTTTCCTTGTTCATTTTTGCCATCAAAAAATTGTAGGTCTTCTGTACTCATCTCCCCATGAATCAACTGATACAGCCTTGAAAGCTCTGCTGATTTTTCAAGGGATAG
>CANNHA010000081.1 GCA_947504275.1 Flavobacteriales bacterium
GACGGTGTTCTCAATGACGGACTTTGGATTGCCGCATACATCGATGCAGATGGCGATGGGTATGGTGATTATGGAATTTCTGTTGATGGCCTTTGTGAATTGACAACTGGCTATGTCGGAAACAACCAAGATTGTGATGACAGCAATTCTGCTATTTACAGCTCCGCATCAGAAATTTGTGACGGTTTGGACAACAACTGTAATGGACAAATTGATGATGGTCTTCCTTTTGCCAATTATTTCATTGACTTGGATGGAGATGGTTACGGTGCAGGAAATGTATTCATGCTATGTTCCAATCCAGGTCCAGGCTACGTTACCAACAACACTGATTGCAATGACAATGATGCTGCTTTCAATCCTGGAATTTCTGAAATATGTGGCAACAACATCGACGAAAATTGCAATGGTGCTGACCTGCCCTGCTACACCACAGGAACTCCAGGCGCTCCAATCCCCGTTCCTGGCATTATACAATATGGAACTGGGGTACAATCCAATATTAGTTTCAACTTGGCCGGTGGTGGAAATTCCATTGAATCTCCTGGCTCAGGAAATGACCGCTGGTACCAATTTACCGCAGCTACCAATGCTGCTCGTATCGGATTAAGGGGGTCAACAGCGGTAAATGATGACAACAGACTTCTTCTTTTTGAAGGTGGACAAACTTTAGGACAAGAATGGATACCATTGGATACGGAGGATGCCGTATCACCAGGCAATACAGGAATATCCAATGACGGTGGAAATGAAACCATTCTTTACGATCAACTCAACGTGGGCAGCACATATTTGGTTTGTATTCAAAATACCAATAATGCACCCGGAACCATTCAAATGTCAGTTGGATTTTTACATGGCAGTGCTATAGACATTGGACCATACACTCAGTTTACCAATACCTACAACAACACTTGTCAAAACTTCAAGTGTAAATTCAAGCCAAACGGTAAATTCTATACCATACACCGCTGGAACAATGCCAATGATGACATTTACGGTATGCCTTCTTGGTCCTATATGATTCCATCCATGAGCAGTACCATCTGTCAAATGGGACGAATCACGCCGCCCAATTTTAGCGGACAAACCCAAAATCTTCATGTCACTGTAGATGTGCAATATCAATTGCCCAATGCTTACGGAACAATTGAAAACCTCAATGCAAAAGGAATTATAATGGGCAACTTCAATTTGAACAATGAGGCACCTCTTACCGTTCGTGCCAGCGATGCTTGCCCCAATTACAAGTCGCCTTTGTACGGAAGTGTTGCCACCAACAGAAGTGTGTGTGGCGCTGCACAATACCAATGGGAATGGACCATGGTTCTGCCCAACGCTGGCTTACCTCTCAACATCAATGGATCCATTGGTGGTTCAAGAACGTTGGGCATCACACAAGTAACAGGCATCAACATGGGACAGAAATACGATGTGCGCATTCGTGTCAAGCATTTCGACCAAGTTTCAATAACCCCATACAGCACTGTTTCATGCGTCAGAACTTTGGGTTCAGCAGGCATGACGCCCTATGCTGAAGAGGAACTTTTAAGTCATGATGCTCAGCGAGGTGAATACGTGATTGCACCCAACCCTAGCTTAAATGATGAGATTCAGGTATCTTGGAAAGAGGCACAAGAAGGAATGGTACCAATGGTTCTTCAGGACATGACGGGTAAAACAGTATGGAAATCCATAGAGAATGTATCAGGAACCATTCACCACATTACCCTACCCCACCTAGCTGCTGGTGTTTACATGATGGTGGTTGATCAACAGCCTGTGCGATTGGTGGTGCAATAATCAAAAATTCCGCTGCCTCACCGGTGGCTTGTACATCTTGGTATCACTGGAGGAGAAAAGGCTGATGTCAATGTTGGAATACAACTTCCATTTGCCTTTCTCCCACTGATACAAGTCGTATGTACCATCCGGTCCGTAATCGGCAAATATTCCTTCCATCATAGAACTCTTGGGAGACAGGTGATCCATGACAATGCACTTCTTCTTGGGATAATACTTGAACGATGCACTCACCTCATCAGCATACTGAAACATCAATCGTTTTTTCATTCCCGTCCCAGTCTCAAACAATCCTTCTCCAAAGCGCACATTGTCCTTGGCTGTAATTTTAATGACGTCCAAAACTTTGGCATTGGTCAAATTATCTCTTCCATCCCAACCCATCAAAGTATAGGTATCACACTTCTTTGTGCCACGCCCTTTGTAATGAGGAATAATTTCATAATACAAAGCAGCGGGCCAAGATTGTGCGTCCAAATAGCGCGTTTCATATTTATCCAAATCCCTCATGTTGTCTTTTAAAACCACTGCGTAAAATGTCTTTTCTTCATCGTTCCAAATCCATACAACACCAAAATAAACATGATCTCCATTTTGCAAAGGCGCATTCCAATTGATGATGCGCAAACGCCCATCAAAAGAAGTTAATCTGCAAAACTTCCATTGATTAAAAGGATGATTAAATGCTTCTGCGTTTGCTGGCAATTTGGACAAACTATCCATCATCTGTTGCGCATAACGCAATGTTTGCTCGTCATAATTGGACTGTGCCAGAGAATCATGCAGCGCAGCTACACTGCGCTCAATTCTTGAAACAATGGCATCCGCAGGACTAGCGACTGCACTTTGTATCCAAATACAACCCAAAAACAGCAATAAAAAACAACTAATTCTCTTCATTGTCCAACTTAGCTTTCATTTTTTCTTTAAATGTCCATCCTATGGTCTTTGCCCGCAATTTGGCTTTTTCAGCAACTTCGCCGTCAAACAAATCTTCCACCGTTACCACAAACAAATTGACCCAGTGATCAAACAATGGAGGAGCAATCCGCATATTGGCGTGAGCATCCCAAACTTGCGTGGTATACCCTGCAATATCCAACAAAGCAAAATTCCAAAAGGCTATCATCTTGGGACGATGAGTCGGATAATCGACATGAGCAAAAAACGGTGCCAAAATCCCGTCATTAAATACCTTGACGTAAAAGGCATCCACCAAAATGGCCACATCGTTTTCTGTTTCAATATCTCGTTTCTTCATCTCCTCATCCCTCCATCACCTCATTTCTTCTTAACCCTATAAACCACACCAATACCTCCACCCCACCAAGCCTCCCGAAAATTCCAATTGGCATTTCCGGAAACAGCAGCTCCCCATTGTTTATTGAACATCCATCCAACTTCCAAATGCCCTGGGATACCCATGGTAAATTTGTTCTTTAATTCAACTTGGGTATCACTTTGTGGAACAAAATCCCAATATCGTCTGTTGTTCAAAGACATGCCCACTGCAGTGGCAATCCACCATGGCTTGCGTTTTCCCTGCCAACATTCTCCAAACATCAAGGCCAATTCAATGGTGGTATTTTTCTCTGCAATGGTATCATTGGGGTTATTGCCCAGCTCTCGAGTGATACCGAATCTGCTGACAGAAAGAACTGATTCACTTCTAAATGATCGGGTATAATTGAATTGACCGGATTGAAAATCTGCCGAGCTCACTCCCACTACTGCTCCATGCCAAACCATACCCGACATGGGGTTGAGTTCGTATTGGGCATATTGTCTTATGCTTAAGGTAAACATTAAGCATAGAAAAGAATATTTGAGCCATGTCTGACACATAAAACAAATTTAGGAACATGAACGATCAAAAAGCATTAAGATTGTATTCTTCATTCAACGCTCAAATGTTAGTGAGTATCTGGCATATCTCAAGATTTATTTTTTTTAATTAGTGGCCCATCTTATATTTGCAACCTTAAAATCAATTGTTAATCGGGTTTCGTACCCAAAAAACAAAAACTATGTCAGTAAAAATTCGTCTTCAAAGACACGGTAAGAAAGGAAAACCTTTCTTCCACATCGTAGCTGCAGACGCTCGTTCACCACGTGATGGTAAGTTCATCGAGCGCATCGGAAGCTACAATCCTAACACCAACCCAGCTACCATTGACTTGGACAATGCCAAAGCATTATCTTGGTTGCAAAATGGTGCGCAACCCACTGAGACCGCTCGTGCTATTCTTAGCTACCGCGGAGTATTGTACCGCTTGCACTTGCAAAAAGGTGTATTGAAAGGTGCATTGACTCAAGAAGAAGCAGACAACCGTTGGGCTGATTGGAACAACGGAAAAGAATCTAAAATTCAATCTAAGCGTGATGGTTTAGCGCAAGCCAAAGCATCTGCTGACAATGAAACATTGAAGCGTGAGCGTGCTGTAAATGAGGCTCGTCTTCAAGCTATCTCTCAAGCCGCAGCTGAAGCTGCTGCTGCAGAAGTAGTAGAAGTAGTAGTAGAAGAAGCCCCAGCGGCAGCAGAAACAGTTGAAACAACTGAAGAAGCTCCAGTAGCTGAAGCTCCATCAGAAGAGGCTCCTGCCGAAAATGCAGGTGAATAATCTTCAGCAACCTATTAAAGCCGACCTTAGTGTCGGCTTTTTTTATTTTAACTAACATGGAAATCAAAGACCTTCACCCTCTGGGTAAAATCACCAAACTCCACGGATACAAGGGAGAGTTTACCATTTGGATCAACTCCTCCTCCCCATTTGATTATGTCGACTTGGAGTCTCTTTTCCTTTACCAAAAAGGACGCATTTCACCTTTCATTATCGAGGATTTGGGACGAAAAACCAATACGACTTTGCGGATGAAACTAGAAGGCATCAACAGTGAAGCGGAAGCATTGCCATGGGTCAAGGCGGAGATCTACATCAAACCTGAAGAGGTCAGTGAAACTGATCAAATGCGCGACAATATCCGCGGCTGGATTGGCTTCCGCGTATTTACTGAAGACAAGGTCCCCATTGGTGTCTTAGCAGAAGTCAATGATTCTGGAGTCAATCCCATGATGGAAATTGACCGCGATGGACAGACCATCTACGTTCCGCTTCAACCCGCCTTTATTGCTGAAATCAAAGAAGAAGATCACCACATTTTCCTGAGCCTGCCTCCCGGACTGTTGGAACTTTACGAAAAATAAAGGCGATTAAAGCCTATCTTTGCGGCCGCTTAAAATCAATATTCTGTGTTAACGGTCAGCAACATTTCTCTGCGCTATGGAAAGCGCACCCTATTTGAAGAAGTCAATTTAAAATTTTCTTCAGGCAATTGTTATGGTGTCATCGGTGCCAATGGTGCTGGTAAATCTACCTTCCTAAAAATTTTAGCAGGAGAAATTGAAACCACCACGGGCAATGTATCCATGACCCCCGGTGAACGGATGAGCGTTTTAAAGCAGAACCACTTTGAGTTTGACGAAACGCCTGTATTGCAAACCGTACTTTTGGGCAATTCCAAATTGTGGGAAGTGATGCAAGCCAAAGATGCTGTTTATGCCAAGCCTGATTTCAGTGAGGAAGATGGTTTAAAGGCCGCAGAGTTGGAGGTATTATTTGCAGAAATGGATGGTTGGAATGCAGAAAGCGATGCCGCCAATATGTTGAGCGGATTGGGCATTCATGAGAGCAGCCACCACAAATTGGTTAAAGAATTGAGCGGTAAAGAAAAGGTTCGTGTATTGTTGGCGCAAGCATTGTTTGGCAATCCAGATATTCTATTGCTTGATGAGCCCACCAATGACTTGGACGTGGATACCATCAATTGGTTAGAGAACTTCTTGGCCGATTTTCAGAATACCGTCATTGTGGTATCGCATGACCGTCACTTCTTGGATGCAGTATGTACCCACATTGTAGACATTGACTTCAGCAAAATACAATTGTACACCGGTAACTATACCTTCTGGTATGAGTCCAGCCAATTGGCCTTGAGACAGCGCTCTGACCAAAACAAGAAGATGGAAGACAAGCGCAAAGAATTACAAGAATTCGTTGAGCGTTTCTCTGCCAATGCTTCCAAATCACGACAAGCTACTTCGCGTAAAAAGCTATTGGACAAATTGGTCATCGACCAAATTCAACCATCAACGCGCAAATACCCGGGCATCATCTTCCGTCCTGAAAGAGATTGTGGTGATCAAATTTTACGTGTTGAGAATTTATCCAAGACCTCTCCTGAAGGTGCTTTGTTGTTCAAAAACATTGAGTTCACTTTGACCAAAGAAGACAAGGTTGCCATTTTATCCAAGGATCACTTGGCTATAACCACTTTCTTCGAAATCATCAATGGCCGCGAGACAGCTGATAATGGAGAATACAACTGGGGAAGCACCATTACCACAGCTTATCTTCCCAACAATAATTCTGAATACTTCAACAGCGACGACAACCTCATTGATTGGTTGCGCCAATACTCCAAAGACAAAGACGAAACTTATGTACGCGGCTTTTTGGGTAAGATGTTGTTCAGTGGTGAAGAGGTGATGAAAAAATGTACCGTGTTGAGCGGAGGTGAAAAAGTACGTTGCATGATATCACGCATGATGTTACAAAATGCCAATTGCTTGATGTTGGATGAACCCACCAATCACTTGGACTTGGAAAGCATCACCGCCTTTAACAACGCCATGAAAGATTGGAAACATGTTGCCATGTTCACTTCTCATGACCATACGTTTACAGAAACAGTAGCCAATCGCATTATCGAAATCACGCCCAAAGGAGTAATTGACAAGCGAATGAGCTATGACGAGTATTTGGAAAACGAAGAAGTCAAAGCATTGCGCGAGAAAATGTACGCGTAATTTTATGCATTAAAAGACAACAGCGTCATCCAGGCTTCAGTGATGTGATTCTGATCCAATAATGTTGCTGCATGTTGATGAAGCGCTCTTTCCAGAGCTTGGCCATCTTTCTCATGTTCCAAGAAAATATCGGACAATTCCGTGAGCTTGTATTCGTTTACTTCTGTTTCATTGGGCATGGATTCAACATTGCCCAATTGGCCCAGATGATTACCTGTCAGCACCTTTGACAATCGGATATCGGCAGGAATTTGATCCACACCAATGCCCATTCTTTCCAATGGCTTGGCTACAGAGAACAAACCATCCTTGGCTCTGGTATACCAATCACCACCTAATCTGGCCACTTGATCAATCTTGATGGGGTCAATTCTTCCGTTCTCATCCAATACACTTTCGTTGATGTGGATGCGCACCACTTCAGAAACAATTAAATTGCCGGCTCCACCTTCCGTTCCCAACTCAATTACTTCCTTGATAATGCATTCCAACTGCACCGGCGACTCCATTACACGTTGTGGTTTTACCACTTCAGAAGCAATGGGGGTAAGTCCACTCTTCACAAATTCATTCACCCCTTGCGGATATTCAGTGCTGGACAAACTCATTTGTTGTACCATGTCAAAATTGACAATGTTAATCACACACTCCTTGTGCACCTTGGCATTCTCAAAAGTGTGCTTGGTGGTGTTGTCTCGTCCCCTTCGTGCAGGAGAGAAAATAGCGATGGGTGGATTGGCTGAAAAAACATTGAAAAAACTAAACGGAGAAAGATTTGGATTACCATCTGCATCTAACGTACTCACCAACGCAATGGGTCTTGGGGCAACAGCGCCCAACAAATAACCATGCACTTGCGCCACTTTCAGCGACTTAGGATCTACAGATAAAAAACTCATGACTTCAAATCTTTAGCGGCATCCAATACTTTTTTCTTTAATTCTTCTTTGAATGCGACAATGCGCTTTAACAAAGCTTCATCATGTGCTCCAATGATTTGAGCAGCAAGAATTCCTGCATTTCTACCGCCATTTAAGGCCACCGTTGCCACAGGTACGCCGGCGGGCATTTGCAAAATGGATAAAACACTATCCCAACCATCAATGGAATTGGAAGATTTTATGGGAACACCAATGACAGGCAAAGGCGTAATGGATGCTGTCATACCAGGAAGATGCGCTGCACCTCCAGCTCCGGCAATGATGACTTTGATTCCTCTTGAATGCGCCTTTTGTGCATATTCAAACATGCGTTCAGGTGTACGGTGTGCTGAAACCACTTCGGCTTCATAGGCTACGCCCAACATTTTTAAAACATCCGCCGCTTCCTGCATGATGGGCCAATCACTCTTGCTACCCATGATAATTCCAACCATGATCAATAATTTTTTGACAAAGATAAACCCTTTCCATTTTAACTTGTGCCCATCAATTAAGAGACATGAGAACATTAGAGCATTACATATTGGGGCAGTGGGAAAAAGGTGCCGGAAACACACAAGTCTTAACCGATGCATCCAACAATGAACCCATCTTTGAAATCAGCACCACCGATGTAGATTACGCTGCTGTCTTTAACTATGCAAGAACAGTGGGTGGCCCCGCTTTGCGCAAGATGACCTTTCATGAGCGCGGAAATATGCTGAAGGCCTTGGCGTTTTATCTCATGGAGAGAAAAAATGTCTATTATGATTGGTCCTACAAAACAGGCGCCACCAAAGTAGACAGTTGGATTGATATCGAAGGAGGTATTGGAAACTTGTTTGCTTACGCCAGTTTGCGCAGGCAATTCCCCAACGAAAGATATTATGTAGACGGCGAGATGGCCAAGTTGTCCAAGAATGGGACATTTGGTGGGCACCACATCATGGTTCCCAAAGAAGGAGTGGCCTTTCACATCAACGCTTTCAACTTTCCTGTATGGGGAATGTTGGAAAAGATTGCGGTAAACCTCTTGGCTGGTGTTCCCGCAGTGGTGAAGCCTGCAAGTATTTCCTCCTACTTGGCCGAAGTTGTCACAAAAGACATCATTGCATCCAGAATACTACCAGAAGGAGCATTGCAATTGATCATGGGCAGCGCGCATTCGGCATTGGATCATATGACCTTACAAGACGTGGTGACCTTCACAGGATCCGCGCATACCGGAAAGAAACTAAAGGCCCACCCCAGAATCATTGCTGAATCCGTACCATTTAATATGGAAGCAGATTCTCTGAACTCTGCCATTCTAGGATTGCAGGCTTCTCCCGGCACACCTGAGTTTGATTTGTTTATCAAAGAAGTGAGAAAAGAAATGACCGTTAAATGTGGTCAGAAATGTACAGCAGTCAGAAGAATTATTGTTCCAGAGCAATACGTTGAGGATGTGCAGATAGCTTTGGGCAAGGCCTTGTCGCAAACGGCCATTGGCAATCCGCTCAATGAAAAAGTACGCATGGGCAGTTTGGCTTCGCAATCGCAGCGCGAGGATGTATTGGCCAAATTGGAGATATTAAAACAAGAATCAGAAATGGTCATTGGCGGACAGCAGCCTGAAATCATTGATGGAGACTACACCAAAGGCGCGTTTATTTCGCCTGTTGTCTTCTTGAACAACCAACCCTTTACCAATTTAAGCTCACATGAAGTGGAGGCTTTTGGTCCAGTGGCTACCATTTTGCCCTATAGCACTACTGAGGAAGCAGTCGCCATCAGCAAACTGGGTAAGGGATCATTGGTTTCCAGCATCACCACATTTGATGATAACGAAGCCAAAGACTTTGTCATTGGTGCAGCATCGCACCACGGAAGAATATTGGTCCTCAACAGA
The DNA here is from genome assembly GCA_947504275.1 of Flavobacteriales bacterium. Lineage (GTDB taxonomy): Bacteria > Bacteroidota > Bacteroidia > Flavobacteriales_D > Sanyastnellaceae > CAMCTV01. The sequence goes on from CANNHA010000081.1 coordinate 9,482, forward strand.
GAATCAGCCGTAGAGAGCACAGGACATGGATCTCCCATGCCCATGCTGGTGCATGGCGGACCTGGTCGTGCAGGCGGTGGAGAGGAAATGGGAGGCAAGCGAGGCGTATTGCATTACATGCAGCGCACCGCTATACAGGGAACGCCTACTACCCTATCCCATTTGACCAACGTATACCAATACGGAGGAAAGCAACGTGAAGCCAATCCCCATTTATTCAGACAGCACTTTGAGGATTTGGTCATTGGAGATACGGTTTTCACACACAAGCACACAGTAAGCGATGCGGATATCGTCAACTTTGCAAATGTCAGTGGAGACAACTTTTACGCACACATGGATGCCACAAGTTTGGAAGGTACCATCTTTGAAAGACGCGTGGCGCATGGCTATTTCATTTTATCCAAAGCAGCTGGATTGTTTGTCGATCCCAAGAAAGGTCCCGTGTTGTTGAATTACGGCTTAGAAGATTGTCGATTTACCAAACCCGTTTATCCAGGAATGACCATCGGTGTTAAATTCACGGTAAAAGAAAAAGTGGATCAAGAGAAAAGAAATGAAGAGGACATTGCGAAAGGAATCGTCAAATTCTTGGTGGATGTGTATGATGAAACCGGAGAAACAGTAGCTCTGGCCACCATTTTGACGATGGTTAAAAAACGCAACGGTTGATTCAAAAACTAAAATACATTTTTATGGGGGTAGGATTTTTCCTACCCTTTTGTATTTGGGGACAACAAGGAGAGACCAAGCTTTCTCCAGATGAAATGAACAATGACATAGATTCTTTGATCTCCATTTTGAAAGTTTCGCATCCTTATCCCACGGGATATGCGGATCCGTTGGAATGGGAAAGAGCTGTCCAAATGGCCCATGATTCCTGCAATCTAGGAGCACGGAGCAAATTAGAATTTGCTTTGATTGTGGGTCGCCTTTTGCAAACCATGCAGGACAGCCACACACAAGTGCACATCAAAGGCCTTTGGAACCAACACCTGAACAATGATTACCGCATTGTTCCATTGAAAAAAATAGGAAATCGATTGAGCAAAGATCCCTTGAACAGGATACCATTGGGATCAGAACTCCTGGCTTTCAATGGAGTCGCTTTGCAATCCATTCTTGATAAAACTGCACCATTGGCTCTCATGGAGCATGACAGCCATGATGGACTCAATAGACAACAAGACGAATTGTTTCCTGTTTACTACTCCGTTTTTTATATTCAGCAACAAGACAGCATTCAAGTACAGTACAAAGATCTATCTGGAGCATTGCAAAGCACTTGGTATCCGACATGGGATAAAAGGGACAAAGAACGGTATCAAAAAAAGAACAAAGCTTTATACAGCGAGCTTCCAAAAATTGAATTCCACAGCGATACTGCCTATATCGCCATTGCATCTTTTGCTCCACAAAAAATGGGGAAGCAAAACAGAATGATTCGTTCATTCTTCAAACAATGCGCTCGAAAAAAAATGAACCATCTGGTCATAGATTTAAGAGACAACACCGGCGGTAAAAGCACAGAAGTAGAATACCTGATATCATTTTTATTAATGCAAGGATACAATGCACCAGATAACATCGTTGCCAAAAGAAGTGCTTTGGCTGATAGCCGAGTTAAACCATTGAAAAGAAAATTGGTCAGA